>NZ_JBIVJP010000007.1:308761-372888 GCF_044750285.1 Streptomyces sp. NPDC088812 | reverse complement strand
GTGAGGTACTCCGTCAGTTCGTCCTTGGTGTTGCGCCAGGTGAAGTAGGTGTAGGACTGCTGGAAGCCGATCTCGGCGAGGGTGCGCATCATCGCCGGGCGGGTGAAGGCCTCGGCGAGGAAGATCACGTCGGGGTCGGTGCGGTTGATGCCGGCGATGAGCCGTTCCCAGAAGACGACGGGTTTGGTGTGGGGGTTGTCGACGCGGAAGATCCGCACGCCGTGGGACATCCAGTGGCGCAGGACGCGCGTGCTCTCCTCGACGAGGCCGTCCATGTCGGCGTCGAAGGCGACGGGGTAGATGTCCTGGTACTTCTTGGGCGGGTTCTCGGCGTGGGCGATGGTGCCGTCGGGGCGGTGGTGGAACCACTCGGGGTGTTTGTGGACCCAGGGGTGGTCGGGGGAGCACTGGAGCGCGAAGTCGAGGGCGATCTCCAGGCCGTGGCCGGCGGCCTGTTCGACGAAGTGGGTGAAGTCCTCCAGGGTGCCCAGGTCGGGGTGGACGGCGTCGTGGCCGCCTTCGGGGGAGCCGATGGCCCAGGGCACGCCGACGTCGTCGGGGCCGGGGGTGAGGGTGTTGTTGCGGCCCTTGCGGAAGGTGGTGCCGATGGGGTGGATCGGGGGGAGGTAGACGACGTCGAAGCCCATCGCGGCGATGGCGGGCAGCCGGCGGGCGGCGGTGCGGAACGTGCCGTGCGGACGCTCGGGCGTCCCCTCCGAGCGGGGGAAGAACTCGTACCACGCCCCGTACAGGGCCCGTTCCCGCTCCACCAGCAGCGGCAGGGCGTCGGACGCGGTGACCAGTTCCCGCAGGGGATGACGGGCCAGCACCTCCTCCACCTCCGGCGTCAGCGCCGCCGCGAGACGGGAGGCGGCCGGACGCGTCGTGTCGCGCAGGGCGTCGGCGGCCGCCAGCAGCACGGCCCCCTTCCGCTCCTCCCCGCCGGGCAGCTCGGCCGCCGCCCGCTCGTGCAGGCGGGCGCCCTCCTCCAGGACCAGTTCGGTGTCCATCCCCGCCGGGATCTTTACCCCGGCGGTCCGGCGCCAGGTGGTGACGGGGTCGCCCCAGGCCTCCACCGCGTACGTCCAGCGGCCCGGTGCGTCCGGGGTGACGTCGGCGCCCCAGCGGTCGGTGCCGGGGGCGAGTTCGCGCATCGGCGTCCACGGGCCCGGGCGGCCCCCGGGGTCGCGCAGGACGACGTTCGCGGCGACGGCGTCGTGGCCCTCGCGGAACACGGTGGCCGAGACCTGGAACGTCTCCCCGGTGACCGCCTTGGCCGGCCGGCGGCCGTGCTGCACGATCGGGCGGACGTCGAGGACGGGGATGCGCCCCACGGCGGTCACATCACCCGCGGAGGATCGCTCCGGGGCCGGCGGTCCGGCGTCGGCGGGGCGCACGGGGGGTGCCGGCGCCGTGGTGCGGGACGAACGGGGTGTCGGGGGTGCTGACGAGTGGTGCGTGGCGGGCATGACCGCTCCTGTCCGCATCAACGTGGGTGGGCGGATGGACGAGGGGAGGTGGGTCCTGCGGTGGGGGGTGCCGGTGGTGCCCGGGCGGGACCCGGGGTGGTGCTGGCCCCGGGCGGGACCCGGGGTGGTGCTGGCCCTGGGGGACCGGGGTGGTGCTGGCCCCGGAGGGCCGGGTTGGGGCTCGTTCCCGGGGGCCCGGGGTGGTGGCGGTGCGGTCCGGGCGGAACCGGGTGGTGCTGGTGGCCGGATGCGCCGGGGGCGGTACTCGGGTCCGGTCGCGCCGGGTCCCTTACGGGTACCCGGACGGGCCGGGGTTGTGCTCGCACCCGGGCGCGCCGGGTGGTGCTCGGGTCGTACGGGGTGTCGTACGGGGGGCGTACGGGGTCGTGTACCGGAGGAGCCTTCCCACCCTTTTCGGGTGAGCAATCCGGGACTTTGTTAACTACTCGCGCGTATGTCCGCGCACAAGGGCGGTGCTGGACCGGGCCCGTTCGCGGCGGCGGAGCCGGGGACGGTGTCACGCCGTCAGGAACCCGGGAATCGCAGCGGCTTGTCCGGCGAACCGGCTCCCCGGCCGGACACCTTCCTCTCCCCGTACCGCGCGGCGACGCCACGGCCGGCCCCCGACGGGGCGCCCGCCCCGTTCCCGGGCGTCACGAGAAAGCTGCCGCGGACGGCGCCGGGTGCCCCGGCCGCCGCGCATCGTCCTCTCCGGTGCGGCGTGCGCGGGCAGGGCGCCGGCCGAAAACGTCACGGTCGTGGCGACCGCGACCAGACCCCCCACCCGGCGCAGACACCGTGTTCGCGTCCGTGCCATGGTCCGCGTTCCCCTCCTCCACTCGGTCTACGGCGGCGCGGGTTCCCGGCGCCGGGTACGCACGGGGCAGCCTCTCGTGCGGGGCGAAGCACCACAAGGTGGCCCGAGGGGTCTTCAGGGGACGGAATCGGCCATACAGGATGAGCGTCCCCCGGGCGCGGCGGGTACCGCCGTCCGGGGGAGCCGGACGGCCGGGCCGGTACCGGGCCGAAAGCCGGGCACGCGGGGGCGGCAAGCCCTCGGCGCCACCCGCGCCGACCCCGGTACCGTCATCCACGACGTGGACGCACACCGCCGTGCGTCTCTTCCTCACGCACGCCGAGGTGGAATGTGAAGGCGATCCGTCGATTCACCGTCCGACCCCTTCTCCCCGAACCCCTCCGGCCGCTCGGTGACCTGGCCCGCAACCTGCGCTGGTCCTGGCACGCGGAGACCCGTGACCTCTTCCAGTCCGTCGACCCCGAACGCTGGGCCGCCTCCGGCAAGGACCCGGTCCGGCTCCTCGGCGGTGTGCGCGCCGAGCGCCTCACCGCACTGGCCGGGGACCGCCGCTTCCTGCGCCGGCTGACCGCGGCCGTCGACGAGCTGCACGACTACGTGACCGGCGACCGCTGGTACCAGACCCAGGACGCCTCCCTGCGGCTCCCGGCCGCCATCGCCTACTTCTCCCCCGAGTTCGGCATCACGGCCGCCCTGCCCCAGTACTCCGGCGGCCTCGGCATCCTGGCCGGCGACCACCTGAAGGCGGCCAGCGACCTGGGCGTGCCGCTGATCGGGGTAGGCCTGCTGTACCGGCACGGCTACTTCCGCCAGAGCCTGACCCGGGACGGCTGGCAGCAGGAGCACTACCCCGTCCTCGACCCCAACGAGCTGCCGCTGACCCTCCTGGAGGAGGACGAGGACACCCCCGCCCAGGTCTCCCTCGCCCTGCCCGGCGGCAGGCGGCTGCGCGCCCGGATCTGGCTGGCCCAGGTGGGCCGGGTGCCGCTGCTGCTGCTCGACTCCGACGTCGAGGAGAACGACCTGCGCGAGCGGGGGGTGACCGACCGGCTCTACGGCGGCGGCAGCGAGCACCGGCTCCTCCAGGAGATGCTGCTCGGCATAGGAGGTGTCCGGGCGGTACGCACGTACTGCCGGCTGACCGGGCACGCCCCGCCCGAGGTGTTCCACACCAACGAGGGGCACGCCGGCTTCCTCGGCCTGGAGCGCATCGCCGAACTCTGCGACGAGGGACTCGACTTCGACTCCGGCCTGGAGGCGGTCCGGGCCGGCACGGTCTTCACCACGCACACCCCCGTCCCGGCCGGCATCGACCGCTTCGACCGCGAGCTGGTCACCCGGCACTTCGGCCCCGGCGCCGAACTGCCGCGCATGGACGTCGGCCGCATCCTCGGCCTGGGCATGGAGACCTACCCCGGCGGTGAACCCAACCTGTTCAACATGGCGGTGATGGGCCTGCGCCTGGCCCAGCGCGCCAACGGCGTGTCGCTGCTGCACGGCCAGGTCAGCCGTGAGATGTTCGCCGGCCTGTGGCCCGGCTTCGACCCCGCCGAGGTGCCGATCACCTCCGTGACCAACGGGGTGCACGCCCCGACCTGGGTCGCCCCCGAGGTGCTGCGCCTCGGCGCCCGCCGGGTCGGCGTCCAGCGCACCGAGGACGCGCTCAGCGTCGGCGGCTCCGACCGCTGGGACTCCGTCGCCGACATCCCCGACCAGGACATCTGGGACCTCCGCCGCGACCTGCGCGAACAGCTCGTCCACGAGGTCCGCGCCCGCCTGCGCGCCTCCTGGCGCCAGCGTGGCGCGGGCACGGCCGAGCTGGGCTGGATCGACGGCGTCCTCGACCCCGACGTCCTCACCATCGGCTTCGCGCGCCGCGTCCCGTCGTACAAGCGCCTCACGCTGATGCTCCGGGACCGCGACCGGCTGATGGACCTGCTGCTCCACCCCGAACGGCCGGTCCAGATCGTCGTGGCCGGCAAGGCGCACCCGGCGGACGACGGCGGCAAGCGGCTCGTCCAGGAGCTGGTCCGCTTCGCCGACGACCCGCGCGTCCGCCACCGCGTCGTCTTCCTCCCCGACTACGGCATGGCGATGGCCCAGAAGCTCTACCCGGGCTGCGACATCTGGCTGAACAACCCCCTGCGCCCGCTGGAGGCGTGCGGCACGTCCGGCATGAAGGCGGCGCTCAACGGCTGCCTCAACCTCTCCGTCCTCGACGGCTGGTGGGACGAATGGTTCCGGCCCGACTTCGGCTGGGCGATCCCCACCGCCGACGGCGCCGGCACGGACCCCGACCGCCGCGACGACATCGAGGCGGCGGCCCTCTACGACCTCCTCGAACAGCGCGTCACCCCCCGCTTCTACGAGCGCGGCCGGCAGGGCCTGCCCGACCGCTGGATCGAGATGGTCCGCCAGACCCTCACCCTGCTGGGCCCCAAGGTCCTGGCCGGCCGCATGGTCCGCGAGTACGTCGAGCGGCTCTACGTCCCCGCCGCCCAGGCCCACCGCGCCCTCGACCCGGACACCGCGAGCGAGCTCGCCGCCTGGAAGGCCAGGGTGCGGTCGGCCTGGCACGCCGTCACCGTCGACCACGTCGAGACCTCGGCCGCCACCCCGACCGCCGAACTCGGCAGCACCCTCTCCCTCCGCGTCCGCCTGCGCCTCGGCGACCTCGCCCCCGACGACGTCGAGGTCCAGGCCGTCTCCGGCCGCGTCGACACCGAGGACCGCATCACCGACGCGACGACCGTCCCCCTGAAACCGACGAGCGGCCCCGACCTGGAGGGCAGCTGGATCTACGAGGGCCCCCTCTCCCTCGACCGCACCGGCCCCTACGGCTACACGGTCCGCATCCTCCCCGACCACCCGCTGCTGGCGTCCGGCGCGGAACTGGGACTGGTGGCCGGCCCGTCGGAGGAGCTGGCGGAGGGGGCGGGGGTGCTGATGCGGTGAGCGGGGCCCGGGAGGGGCGGCGCCGACGCCGCCCCTCCCGGCGACACCGTGGTCCCCGACCGGTCGTCGAGATTCACCGGCCGGTTGTCGACGACACCCCGGCAATCTGAGGCGGCGTCACCTATCGGTCTTGGCCTGAGAGAACGCCGAGAACGCGTACGCCGGACCCGGCCGCCCCCTGAGCGGTCCAAGGAGCCGTCGGAAGATAACTCACGAACGCCGAAGCGCCGCTCCACTCGATGACCTCGCGAGACAGTCCGCCTGACCAAGAGCAAAACCTGAAGTCAGGGGGCTGGGGTCGGCCCGGTACCTGAGCTTCGGGTGAGTAACTGCTTTTCGATGACGGTGTGGGTCCACGGACCGGCGAGTCCGTGGCCCCCCTCGCGGACTGTAACGCGGGAAGCCGTATGCCAGGTCACGTGAGGAGCTTCTGGTCGCCTTTGAGGCTGTGTATCAGGGCGCGCAGACCGGACACCGTCGTCGTGAGGACGGTGTCCGGGGCGTCGCTCTCGCGGAGGAGGATCCTGCCGAGGGCGGGGCCGGCTATGTAGACGCAGTTGGATGCGTCAGGACTGTAAGTGGACTTCGGCCTCGGTGGGGCGACTACCGGACGCGTGGGCCGTTCCCGGTCCGGCAGCGGGGGCAGCGGCAGGCGGGCCAGTCCATCGAGATGGTGAGCCTTTCCGGGTCCGGGCGGCGGGTGATGCTGCTCTGGTGGATCTCGCCGACGCGTTCACCATCGGGCCCGATGCGGTAGACGGCCAGCGTCAAACGGTGAGGCTCGCCCGGCTCGGGCGGGGTTCCGGCGTTCACCGCTCGCCCCCCGCAACCGGCCTGTGGCAGGCACATCGGCAGCGTTCCAGCAGGAGCAGACCCGTGCTGTGGGGCAAGGGCACGTCCCTGGTTCGGCGGCATGCGAGGTGCAGGTCCTCGTATCCTTGCCGCCGCGCCAGCGTGCACTCCGCCGACAGCCCGGCGTCCGTGGTGGTCAGGCTCATCAGGCCACCCCCTCCGAGCAGATCATGTGCTGGTCGAGATCGATGCCGACGTCCGTTGCCGGAACCGGCGCGATGCCGCGTCGGTGGTGCATCGCGCGTTCTTGTCGTTCCATTGCGATGACGTAGGGGCGGGCCAGTGCTGCCTCTTCACCGTCGAGTGGTTCGTGTAGCCCGTACGGCGACCGGGCGACGGGAAGTCGTGCGGTGGCCGTACGGGGTGCGTCCGGCCACCGCGCGGGGCTCGCGGGAGACGGACGGGACCCCGCTCGCCGCTTGCCCGTACCAGGGGTGAACAACTGCCGAAGCCGAGCGGCGACACAGCGGATGAGGTCGTGCATGGTGGCGCTCCTGGTCAGCGTCGGCCACGCCCCCGAACCTCGCGCGTCGCGGGGGTTTGGCCGTGGTTGTGTCCTAGGTCAGAAAGTAGCGTGACCTAGGACAGTGGCGCCAGGGGGTTCTCCTCATGTCCCTCATCCGGATTAACCGTGTCCTAGTACAGTCGGCGGTGCCCTAGGACATCCCCACGGGAGACGCCATGTCGGACACCGATCACCCCTACATGCAGGTAGCCGAACGCATCCGCCGCCGCATCCTGGACGGCGCGTTGAAGGAAGGCGAGAAGCTCCCGCCGGTGCGGGAGCTGGCCAAGCGAGAGGGCGTATCCGTCGCCACCCTCGGCCGCTCTCTCGACCAGCTTCAGGTCGAGGGCTACATCACCACGTCACGGCGGGGAACCTTCGTCGCCAACGCCCCCGAGGTCGCTCCCTCCGGCTACGACCGCATCACCCGCGTCCTGCGCACCGGGTCCGTGCTCGCCGAAGGTGAGACGTTGATCGTCACGACCGCGGAGCTGATCAAGCCGCCTCAGTACGTTGCCGAGATCTTCGACCTCGAGGACGGTGCCCAGGTGGTGCGGCGCCAGTGGCACACGGGTAAAGGGCAACAGCGCACCGGTCTGTTCGTGACGTGGTATCCGGCCCACTTTGCTGCTGCTGTCCCGGAGTTGCTGTCGACGTCGCGAGCGTCGTCGCCCGGGCTGCTGTTGAAGATCCAGCGTGCTACGGGCAGGAGGGTGGTGGCAGGGCGCGATGACCTCCACGGCCGCGACGCCGACGTGCGGGAAGCGAACTACCTCGGTCTGCGCGTCGGCTCTCCCATCCTGGCCGGTGCCCACCGACTTTGGGACGACGAGGGTGTGATCGAGTACGGGGAATGGTGCCTGCCCTACCGGCTGACCGTCGGCTATGAGTACAGCATCGACGCAGCACCGGACGCGTCCGTGTCCGACATGGGCGCGTGATCCCCGGACGGCTTGGTGGAGGGCGCCGGCATGCAGGGGTGACTGTCCCACACCCCGATTGTGAGCCGCCCGTCGCACAGGGCGGTGAGCCGCCGCAGCGAGGCGGGCCCTGCGTCGTGGTGGAGCGGTGTCAGGCCTGCCCCCTCCGCCACGGCCACGTTCAACGGGTCGCCCCTCCACGGTAGGCGCGCTTGTCGAGCAGGGCTTCGGCGTCGAGGCCCCCCTCCGCCGCGAGATCCTGGAGTCTGTGGAGGGCGTGCAGGCGGCGGTTGCGGGCCACGCTCTGGCGTAGGGCGGTGTTGGCTGTGTCGCGGCCGACGGCTGCTTCCAGTGCTTCGTCGTCAGGGGCGATCACGGTACGGCTCGCCTCCTCCTCAAGGTGAATACGAGCATATGTCGCTGTACGGGCTCGGAGGCGCGTGGAAGTGTGCCGCGTCCCGGCGCGGGTTACTCCTCCACCCCCGCCGTAGCCAGCCCCCGCAGCACCGTCCCGCATCTGCGGGCGTACGCCTGCTGCAACCCCCGCGTCGCCGGGCCGGCCGCGCGGGCGTACCACTTGGCGGGGCGGCTGAAGGCGGAGACGGTCAGCCAGACCGTGCCGTCGCCGGTGCGGTCGACGACGAAGGCCTCCTCGCCGCATTCGGGGTGGCCGGGCAGGGTGCCGTAGGCCCAGCCGGCGCGGCGGCGTTCCTCGACCGTCCAGACCACGCGGCAGGGGGCCTTGATCATGCCGGCGAGTGTCACGGTGACGTCCACGTCGGGGGCCGCGCGGTCGGCGTCGGTGGTCATGCCGACGCCCATCGAGCGGTGCATCTCCCAGGTGAACACGGCCTCGGCCGCGCGGCGGAAGACCTCCTCGCCCTCGCCGAGGCGGGTGCGCACGTGCAGGGAGTGGAAGCCGGGCGGGCAGAAGCCGGGCCGCTCGCGGGTCGCGCCGACATCGGCGTACGTGAAGTCCTCCGAAGACATGGTGCCCAAGCGTAGGGCGGCACCCGGAATATGCGCCTCCCGGGTGCCGCCTCCGCTCACCTACTGTGCGGTCAGCTGACGTTGATCGCCGTCCAGGCCGCCGCGACCGTCGCGTACTCGGTGCTGGAGGAGCCGTACAGGGCCGACGCCGCGCTCAGGGTCGCCGTGCGGGCGCCCGAGTACGTCGTGGTCGACGTCATGTACGTCGTCAGGGCCTTGTACCAGATCTGGACCGCCTTGGCCCGGCCTATGCCGGTGATCGTCGAGCCGTTGTAGGTCGGGGAGTTGTACGAGACCCCGTTGATGGTCTTGCTGCCGCTGCCCTCGGAGAGGAGGAAGAAGAAGTGGTTCGCCGGGCCGGACGAGTAGTGCACGTCCAGGTTCTTCAGCGTCGACGACCAGTAGTTGGCGGACGCGCCGTCCTTGCTGGGCTGGTCCATGTAGCGCAGCGGGGTGCCGTCGCCGTTGATGTCGATCTTCTCGCCGATGAGGTAGTCCCCGACGTCGTTGGAGTTCGCCGCGTAGAACTCGACCGCCGTGCCGAAGATGTCGGACGTCGCCTCGTTCAGGCCGCCGGACTCGCCGGAGTAGTTCAGGCCCGCCGTGTTCGAGGTGACGCCGTGGGTCATCTCGTGGCCGGCGACGTCGAGCGAGGTGAGCGGCTTGACGTTGCCCGAGCCGTCGCCGTACGTCATGCAGAAGCAGCTGTCGTCCCAGAAGGCGTTGACGTAGGCGTTGCCGTAGTGGACGCGGGAGTACGCCGCCACGCCGTTGTTCTTGATGCCGTTGCGGCCGAAGGTGTTCTTGTAGAAGTCCCAGGTGGTCTGGGCGCCGTAGGCCGCGTCCACCGCCGCCGTCTGGTCCGTGGACGAGCTGGAGGCCGCGCCGGTGCCCCAGGTGTCGTCGGTGTCCGTGAACAGGGTGCCCGCCGAACTGCTGGTGCTGCGCGCCTTGTTGTACGTCTTGTGGCCGCCGCGCGAGGTGTCGTACAGCTGGTACGTCGAGCCCGAGAGGTACGTGCCGAGGGTGACGGTGCCGGAGTACAGGCTCTTGCCGGTGCCGGTCTCTATGCCCTGGTACTCGTACAGCTTCGCGCCGGTCGCCGCGTCGGTGATGACGTGCAGCTCGTTCGGGGTGCCGTCCTCCTGGAGGCCGCCGACGACCGTCTCGTAGGCCAGGGTCGGCTTGCTGCCGTTGCCCGCCCAGACCACCTTGCGGGGCGCCTGGGAGGCGTCGGTGTCCTCCGAGCCCGCCGCCTTGGCGAGGGAGAGCGCCTGGGACTCGGCCTTCGCCGCGGTCACGGCCGGGGTGGTGGAGGCGACCTTGATGGTGGCGTTCGTCGCCTTGGTGACGCCCTGCTCCGCGCCCGAGGCCGACTCGTGGACGACCAGGTCGCCGCCGAGGACCGGCAGGCCCGCGTAGGTGCGCTCGTAGCGGGTGTGGACCGCGCCGTCCGCGTCCTTGATCACGTCGCGGACGACCAGCTTCTCCTGGGCGCCCAGACCGATCTCCTGCGCGGTCGCGGGGGCGTCGGCCTGCTTGTCCTGGATGAGGGCGGTGCGGGCGGCCGGGGCCAGGGCGGTGGGGACGGCGAGCGGGGTGGAGCCCGCGGAGTCCGGCGCGGTCTGGGCGGCGGCGGTGCCACCGGTCAGGCCGGTGGTGATCAGGGCTCCGGCCGCGACGGCGGTGGCGACGGCCAGGGTGGTGCGCTTGTGACGCGCGTAGAAGGCGGGCGAGACAGTCACACGAGCTCCTTGGGAGTGGGGGAGCCCGGACGGCGTGGGGTGGCCGACCGGTGCTGTGCTGACGCTGTGCGGCGGGTGAGAGGAAGAGTGGCACCGAGGTCGCGTACATGTCATGACCCCCTCGTGATGTTGGCCGGAAACCGACCGGCCGGTGAACATTGCCGCCGTGTAAAAGGGGCGTGACCCCGGTCAAGGGCCAACAGGTCGGAGGTAAGGGACCGGCAAAGAGTGGACGCCGTCCCGGCGGGGCCGACCGCGTCAGGCACGCATGATGCGGACGCCCGGCAGCGGGCGGGACGGGGCGTGGCCGGGGCGGCCGGAGACCGTCGCCGGGGAGGGGACGGCCGTGCCGTTGTCCGGAATCGATAGGTCCCCAGGGACTGTTTCCGAGGGGACTGCTCCCCAGGGGACTGCCCCCGCGGGGACTGCTCCCGCGTCGGACTACGCCTCGCTCGGCTCCCCGTGCCACGTCGCCCACAGCGCCGCGTACGCGCCGCCCGCCCGCACCAGCTCCTCGTGCGTGCCGAGTTCGGTGAGGCGGCCGTCCTCCATCACGGCCACCCGGTCCGCGTCGTGCGCCGTGTGCAGCCGGTGCGCGATGGCGATGACCGTACGGCCCCGCAGGACGGCGGCGAGGGCGCGCTCGGTGTGCCGGGCGGTCGTCGGGTCCAGCAGCGCCGTCGCCTCGTCCAGGATCAGGGTGTGCGGGTCGGCCAGCACGACCCGGGCCAACGCGAGCTGCTGCGCCTGCGAACCGTCCGTACGGCAGCCGCCCGCCCCCAGCTCCGCGTCCAGCCCGCCGGGCAGCTCCCGGACCCAGCCCGCCGCGCCGACCGCCGCCAGCGCCGCCCACACCCGCTCGTCCGAGGCACCGGGCTCGGCGATCAGCAGGTTGTCGCGGACCGTGCCGATGAAGACATGGTGCTCCTGGGTGACCAGGACGACCTGGCGGCGCAGCACCTCCGGTCCCAGGGCGGCCACCGGCACCCCGCCCACCGTCACCGAACCCGCCGTCGGCGCGTCCACGCCCGCCAGCAGCCTGCTCAGCGTGGTCTTCCCGGCGCCGGACGGGCCGACGACCGCGAGCCGCTCCCCGGGCCGTAGCGTCAGGTCGACCCCGCGCAGCACCTCGCCGCCGCGCTCGTAGGCGTACCGCACGCCGGTCACGTCGATCCGGTCGTCCGCCGGGGCCGGGACGCCGGCCCGGGGAGCCGTGCCGTCCGGTTCCGCGCCGTCCCGCCGCGGGTCCGGCGCCAGTCCCTCCACCCGCGCGAACGAGGCGCCGCTGCTCTGGAGTTGCTCCACCCGCACCAGGATCATGTCCAGAGGCTCGGTGAACTGCCGCAGGTACAGCGCGGCCGCCACCACCGTGCCCAGACTCATCGCGCCGCGCGCGTGCAGCGCCCCGCCCAGTAGCAGGACGCCCGCCACGGGCAGCGCGTACGACACCTCGATGACCGGGAAGAACACCGACCGCAGGTACAGGGTGTGGAAGCGGGCGCGCCGCGAGACCTCCAGCGCCGTACGGCTCGCCCCGACGCGCGCCTCCTGGAGCCCGAACGCCTCCACCGTGCGCGCCCCGGACGCGGTCGCCGCGAGGATCTCGGCGACCTCGGAGCCGGCCGCGCCCTCGGCGAGGTACCCGGCGCGCGCCCGCCGCAGGTACCAGCGCAGCGCGCACCAGATCGGCGTCAGCCCGAGCACCCCGACCGCGCCCAGCAGCGGATCGATCACGAAGACGGCGCCCAGCACGAACAGCGCCTGCACCGTGCAGACCAGCAGCTCCGGGCCGGCGTCGCGCAGCGTGGTCCCCACGGCCGCCACGTCGGCGGTGCCCCGCGTGGTCAGATCGCCGGTGCCGGCCCGCTCCACGACCGACGCGGGCAGCTCCAGCGCCCGCCCCACGAACTGCTCCCGCACCCGCGCCAGCGTCCGCTCCCCGAAGCGGTGCCCGGCGTACCGGGCCCAGCGCGCCAGCAGCAACTGCGCCGCCGCGCACACCAGGAGGGACGCCGCCAGCCGGTCCACGGCCCCGGTGCCGCTCCCGGCGCGCACCTCGTCGATGATCCGCCCCAGCAGCCAGGGCCCGGCCAGCCCGGCCGCGGCGGCCAGCGCGTTCGCCACGAGGACGACGGTGAAGGCCCGCCCGTCGGCCCGCACCAGCCGGGCGGCCGCCCGCCGGACGCCGGCCGGGCCGGCCACCGGGAGCCGGCCCGTGGTCTCCGGCTCCGGTACCGCCGAGATCGTCCGTGGTCCTTCCGGCTCCGGTGCCGCCGGAAGCCCTGGACCTCCCGGCTCCGGTGCCGCCGAAGCCCGTGGTCCCCCTGGCTCCGGTGCCGCCGAGGCCCGTGGCCTCCCCTCCTGTCGTCCCGACGTCATGTCACGGCCTCCTCGACATCGCCGGGGCCGGCGGCCTCGCCTTCCCCGCCCGGCCCGGTGTGCCCGAATTGCGCAGCGTCCCCGGCGTCCCCGGCGTCCTCGGCGTCCTCGGTCTCCCCGGCGTCCCGTGCCACCAGCGCCCGGTAGCCCGGCTCCGTCTCCCTCAGCACCCGGTGCCGCCCGCTCGCCGCGACCTTCCCGTCCACCAGGTACAGCACGGTGTCGGCGTGGTCGAGCAGCAGCGGGGAGGTGCTGGTGACGACGGTCGTCCGGCCGTCCCGCGCCGCGCGCAGCCGTGCGGCGACCGCCGCCTCGGTGTGCGCGTCCAGCGCCGACGTCGGCTCCACGGCGAGCAGCACCTCGGCGTCGGCGAGCAGCGCCCGCACCAGCCGTACGCGCTGCCGCTGCCCGCCGGAGAGACTGCGGCCCTGTGCGGCCACCGGCGAGTCCAGCCCCTCCGGCAGGCCCCGCACGACGTCCTCGGCGGCAGCCGCCCGCACCGCGCGCCCCACGGCGGCGTCGGTGTGGACGCGCCCGCCGCCCACCACCTCGCGCAGCGGGCCCGCGAACAGGTCGGCCTCGTTGTCGGCGACCAGGATGCGCTCCCTGACCCGCGCCAGCGGGACCGCGTCGAGGCGTACGGAACCCCAGGTGACGTCGGACGGCGCGTACCGGCCCAGCCGGTCGACGACCCCTGCGGTGTCGGCCGGCCGGGCGCCCACCAGCGCCGTCAGCCGGCCCGGCACCACCCGTACCCCCGACGCGGGGTCGTACAGCACCGCCGGCCCGGCGGGCGCCGGCGCGGTGCCGGTGTCCGGGTCCGGCTCCAGCCGCAGCAGCCGGACGACCCGGCGGGCGGCCACCACACCCCGGCTCAGCTGGTACCCCATGTCGACGAGGAACGCCACCGGGCCGACCAGTACGGCGACATAGCCGTACACCGACACCAACTCGCCCACCGTCAGGTCCCCCCGGGCGGCGAGCCGGGCCGCCAGCCAGGTGACGACGGCGAGGAACACCGTCGGCAGGCCCGTGCCGAGCGCCTGCATCCAGCTGGTGACCGCGCCGACCCGGTAGCCCTGGTCGCGCAGCCGCCGGGAGTCGCGCCGGAAGGCGTCCGCGAACAGGCCCTTCCCGCCTAGCCCGTTGAGCACCCGCAGCCCGCCCGCCAGGTCGCCGATCCGGGCCGTGAGCACGCCCTGCCGTTCCCGGTACTCGCCCTCCACCCCCTGGAGCCGCGCCATCAGCGGTCCCACGAGCACGGCCACCACCGGCATCCCGAGCAGCACGACCGCCGCGAGCAGCGGTGAGACCGCCAGCAGCAGCCCGGCGACGACGACGTACACGACGACCGAGCCGACGCCCGGCCCGATCACCGTCAGCGACCCGGCGATGGTCTGCACGTCGCCCACCCCGACGGTGACGACCTCACCGGCCCCCACCCGGCGCGGCAGCGCGGCCCCCAGCCGCACCACCTGCCCGACGACGACCTTGACCGTGCGGAAGTTCGCGTCCATGCGCAGCCGGGTCATCGTGCGGTGCCGCATGATGCTCACCCAGGCGTTGGCCGCCCCCACGACGACCAGGGCGGCGGTCCAGCCCGCCAGTGCGGCCGGGTCCCCGGCCTCCAGCCCCTCGTCGACCGCCTTCGACAGCAGGTACGGCGCGGCCGCCAGCAGCACCATCCAGACACTGGCCAGCACGGCCCCGGCCAGCGCCCGCCCCGGCTGGCGGCGCACCAGCCACCACAGGTACCACCAGCCGCCGCGGCAGTCGGGCGTGCCGGGATCCCCGTAGACGTCGATCATCCGCCCCCGTCCCTTCGGTCGTGACGGCCCGGGTCGGGCCGAACTGCTCGGCGGGCCCCTGGCCCCGGTCGGGCCGGGCTCGCGCGGTCGTGGCGGCGGTCCCGGTCAGGCCAGGCTGTCCCGCCAGGCGCGGTGCAGGTCCGCGAACCGGCCGGTGCCCGCGATCAGTTCGGCGGGGCTGCCGTCCTCGACGATCCGGCCCTGTTCCATGACGAGGACCCGGTCGGCGATCTCCACGGTCGACAGCCGGTGCGCGATCACCACCGCCGTCCGGCCCGCCAGCACCGTCGCCATCGCCGCCTGTACGGCCCGCTCGCCGGGGACGTCGAGGGAGCTGGTCGCCTCGTCGAGGATCAGCACGGCCGGGTCGGCCAGCAACGCCCGCGCGAAGGCCACCAGTTGGCGCTGACCGGCGGAGATGCGGCCGCCCCGCTTGCGGACGTCGGTGTCGTAGCCGTCGGGCAGGGCGCTGATGAACTCGTGCGCGCCGATCGCCTTCGCCGCCCGCTCGATCTCCTCCCGGGTCGCGTCGGGCCGCCCGACGGCGATGTTCTCGGCGACCGTGCCGGAGAACAGGAACGCCTCCTGCGTCACCATGACCACCCCGCGCCGCAGTTCGGGCACCGCGAGGTCACGCAGGTCGACACCGTCGAGGAGGACCCGGCCCGCCGTGGGGTCGTAGAAGCGGGCGAGGAGCTTGGCCAGCGTGGACTTCCCGGCGCCGGTGGAGCCGACCACGGCGACGGTCTGCCCGGCCGGCAGGGTGAGGTCGAAGCGGGGCAGCACCTCGCCGCCGGTGCGGTAGCCGAAGCCGACGCCGTCGAACACGACCTCCCGGCCCGGGAGCCCGGAGCGGCGGGCCGGCAGCTCCCGGGGCGCGGCCGGCTCCGGCACCGACGGCGTCTGCGCCAGCAGCCCGGCGATCTTCTCCAGCGAGGCCGCCGCCGACTGGTAGGAGTTGAGGAACATGCCGAGCCGGTCGATCGGGTCGTACAGCCGCCGCAGGTACAGCACCGCCGCCGCCAGCACCCCCAGCTCCAGCGAGCCGTCCGCCACCCGGTGGGCACCCCACAGCACGATCGCCGCGACGGCCGTGTTGGCCACCAGCCGCGATCCGGTGACGTACCGGGCCATCTCCAGCAGCGCGTCGCCGTTGGTCCGCTCGTGCCGCTGGTTGAGCGCCCGGAACCCGGCGTCGTTGACGGCCTCGCGGCGGAACGCGCGCACCGGGCGGATGCCGTTCATGGTCTCCACGAACTTCACGATCACGGCCGCGATCGCGGTGGACCGCGCCCGGTACACCCGTGCGGCGCGCCGCCGGTAGATCCGGACCAGGAGGTACAGCGGCCCGAAGGACGCCACCGCGACCGCTCCCAGCCCCAGGTCCAGCCAGAGCAGCATCGCCGAGATGTACACGAAGGACAGGACGACCCCGACCAGCTCCTGGAGGCCGTCGTTGAGCAGTTCGCGCAGCGACTCCACGTCCGTGGTGGAACGGGAGATCAGCCGGCCCGAGGTGTAGCGCTCGTGGAAGTCGACGCTCAGCGCCTGCGCGTGCCGGAAGATCCGCCCGCGCAGGTCCAGCAGCACGTCCTGGGTGACCCGGGCGGCGGCGATCAGGAAGGCGGTCTGGAGCCCGCCCGAGGCGAGCGCGCACAGCAGGTAGCCGACGGCCACGGCGGCCAGCGGTCGGGTGTCGCCGTCCCGGAACGCGGGGACGGCGCGGTCGATGGCGTACGCCACCAGCAGCGGGCCCGCCTGCACGGCCGCCTGCTGGAGCAGCAGCAGAAGCGTGGTGAGGGCCACGCGGGCCCTCATGGGGGCGAGCAGCGACCGCAGCAGCGCGGCCGTGGCGCCCGGCGGGGTGGGCAGGACGTCCCGGTCGAAGGGGTCGCCGGCCTCCCGCTCGCCGGCCTCCCGCTCGCCGGCCTCCCGCTCGCCGGCCTCCCGCTCGTGGGGCGGGTCCGGCTCGTCGACGGTGGGGGAGGAGGTCGTGGGGGTGGTCATCGTCGGTCGGCCTCCTGGTTCCCGGACATGAGGTGGGCGTACTCGGCGTTGGTGCGCAGCAGCTCCTGGTGGGTGCCGACGGCGGTGATCCGGCCGCCCGACAGCAGGGCGACGCGGTCGGCGAGCAGGACGGTGGAGGGGCGGTGGGCGACGATCAGCGCGGTGGTGTCGGCGAGGACCTGACGCAGCGCCGCCTCCACGGCGGCCTCCGTGTGGACGTCCAGCGCGGACAGCGGGTCGTCCAGGACGAGGAAGCGGGGCCGTCCCACGACGGCCCGGGCGAGCGCGATCCGCTGCCGCTGGCCGCCGGAGAGACTGAGTCCCTGTTCGCCGACCTGGGTGCGGGTGCCCTGCGGCAGCGCGTGCACGAACTCGGCCTGCGCCACCGCCAGCGCCCGGTCCAGCTCGTCGGCGCCGGCCCGGTCGTCGGCGCCCATCAGCACGTTCTCCCCGACGCTCGCGGAGAAGAGGGTCGGTTCCTCGAAGGCTACGGCCACGTTCGACCGCAGTTCCTCGCGGGGCAGCGCGGTGATGTCCTGCCCGTCGAGCGTGATCCGCCCCGACGTCAGCTCGTGCAGCCGGGGGACCAGGGCGGTGAGGGTGGTCTTGCCGCTCCCGGTGGCCCCGACGAGCGCCATGGACTCACCGGGCCGGACGTGGAGGTCGACGTGGTCGAGAAGGGGAGGGGAGCCGGGGGCGGCGTCGGGGTAGCGGAAGACGACGCCCTCGAACCGGAGGCCGTCGCCGGTCCCGCCACCGGTCCCGCCACCGTTCCCGTCACCGGTCCCGCCACCGTTCCCGTCACCGCCCCCGTTCAGGGGCGCCGAACGGCCGACCGCGGCCGTCGAACGGTCTGTGGCAGCCGTCGCACGGTCTGTGGCAGCCGTCGAACGGTCTGTGGCAGCCGTCGCACGGTCCGTGGCAGCCGTCGAACGGTCTGTGGCAGCCGTCGAACGGTCCGTGGCAGCCGTCGACGACTCCGGCCGTTCGTCCATCACCTCGAAGTACCGCTCCGTCGCCGTCGCCGCCTCCTGGCTCATCGCCAGCAGGAAGCCGATCGAGTCCACGGGCCAGCGCAGGGCCAGGGCCGTGGACAGGAAGGCGACCAGCGTCCCCGCGGACAGCTCGCCGTCCGCCACCTGCACGGCGCCCAGCACCAGCGCGGCCCCGACGGCCACCTCGGGCAGCGTGACGATGATCCCCGAGAGCGTCGCCAGCAGCCGGGCCTTGCGCAGCTCCGTCCCGCGCAGCGTCTCCGACAGCCGCCGGAACGCCCGCGCCTGGCTGCGGTGCCGTCCGAAGCCCTTGATGATCCGGATGCCGAGCACACTCTCCTCGACGACCGTCGTCAGATCGCCGACCTGGTCCTGCGCGAGCCGCGCGACCCGCGTGTAGCGGGTCTCGAAGAGCACGCAGGTGACGACGACGGGCACGGCCGGACCGAGGACGATCAGGCCCAGTGTCCATTCCTGCACCAGCATGATCACCACGCCGACGAGAATCGTCACCCCGTTGACCAGCAGGAACGTCAGCGGAAAGGCGAGGAACATACGCAGCAGCATCAGATCGGTGGTGCCCCGGGACAGCAGCTGTCCCGAGGCCCACCGGTCGTGGAAGGCCATGGGCAGCCGTTGCAGGCGGCGGTAGAGGTCCGCCCGCATCTCCGCCTCGACGTGCGACAGCGGCCGGGCGACCAGCCACCGCCGCAGCCCGAACAGGAGCGCCTCGGCGACGCCCAGCAGCAGCAGGTACAGCGCGCCCAGCCACACGCCCGCCGGGTCCCGGTCGGCGACCGGGCCGTCCACCATCCACTTCAGGACGAGCGGGATCACCAGCGCCGTACAGGAGGCGACGATCGCGACGAAAGCGGCGGTGAACAGCCGCGCGCGTACGGGCCGCACGTACGGCCACAGGCGCAGCAACGTCCTCACCGCGGAGCGGTCCTTGGTGGTGGGGTATGTCGTCGGCATCACCGCGAGCCTACGGACCGCCACCGACATCGCCCACCGAGTTTCGGCCGGACGGGCCCCGGGCCCGACCGCCGCGACCTGCGCGTTCAGGGTCCCGAACGCGGGGTGGGGCGGTCAAGCCCGTAGTGCTGCGTCATTCGATCGAATGAAGTCCGCCGGCCGCGGTTGCCACCGGCCGCCGACCGGGCAGGCCCCGGCAGGGTCAGGCCCCGCCGGTCAGGCCCCCGCCGGGTCCCCGGCCGGTCGGGCCCTTGACGGGTCAGGCCGTCGGGTACGGCAGAAGCCCGCTCGCGGTCTTCTCCCACGCCGCCTTCAGCTCGGTGAGCAGCTCCGGCCGGTCGGTGGCGAGGTCGGCCTGCTCGCGCTGGTCCTGGGCCAGGTTGTACAGGTGGTCCGTGCCGGAGGAGTCCTGGAAGTACTTCCAGTCGCCGCGCCGCAGGGCCCGGTTGCCGCGCACCCGCCAGAACAGGTCGCGCTCGGGCACCTCCTCGCCGCGCAGCAGGTAGCCGGCGAAGCTGTGTCCGTCGAGCGGGTGCGTCGAGGCCGGGCGGGCGCCGCCCAGCTCCAGCAGGGTCGCCGTCCAGTCCGGGGAGAAGACGGGCTCGTCGCTGACCTGGTGGCCGTCCACCCGGGCGGGCCAGCGCAGGATGGTCGGCACCCGGATGCCGCCCTCCAGCAGCTCCGACTTGGCGCCGCTGAGCGGCCACAGGTAGGAGAACCGCTCGCCGCCGTTGTCGCTGGCGAACACCACGACGGTGTTCTGCTCCTGGCCGGAGCGCTTCAGCGCGGTGAGCACCTTGCCGATGGAGGCGTCGAGGTTCTCCACCATCTCGGTGTACTTCTCCACCGAGCCGCCGTCGTTGTGCAGGAGGCCGCTCAGCACCTGGCCGGCGCGGATCTTCGCGGCGATCTCGGCGCCGGTCTCCTCGTCGTCCTCGCCCAGCCAGGGCCAGTGCGGGGTGGTGAAGTTGAGGTTGAGCAGCCAGGGCTCGTCGTGGTTCCGGGAGACGTACTCCACGGCCCGCTCGGTGAGGACGGTCGTGTAGTAGCGCAGGTCCTTGTACTCGGCGTCGCCCTCGTAGAGGTCGTAGTCACCGAGCTGGCCCAGCTTGGAGAAGTACTCCAGGGCGCCGCCGAAGTTGCCGAAGAACTCGTCCCAGCCCGACTTGGTGGGGCTGTAGTCGGGCAGCCAGCCGCAGTGCCACTTGCCGATGAGGGCGGTGGAGTAGCCGGCCTTCTTCAGCAGGGAGGCCAGGGTCGGGTGGTTCGGGTCCAGTCCCTGCGTCTTGTTGCCGATGGGTTCGGCGAGTCCGCCCTGCGTACGTCCCGGGTAGCGGCCGGTGTACAGGCTGAACCGGGTGGGGGAGCAGGTCGCGGAGCCGGAGTAGGCGTTCGTGAACCGCACGCCCTGCGCGGCCAGCCGGTCCAGGTTCGGCGTCTTGATGTGCGGTGAGCCGTACGACGACAGGTCCGCCCAGCCCAGGTCGTCACCCAGGATGAACAGGAAGTTGGGCCGCCCGCCGGACCCGGCGGAGGAACGGGCCCGGAACGGACGCTCGGCGGAGGCGGAGGCGGAGGCGGACTCGGGAGCGGCTTCGGCGCTGCCGGCCGTACCGGCGACCGCGGTCACGGCACCGCCACCGACCAGGCCACCGAAGGTACGACGGGATATTTCGGGCATGCGGCATCCTCGTGATCGGCGTGCCCCGTGGGAGGGCGCGCGAAGAGAAGAAGTGAAGAGGAGAAGTGAAGAGGAGAAGGAGAAAGGGAGAGAGGGAGAGGGAGAGAGGAGAGGGCTACGGCTCAGCGACAGATGGCGCTGGACTGCCGGCACAGGTCGACGTGACGCCGCTCCACGAGCGCGACGCACGCGCGGCGGTGGTCAACGGGGATCCTCATGATCGCGAACGGTGTCATCGTCGGGCCGTGCCGTCAAGGCGCCGTCCACGGACCGGGACCCGCGCCCTTTCCTCTGCCGGAGGCGTGCTCGTCACCGGTCCGCCACCCGCATCTCGAACCACGTCGTCTTCCCCCGGGGCAGCAGGTCGACCCCCCACCGGTCGGACAGCTTGTCGACGAGGAACAGGCCCCGTCCGCTGATGTCCGTCTCCTGGACCGGCATCAGACAGGGCAGCCCGCGGGAGGGGTCGCGGACCTCGACGCGGATCCAGCCGCGGCGGCGGCGCATGCGCAGGCCGAAGGTGCGGGCGCCGGTGTGGCGGACGGCGTTGCCGACGAGTTCGGAGACGAGCAGGACGGCGTCCTCGGTCATCTTGGGGGTGAGCTGCCACTGGCGCAGGACGACGACCTGGGCGAGCCGCCGGGCGGTGGCGGCGGACTCGGGACGGGACGGCAGCGGAACCTCGGCCTCCGTCGGGTTGCCGAACAGTTCCAGCGCCTTGCGTGCCCGTTCGTCCTCGACCGCGGGCGACCAGCGTGCCGCGGTCGCACGCCCGTGCTCTCGCGGCTGTTCAGAACCCTCCAGCCCCGCCATGCCCCCATCATGGCCGTCCGGCGACTTCGCCGTGGTGGTTCCCTGGGAATGCGCCCCCCGGGAGCCCTCGTTCCCCCCACGTCACCCGGCATGTGCCGATGGCATGCCGAGGCCCGACACTCATACGCCGACCTGCGACGACGAAGCGTCCGGAGGCAATCGGCGGGCTCCCTCGACGCGGCAGCCTTAAGGGTGCCTTAAGGCTCCCGTAAACCGCCCCATCGAGGGAGCCGGGTAAGACGGCCCGTCAATTGCAAGCCGCTTCACGGAGATTTGACGAGCGGCGCCTCACCCTTGCCCGCCCGCTCGCTCACAGGAACTTCGCCTTGCCGGGACCCTCCTCCACGAAGCTCCGCATGCCGGTCTCGCGGTCGGCGGTCGCGAACAGGCCGGCGAACCAGCTGCGTTCCACCGCCAGGCCCGTGTCGATGTCCGTCTCCAGGCCCGTGTCGATCGACTCCTTCGCCGCGCGCAGCGCGATCGCCGGGCCCTGCGCCAGCTTCGCGGCCCAGGCGTGCGCCTGCGCGTACACCTCGTCGGCCGGGACCACCCGGTCCACCAGGCCGATGGTCAGGGCCTCCTGCGCCTTGACCATCCGGCCCGTGAAGATGAGGTCCTTCGCCTTGGACGGGCCGACCAGCCGGGCGAGGCGCTGGGTGCCGCCCGCGCCGGGGATCAGACCGAGCAGGATCTCGGGCTGGCCCAGCTTCGCGTCGTCTGCGGCGATGCGGAAGTCCGCGCACAGCGCCAGCTCGCAGCCGCCGCCCAGCGCGTAGCCGGTCACGGCCGCCACCACCGGCTTGGGGATGCGGGCCACCGCGGTGAAGGAGTCCTGCAGGGCGCGGGCGCGCAGGACCATCGCCGTGTGGTCCATGGCCTGCATCTCCTTGATGTCCGCGCCCGCCGCGAACACCTTCTCGCCGCCGTACACGACGACGGCCCGTACGTCGTCGCGGCGGCCCGCCTCCTCGGCGAGTTCCCTGAGCCGGTCCTGCGTGGCGACGTCCAGCGCGTTCATGGGCGGGCGGTCCAGACGCAGGGTGCCGACGCCCTCGGAGACTTCGAGATTCACGGTCATGCCAGCAGGTTAACGGGGACTAACGACGGCGGGCCCGGTGCCGTGGGTCACGGCACCGGGCCCGCAGGGCGGTGGGACCTACTTCGTCCACTCCGCCCACGACATGTTCCAGCCGTTCAGGCCGTTGGACGGGTCGACCGTCGGGTCGGTGGAGTTCTTCACGACCACCACGTCGCCGACGATGGAGTGGTTGAAGAACCACGCGGCCGGTACGCCGCTGTCGTAGCCGCCGCGCACGTCGCGCAGGCCTATGCAGCCGTGGCTGGCGTTGTAGTTGCCGAAGGCGTCGCCGCCCCAGTAGTTGCCGTGCACGAAGGTGCCGGAGTTGGTCAGCCGCATGGCGTGCGGAACGTCCTTGATGTCGTACTCGCCGTCGTAGCCGACGGTGTCGCCGTTCATCCGGGTCACCGTGAACTTCTCGCTGATGACCATCTGGCCGTTCCAGGTGGCGTAGCCGGGCTTGCCGGTGGTGACCGGGATGGTCTTGACGACCTTGCCCTCCTGCATGACCTTCATGGTGTGCTTCTTGGCGTCCACGACGGTCACCTGGTTGCGGCCGATGGTGAAGGAGACGGTCTTGGACTGCTTGCCGTAGACGCCCTTGCGGCCCTCGACGCCGTCCAGGTTCAGCTCGACCGTGACCTTGGTGCCGGCCTTCCAGTACTGCTCGGGGCGGAAGTCGAGGCGGTCGTTGCCGAACCAGTGGCCCTGCACGTCCACGGCCGGCTCGGTCTTGATGGTGATGGCCTTCTCGACGTCCTCCGGCGCGGTGATGCCCCGGGTGAAGCGGACCGAGAACGGCATGCCGACGCCGACCGTGGAGCCGTCCTCCGGCGTGAAGTTCCCGATGAAGGTGTTCTGCGGGCTCAGCGTCGTGAAGGAGGAGTCCTCGGCGGCCGTGCGGCCTTCGGAGTCCTTGGCGACCGCGTGCACCTGGTAGCGGGTGGAGGCCGCCAGATGGGTGGCGGGCGTCCAGCCGGAGCCGTCGGCCGATATCGCGCCGTCGACCGCGGCGCCGTCGGCGTCCTTGACGACGACCTCGGTCAGTTTGCCCTTGGCGGCGGTGACCTTGAGGGTGCCGCTGGTGTCGACGGACTGCGCGCCGTCCTTCGGGGCGATGGTGACGACCGCCTCCGACTGCCCGCTCTGCGCGGTGGCGGAGCCGGAGGCCGCCACGTCCCCCGCCTTCTGCGAACCGGCGTCGGAGTCCCCGCCACCGCCGCAGGCCGTGACGGCCAGCAGCAGCCCTCCGACGATCAGTGCCAGCCGCCTGTTGCGGCCGCGTGAGCGCCCGCCAACCGATGCCCCCGATATCGGTCGCACGTTCAAGTCCGTTCTCCCCTCCCCCGGGCCGGTCAGGCCCGCACGCAGGCGTGTCCCCCGCGCTGCGCGCATATTAACCACAAGGTCAGCGGCGTGGACGGCCCCCATATGTCACCGTTCCGTCCCAACTTCGACCCCGGGAGGAAAGGGTCACTCCACCGCGCTGCCCTGCGTCCACTCCTCCCAGGTCAGGTTCCAGCCCCCGAGCCCGTTGTCGGGGGCGACCTGCTTGTCCTTGCTGCGGACGACCTCGACCACGTCCCCGACGAGGGAACGGTCGAAGAACCAGCCCGCCGGAGTGTCCGGGCCGCCGCCCTTGACGTCCCGCAGCCCCACGCAGCCGTGGCTGACGTTGGTCCGCCCGAACACCTGCGGCTCGGCCCAGTAGTTGCCGTGCAGGAAGGTGCCGGAGGCCGTGAGCCGCATGGCGTGCGGCACGTCGGGGATGTCGTACTCGCTCTTGCCGTTCTTCTTCCTGAAGCCGACCGTGGCGCCGTTCATGCGGGTCAGCTCCAGCATCTCGGTCACCACCATCTTCCCGTTGTACGTCGTCGTCTTGGGCGCCCCGGCGGTGACCGGCACGGTGGCGATCAGCTCGCCCTCGCGCCGTACCTTCATCGTGTGCCGGGCGGCGTCGACGACGGAGACCTGGTGGCGGCCGACGGTGAAGGAGAACGTCTTGTCCTGGAGCCCGTAGACACCCGGCGCGCCCTCGACGTCGCGGAAGCGCAAGGCGACGGTGACCTCGGTGCCGGGCCGCCAGTAGTCCTCGGGCCGGAAGTCGAGGCGGCCGTTGCCGAACCAGTGCGGCCGGATCTCCACGGGCGGGCTGGCCGTGACCTCGACGGCGCGTTCGACGGCGGCGCGGTGCTCGATCTCCCGGTTGAACTCCAGGGAGACGATCATCCCGGTGCCGACGGTGGCGCGGTTCTCGGGCGTGACGTACCCGATGAAGCGCTCCTCGGGGACGTACGTGGTGAACGTGGTGTGGCGGGCGGAGCGGCGGCCGTCGTCGTCGACGGCCACCGCGTCGACCGTGTACCGGGCGGCGAGCGCGAGCCGGTCGTCATCCGGGCGCCAGCTGCGGCCGTCCGCGGAGATCCGGCCCGGCACCCGGGTCTCCTGCGCGTCCTGCGACCGGACGACCTTCACCGACTCCAGACGCCCCTGGGTGACCCGCACCCCGAGCCCGCCGTCCGGGCGTACCCCCTTGGCGCCGTCCTCCGGCGTGACGCGGACGACCTCCTCGGGAGCCGGCGGTTTCCCGAGCATCCGGTCGAACCCGCCGGGGCGGTCCCCCGTGCAGCCGGCGGCCCCCGCCAGCAGTGCTGCCCATGTCATTACGGCGGCCAGGACGGCCCCCGCGCGCCGCGCGCGCCGTTGTACGTGCCTCACGCGGTACCCAACGACGGGCCCGCTCCGGGGAAACGTGAGTGCGAGGCACGCTCTGGGCAGAACAGGGGGGAGGACGACGCTACGGGGAGCCGCGGCCGGGACGCCGTACGCCCTTGGCCCGCGTCGTGCCACGAGCCGCGGGAGGCGCAACGGTGTCCAGCGCAGCCGAGCAGGAGACGGTGGCGGAGCAGCGCACCGCTGCCTCCGCCGTCGTGAACGGGGCACCGCGCAGGACGCCGGGCGTCCCCGTGCGGCCCGGCGCGCCCATGCCGCTCGGCGCCCGTTTCCGGGTCGGCCCGGACGGCGTGGCGGGCACCAACTTCGCCCTCTGGGCGGGCGGCGCGGAGGCGGTCGACCTGTGCCTCTTCGACGAGCAGGGCCGTGAGACCCGCGCCCGGCTCACCGAGCTCACCCATGAGATCTGGCACGGCTTCGTCCCCGGGGTGATGCCCGGCCAGCGCTACGGCTACCGGGTGCACGGCCGCTGGGACCCCTGGACCGGCGGCCGCTGGAACCCGGCGAAGCTGCTGCTCGACCCGTACGCCCGCGCCGTGGACGGCGACTTCCGCCTGCCGCCCGAGGTGTACGGGCACGTCCGCGACTGGCCCCAGCAGCAGGTCGCCGACACCGTGCGCGACGAACGGGACTCGGCGCCGCACGTCCCCAAGGGCGTCGTCGTCCACGATGACGACGACTGGGCCGACGACCGCCGCCCGAAGACACCGTGGGCCGACTCCGTGATCTACGAGCTGCACGTGCGCGGCTTCACCCGGCTGCACCCGGGCATCCCCGAGGAGCTGCGCGGCACGTACGCGGGCCTCGCGCACCCGGCGGCGGTCGAGCACCTGGTGAGGCTGGGCGTGACGGCGGTGGAGCTGCTGCCGGTGCACCAGTTCGCCCACGAGGACCACCTGCTGCGCAGGGGGCTCGCCAACTACTGGGGCTACAACTCCATCGGCTACTTCGCCCCGCACGCCGCGTACGCCTCCTCCGGGACGACCGGGCAGCAGGTCGGCGAGTTCAAGCGGATGGTGCGCGCGCTGCACGCGGCCGGGATCGAGGTGATCCTCGACGTCGTCTACAACCACACGGCGGAGGCGGGCGAGCTCGGGCCCATGCTGTCGCTGAAGGGCATCGACAACCGCGGCTACTACCGGCTCCAGTCCGACGCGCGCCGGTACGCCGACTACACCGGCTGCGGGAACACCCTGCACGTGGTCCAGCCGCACGTGCTGCGCCTGATCACCGACTCGCTGCGGTACTGGGTGACGGAGATGGGGGTGGACGGCTTCCGCTTCGACCTCGCGGCGGCCCTGGCCCGCTCCATGCACGACGTGGACATGCTCTCGCCCTTTCTGGCGGTCATCGCGCAGGACCCGGTGCTGCGGCGGGTGAAGCTGATCGCCGAGCCGTGGGACGTGGGCTCGGGCGGCTACCAGGTGGGCGCCTTCCCGCCGCTGTGGACGGAGTGGAACGACCGCTACCGCGACGCCGTGCGCGACTTCTGGCGGCACGCGCTGCCCGACGTACGGGAGATGGGGTACCGGCTGTCGGGCTCCAGCGACCTGTACGCCTGGGGCGGGCGGCGCCCGTACGCCTCGGTCAACTTCGTGACGGCGCACGACGGCTTCACCCTGCGCGACCTGGTCTCCTACGGGCGCAAGCACAACGAGGCCAACGGCGAGGGCAACCGGGACGGCACCGACGGCAACCGCGCCTGGAACTGCGGGGCGGAGGGGGAGACGGACGACGAGCGGGTCCGGGCGCTGCGGCGGCGGCAGCTGCGGAACCTGATGACGACGCTGCTGCTGTCCACGGGCGTGCCGATGCTGGTCGCGGGGGACGAGCTGGGGCGGACCCAGCGGGGCAACAACAACGCCTACTGCCAGGACAACGAGATCAGCTGGCTGGACTGGGGGCTGCTGGAGGACCCCGGCTGGAGGGCGCTGTTCGACCTGACCTCCCGTCTGATCGCCCTGCGCCACCGGCACCCCGTGCTGCGCCGGCGGGCCTTCTTCTCCGGGCGGGCGCACTCGGCGGACGGGCTGCGGGACCTGGCCTGGTTCACGGCGCGGGGCACGGAGATGACGGAGGGCGACTGGTACGCCCCCGCCGCCACGCTGGGCATGTACCTGTCCGGCCGGGACATCCCGGGGCGCGACGAGCGGGGTGCGCCGATCACCGACGACAGCTTCCTCGCCCTCCTGCACGCGGGGGACCGCCCGGTGGGCTTCGCCCTGCCCGGACCGCCGTGGGCGGAGCGGTACGAGGTGGTCGTCGACACGTCGAGGGAGGAGCAGGCGGAGGTGCCGGGGGTGACGCACCGGGCGGGGACGGCGGTGACGGTACCGGCGCGGGCGGTGCTGCTGTTGCGGGTCGTGGGGTAGGGGCGGGGGCGGGGCGCGGCGTCCTCGGGGCGGCCGGCCGCTCACCTGGCCGGCCCGCTCACTCGGCCGATTCGCCCATCCGCTCGGCCCGCTCGACCGGCCGCTCGCTCACCCGGCTGGCACCGACCGCCGGACCTCCCACCACTCCACCAGCGTCCTCACCTTCGCCTCGAACTCCGGATCCCCGGGTGACGTCGGCGCCTGTAGCGTCGTACCGCGCCCGTCCACCGTCCAGACGATCACCTGACGCACTCCCAGACTCCGCCTCACCTCCAGCCGCAGGATGTGCGCCCACGGGATCCGTCGCCGCCGCAGGCCCACGACCACCAGCGCGTCCGGCGTCAGGGTCACGCGGTCGCTCCCCGGTAGGAAAGTGACGGCGACGACGGCGATCAGCGCCCCGGACGTCCACTGCCACAGTTCGGCCGCCGACGCCCGTTCGCCCTGGAAGGCGATGAGAACGACGGTCAGCAGGAGGGAGGCCGGCAGCGCGACGAGGCCGGGGAGCGCGCGCTGCACCACCGTCGGCCTGAACACGATCAGCGGGTCCACGGGCTTCACGGGGCCACCTTCCGAGGGAGGAGGGCCCCAGCATCGCACTGCCGACGCCCCTCCCCGCGGCGATCGGGTGAATGACCCGTTTTGTAGCTTTCTGCCCCTTAAATGGTGCGGGTGACTTCGACCGACCGCCGAGCCGCGCTCCGGGCGGGCGCCGGGATCGTCGCAGGGAGCGCGTTGGCGGCCGCGTGCGCCCCGGCCGCCCCCTCCTCCGGCGCCGCCCGCCCGGTTCCCGCATCCCCCACTCCCCCTCCCGCCGCCACCCCCGCTCCCGCCCCGGCGGCCCCCGCCCCCCGCGCCTACCCCGACCACCCCGCCCAGATCACCCACGGCCCCCGGGACCGCCCCCGCGTCGCCCTCACCTTCCACGGCAACGGCGACCCCGCCACCGCCCGCGCCCTCCTCGCCGAGGCCGAGCGGCACGGCGCCCGGGTCACCGTGCTGGCCGTCGGCACCTGGCTGGAGGAGCACCCCGCCCTCGCCCGCCGCATCCTGGACGGCGGCCACGACCTCGGCAACCACACCCACCACCACCTCGACATCAACACCCTGCCCGAGGCGGAGGCGGAGCGGGAGATCACCGCGTGCGCGGACCGGCTGCGCGGGCTCACCGGGTCCATCGGCACCTGGTTCCGCCCCTCCCGCGCCGCCCGCGCCTCCCCGGCCGTCGAGGCCCTGGCCCGCCGCGCCGGCTACCCGCACGTCCTCTCCTACGACGTCGACTCCCTCGACTTCACCTCCCCCGGCGGCCCCGCCGTCGCCCGCACGGTCCTCGACGGCATCCGAGGCGGATCCGTCGTGAGCCTGCACTTCGGGTACGCGGACACCGTCGCCGCGCTCCCCGCCGTCCTGGCCGAACTGCACCGCCGCGGTCTGCGCGCGGTCACCACCACGGAGCTGCTGAGCTGATGCACCGCACGACTGTGACAAGCGCCCTGCTCGCCGGCGCCGCCCTCACCGCCCTCGCCGCCTGCGGCACCGCACCCCGGGCCGGGACCGGGAAGGCGGCGCCCGAGGCCACCGGGAGCACGGTCCCCGCCCCGACCCGGAAGGCGGCGGCCCAGGGCCTGCCCGGCATGCCCCCGGTCCTCGACCCCGAGGACGTCTACGCCGCCGACCGTCCGGGCCGGCTCTCGCCCGTGGTCAAGGGCTTCCCGTCCCGCGTCTACGTCCCCAACACCGAGTCCGACACCGTCTCCGTCATCGACCCGGCGACGTACCGGGTGATCGAGACCATCAAGGTCGGCCGCCAGCCCCAGCACGTCGTGCCCTCCTGGGACCTGAAGACCCTGTGGGTCAACAACAACCGCGGCCACACCCTCACCCCCATCGACCCGCGGACCGGCAAGGCGGGCAAGGAGGTGGAGGTGCACGACCCGTACAACCTCTACTTCACGCCCAACGGCAAGTACGCCGTGGTCATGGCCTCCCTCGACCGCGAGCTGGTCTTCCTCGACCCGCACACCATGAAGCGGATGAAGGCCGAACCGGTCACCTGCTACGGCGTCAATCACGCCGACTTCTCCGCCGACGGCCGCTACTTCATCGTCTCCTGCGAGTTCAGCGGCGAGATCCTCAAGGTCGACACCGAGAAGATGGAGGTCGTCGGACAGCAGCAACTGCCCTTCGAGGGCGCGATGCCGCAGGACGTGAAGATCTCACCGGACGGGAAACGTTTCTACATCGCCGACATGATGGCCGACGGCATGTGGGTCCTGGACGGCGACAAGTTCACCGAGCCGACCCTCCTGCCCACCGGCAAGGGCTGCCACGGCCTCTACGTCGGCCGCGACTCCCGCGAGATGTACGTCTCCAACCGCGGCGAGGGCACCGTCTCCGTCTTCGACTTCACCCGCGGCCGGCTGACCAAGAAGTGGAAGCTGCCCGAGGGCGGCAGCCCCGACATGGGCGGTGTCTCGGCCGACGGCAAGGTCCTGTGGCTGTCCGGCCGGTACGACGACGAGGTGTACGCCATCGACACCCGCACCGGCGTCCAGCTGGCCCGCGTCCCGGTCGGCGCTGGCCCGCACGGCCTCGCCGTCTACCCGCAGCCGGGCCGCTACTCGCTCGGCCACACCGGCATCTTCCGCTGACCACAGGTCAGTTGACACGCCACGCACGGGTGAGGATCCGCAACCCGCCGCCGCGGAACCGGGATCGTGCCCCGCATGATCATCACTCGTGCGCGGCGGCGGGCAGCCGCCGCCGTCCTCTCCCTGGCCACCGTCCTCGCCACCGCCGCGGCCGCCGTCCCCGCGACCCCGGCCGCCGCGGAGCCGCGCGCCCAGGCCCCGGCCAAGGCCGCCCCCGTCTGCCCCCTCTTCGACGACAAGCTCAAGGCCGCCGCCGACCGCGGCGTCGACCTGGGCCGGATCACCCCCGCCCCGGTCTGGCGCACGACCTGCGGCACCCTCTACCGCAGCGACGGACGCGGCCCCGACACCGTCTTCAAGGAGGGCTTCCACCCCCGGGACGTGGTCGACGGGCAGTACGACATCGAGAAGTACGTCCTGGTCAACCAGCCCTCCCCGTACGTGTCCACGACGTACGACCACGACCTGTACAAGACGTGGTGGAAGTCCGGCTACAACTACTACATCGACGCCCCCGGCGGCATCGACGTCAACAAGACCATCGGCGACACCCACCGATGGGCCGACCAGGTCGAGGTCGCCTTCCCCGGCGGCATCGACCGGAAGTACATCATCGGCGTCTGCCCGGTGAACAAGACGACCAAGGTCGAGATCATGAGCGGCTGCCAGAGCAACCCGCACTTCGAGGCCTGGCACTAGGGCGCTTCTGACGGATCTCCGCGGCGTCGCGACGCCCGGCACGCTCCCCCACTGCCTGAACGGCGTGGGCGGTACCCCCACTCACCGCACGGTGTGCAGGGCCAGGTGGCTCCGCCACCTGGCCCTGCACACCGCACGCCGAGGGCACGCACCGAACGCCGCTCCTTCTCCCACGGAGACCCGTCAGAAGCGCCCTACCGTTCACCGGCGGGCGGTGAGCAGCGCCTCCGCCCCGACCTGACGGTAACCGGCCGCCTGGAACGCCCGCGCGCTGCGGGCGTTCCCCGGCGTGACCTGCGCCCACAGCGGCTCGTCGACGAGATGGCGGGCCGCCGCCACCAGCGCCCGGCCCAGTCCCCGGTGCCGTACGCCCTCGTCCACCTCGACCGACACCTCCAGCCGGCCGGCGACCCCGCGGCCCAGCACCAGCACCCCGCCGTCCGCCGTCCAGGCCCGTACGTCGTCCCGCCGCCGGCGGGCGTAGACCACCCGGGGATGGTCCGCGTCCTCGATCTCCGTCAGCCCCGGCGGCGGCCCACCCGGCAGCGGGGAGCCGACCAGGAGCGCGTCGACGTTCTCGCAGGCGCGGCCCGTGCGCTCCATGAGCACCGTCAGGAACCGCGGGCTCATGGGCGCCGCCAGGGCGTCGCACTCCACCGCCGCCAGCGCCTCGCGCACCCACCGCGGATCCTCGTCGGTGAAGACGACGGAGTGCGCCGTGAACGCCAGCACACCCGCGTCCCGGGGCGCGTGCTGCGGCACGACCGTCGTCCCGCCGTCCGCCGGCGGGAAGACACCCCGCGCCGCCGCGTCGAGAATGTCCCGCAACGTCTCCACCGTGCTCCTCGCCCCGCTCCTTGAGTCTCCACCCGCTGGAAGGCCCAGACTCACACACATGATCGACGACGGCACCGGACTTCTCACCATCGGCGAGCTGGCCCGCGCGACGGGACTGACCGTGCGCACCATCCGCTACTGGTCCGACGAGGGCGTCCTCACCCCGGTCACCCGCTCCCCGGGCGGCTACCGCCTCTACGACGCCGAGGCCGCCGCCCGCCTGGAGCTGATCCACACCCTGCGCGAACTGGGCCTCGGCCTGGACCATGTGCGCGCGGTGCTGGCCGGGGAGACCACGGTCGCGCAGGTCGCGGCCGCGCACGTGGCCGCCCTCGACGCGCAGATCCGGTCCCTCAAGGTGACCCGTGCGGTGCTGTCGACCGTGGCGCGACGCGGCTCGACCGCGGAGGAGACGACTTTGATGAACAGACTGGCCCGCCTGTCGGCGGCCGAGCGACGGCGGATCGTCGAGGAGTTCCTGGCGGAGGTCTTCGACGGCCTCGACACCGCCGACCCCGACATCCGCACCCGGCTGCGCTTCCACGCCGCCGAACTGCCCGACGACCCCACTCCCGAGCAGGTCGACGCCTGGGTGGAGCTCGCCGAACTGATCCAGGACCCGGAGTTCCGGGCGCTGATGCGGCAGATGGCCGAGTTCAACGCCGCCGACCGGGGGCCCGCGGTTCCGCCCGGCACCTCCCTGTGGTTCATGAGCCGGCTGGTACAGCTCGCGGGACAGGCCCTGCGCGACGGCGTCGCCCCCGGCGCCCCGGAGGCCGACGGCATCCTGCGCGGCCTCCTCGGCGACACCGACCGGTCCGCCGTACTGGAGCGGCTGACCGCGGCCGCCAACGAACGGGTCGCCCGCTACCGGCAGTTGTCGGCCGTCGTGAACGGGCTGGAGGGGCAGCCCGTGTACGAGGAGGAGTTCGCGTGGGTGGTCGACGCGCTCCGCGCCCACCCGGACCGTTAATCTGACCTGCGTCAGCACGGCAGCAAGCCAGGAAAAGGGGCGGATCGGTGGCGGACATCGAAGAAGCGCGCACGCAGTTCCAGCGGATCGACACGGACGGTGACGGATTCATCACCGCCGCCGAGTTCAAGACCGCCCTCGCCCAGGGCGGCGACTGGAACGTCACCGAGTCGGTCGCCGAGGCCGTCATCAAGAGCCGCGACCTCAACGGGGACAAGGTCCTCTCGTTCGACGAGTTCTGGGCGTACCTCGACAAGTGACGCGCGGGGTGAAGGGGGGCACCCGCCGGGTGCCCCCCTTCGTCATGCGGTGCCGGTGCCGGTGCCGGTGCCGGTGCCGGTGCCGGTGCCGGTGCCCGTGGTGCGTACGGTCCACCGGCCGCCGTGCCGGGCCAGGGCCAGCGGCAGGCCGAAGCACGCGCCGACCAGGTCGCCGGTGAGGACGTCGGCCACCGGGCCCTGGGCGAGCGCACGGCCGTCGCGCAGCAGCAGGGCGTGCGTGGTGCCCGGCGGAAGCTCCTCCAGATGGTGCGTGACCAGGACCGTGGCCAGCTCCCGGTGGTCACGGCGCAGGGCGTCGAGCGCCTCGACCAGCCGCTCGCGGCCCGGCAGGTCCAGCCCGGTCGCCGGTTCGTCCAGCAGCAGCAGCCGGGGCCGAGGCATCAGCGCGCGGGCGATCAGGGTCCGGCCGCGCTGGCCCTGCGACAGGGTCGGCCAGCGGGCCTCGCGGTGGCCGGCGAGGCCCAGGGTGCGGATCAGCCGCTCGGCCCGCGCCTCCTGCTCCGGGGTCGGGCGCCAGCGGGGCAGCGGCGCCACGGAACTGGTCGCGCCCGTCAGGACCACGTCCCGGACCCGCAGCGGCTCGGTCAGCGGGTGGCGGGGGTCGACGTGGCCCACGTACGCCCGCAGTTCCCGGACGTCCACCCGGCCCAGCCGCCGCCCGAGCACGTCCACCGTGCCGCGCGTGGGGTGGGTCCGGGCGCCGAGCAGACCGAGCAGGGTGGACTTCCCGGCGCCGTTGGCCCCGAGGAGGGCCCAGTGCTCACCGGCCCGCACGGTCAGCGACACGTCCTGGAGCAGGGGCCGCCCGTCCCGCACGAGGTGGACGTCCCTGGCCCGCAGGACCTCCGCCGGCGGTGTCCCGGTCGTCATCGTGCCGCCCGGTTCACCGCGGACAGCACGGCGTGGACGGAGGCGGCCGGCCCGGTCGGGCCCTGGCCGGCGCCCCAGACGGTGACGCCGTTCACCCGGCACCGGGCGAAGGCCGTCCGGGGGGCCGGTCCGCCGGTCGCCGTCAGTGCCACGGTCGTCGTCGCTGTCGCTGTCGCTGTCGCTGTCGCTGTCGCTGTCGCTGTCGCTGTTGCTGCCGCTGCCGCCGTCGCCGTGGTCGCTGTGGCCGTTCCGGTCGCGGCGGTGTCCGAGGTGCTTGCGGTGCCGGCGGTGTCGGCGGTGTCGGCGGTGTCGGCGGGTGCCGTCCCGGCCGGAGCGTCCCGGCTGGTCTCCGTCAGGTCCAGCACCTCGACCGTGTACCCCGCGCCCGCCAGCGCGTCGGCGAAGGCGGACACCGGCCCCGCGCCGGTGCCCTCGTGGTCGCCGGCGCGGTCGTCGCCGTGCCGCAGGGTGCCGGCGAAGCGGTGGACGCCCGGAGCCTGCCGGTGCGTGGACCAGGCGTCCAGCCGGAGCTCACCGTCCGCCAGGTAGGTGGCCCGGAACAGCTCGTACAGCTCCTTCGGGGTGGCCTCCCGCCCGCTGTCGTCCGTCGCCTCCTGCACGACCCGGGAGAAGTCCGGCCGCATCGCCGCCGGCAGGTCGATCCCGTGGTGCGTGCGCAGCAGGTACGCCACCCCGCCCTTGCCGGACTGGGAGTTGACCCGGATGACGGCCTCGTAGGAGCGGCCCAGGTCGGCCGGGTCGATCGGCAGGTACGGCACCGACCAGGGCGCCTCCCGCTCCGGCAGCCCCAGCGCGGCCGCCCGGCGGGCGTGGTGGGCGAAGCCCTTGTCGATGGCGTCCTGGTGCGTGCCGGAGAACGCCGTGTGGACCAGTTCGCCGGCGTACGGATGGCGGGGGTGGACGGGCAGCCGGTTGCAGTGCTCGACCGTCTCCCGGACGGCGTCGATGTCGCCGAGGTCGACCATGGGGTCGACGCCCTGGGCGTAGAGGTTGAGGGCCAGGGTCACCAGGTCGACGTTGCCGGTCCGCTCGCCGTTGCCGAACAGACAGCCCTCCACCCGCTGCGCCCCGGCCAGCACGGCGAGTTCGGCGCAGGCCACTCCGGTGCCGCGGTCGTTGTGCGGGTGCACCGAGAGGATGACGCGGTCGCGGCGGGCCAGGTTCCGGTGCAGGTACTCGATCTGGTCGGCGTAGACGTTGGGGGTGGCGATCTCGACGGTCGCGGGCAGGTTGTGCGTGACCGGGCGGTCGGGGCTCGCGTCCCACAGCTCGGTGAGGCCGTCGCACAGCTCCAGGACGAAGTCGGGTTCGGTGAGGTTGAAGGTCTCAGGGGAGAACTGGAAGCGGACGCCCGGGGCGTCGCCGGCCCGGCGGGCCATGTGCGTGGCGGCCTCGCGGACCGTGCGCCACACCTCCTCCCGGTCCCGGCCGAGCACCACCTCCCGCCACACCGGGGAGGTCGCGATGTACAGGTGGACGACGGCCCGGGGCAGCCCCTCGATCGCCTCGAAGGTCCGGTCGATCAGCTCCGGCCGGGCCGGGGTGAACACGACCGGCGTGACGTCGTCCGGCACGGCGCCGGCCGTCACGAGGTGCCGTACGAAGTCGAAGTCCGTGCGGCTGGCCGACGGGTAGCCGACCTCGATCTCCTTGAACCCGGTGGCGACCAGCAGGTCGAAGAAGCGGCGCTTGCGCGGGGTGTCCATCGGCTCGGCGAGCGCCTGGTTGCCGTCGCGCAGGTCGACGGGGACCCACAGCGGGGCGCGCTCGAGACGGGCGGAGGGCCAGCTCCGGTCGGCGGCGGGGACGCTCACCCGCTCCTGGAAGGGGCGGTAGCGGTGGTGGGGCATGGGGCTCGGACGCTGCGGGTTCCACGGCGGGGCCGGGGCCTGGGTGGGGGACGGGTCCGGGGACGGAATGACGCTGGACATCTGGGGTTCGCTGCCTCGGTCTCGGCCGGGTCGGCCGGTTCGGTCGGACGGTGACCGGCAGCACGGCGACCCGCGGCGGGGTGCCGGTCGCGTCAGGCCCCGCCGCGGCAGCCGAGGAGAAGGAGACCGCGGAACGTCATGGCCGGTACGCTAGCGACTCCTCAGGTCCTCAGACAAGTGAGAATTGCTGTGAAGTCCGTCGTCCCGTGTGCAGGTTGGTGAAGTGATGTCCCTCGGCCCCGTCCGTCCCAGCCCCCTGGTGGAGCAGGTCGTGGAGCGGCTGCGCGCCCGTATCGCCGGCGGACAGTGGGCCGTCGGCACCCGCCTGCCCGGTGAGACCACCCTCGCCAAGGACCTCGGCGTGGGGCGCTCCACGGTCCGTGAGGCGCTGCGCGCGCTGGCCGGCGCCGGGCTCGTACGGCCGCGCCAGGGCTCGGGCGTCTTCGTCATCGCCACCGAGTCGGCCGAGGACTGGCCGGCCCGGCTGCGGCGGGCCGCGGTCACCGACGTGTACGAGGTCCGGGCGGCCCTGGAGGTGCACGCGGCGCGGCTGGCCGCGCGGCGCCGCACCGCCGAGGACGTCGCCGCCATCGAGGCTGCCCTGGCCGGACGGCGCGCGGCCGTGGACGCCGACGACACCGCCTTCGTCGACGCCGACATCGCCTTCCACGCGGCGGTGGTCGCCGCCGCCCACAACCCCGTCCTCGCCGATCTCTTCACCGAGTTCGTCCCCGTCCTGCGCGAGGGTCTGGTCGACCTCCTCGCCCTCACCGGCCTGCGCGACCACGACCGGAACACCGGCGACGACGCCCACGAGGGTCTGCTGCGGGCGGTCGCCGAGGGGGACGCGGAGCGGGCGGCCGAGGTGCTGGCACGGGAACTGGAGGACCCGTTCGGCGCGGGCCCGGAATAGCGGGCGGTCCCGAGGGGTTCACCCACCGGATGTATGCGCATGCATGCGTCGTGCACATGCAGGTGAGTCAACCTCGAAGGGTCTGTCATGAAGATCGGCATCATCGGCGCCGGCAACATCGGCGGCAATCTCACCCGGCGGCTGACCGCCCTCGGGCACCAGGTCTCCGTCGCCAACTCCCGGGGTCCGCACACGCTCGAGGAGCTCGCCGAGGAGACGGGCGCCACCCCCGTCGCGGTGGGGGAGGCGGCCCGCGACGCGGAGATCGTCGTCGTCACCATCCCCCTCAAGGCGATCCCCGACCTCCCGGCCGGCTTCCTGGACGGCGCCGCCGAGGGCGTGGCGGTGATCGACACCAACAACTACTACCCCCGTCAGCGCGACGGCCGGATCGCGGAGATCGAGGACGACGGTCTCACCGAGAGCCGCTGGACGGAACGGCGGATCGGCCACCCGGTGGTCAAGGTCTTCAACGGCACCTACGCCCAGGACATCCTGGACCGCCACCGCCCGGCGGGCGCCCCCGACCGCATCGCCGTGCCGGTGGCCGGCGACGACCAGGCGGCGAAGGCGAAGGTCCGGGCCCTCGTCGAGGAACTCGGCTTCGACACGGTCGACGCCGGCGGCATCGACGACTCCTGGCGCCAGCAGCCCGCCACCCCGGTCTACGGCCTGCGCGCCGGGGCCGCCGAGGTCACCAAGGCCCTGTCGGAGGCGAGCCCCGAACGCACCCCGGACTTCCGGGGCTGACACGAACCGCCGCCGGGCCGCCCGGGCCGTACCGCTGGGCCCGGGCCGCCCGGCGGGGGCGACCGGCCCCGGCCCGCTCGGTCCTCGGCCCTCAGCCCTCAGTCCTCAGTCCGGTGTCGCCCACGCCCGCAGCGCCGCCCTGCTCGCGAAGTCCGCCACGTTCCTGTCGACGGGGTCGTCGGTGTGCTGGTGGAAGCGCCAGTCGGCCTTGACGCGGGGCTCGCCCGCCGTGACGTAGTCGGCGATCCACAGGCCGTCACCCGCGTAGGAGGTGTCGTCGACGTTCAGCCAGTAGTTCCGGTTGCAGTAGAGGATCACCCGGTGGTGCGGCCTCAACTGCTTCACCTTCCGGATGAAGCGGTCCTTCTCGGCGTTGCTCGCGTGGGTGCCCTCGCCCGTCGTCTCCCAGTCGACGGCGAGGATGTCACCCGCGCGCTCCGGGGCCTTGGAGAGGAAGTGCTCCGCCTGGGCGGTGATGTTGCCGGGCCACAGGAAGTGGTAGAAGCCGACGACGAGCCCGGCCTCGCGGGCGTGCTTCGTCTGGGCGGAGAGTTTCGGGTTGACGTACGTGCGGCCCTCCGTCGCCTTGACGAAGACGAAGGAGATGTCGTCCGTGTCGAAGGAGGAGGACTGGTAGGCGCTGACGTCTATGCCACGGAGCATGCCAACTCCCGTAATTGCAGGGGTAGATGAGGACTTACCTGATGCCCCGCGGTACGCCGGCGGAACCTGTCCGTCCGCCTTGGTCACCCGTTCGTGTCGCTGCCGCCGTCCCGGTCCGGCCCAGGGGCGCCGGTCGGCGGGAAGGGCGATTATTTTTCGTTGAGGGGCCGCGTACGCCGCTCGGGTAGATTCCCGCAGCGTGCTGCGTATCCGAGTGCTGGGTTCCATGGGTGCCGACGTCGAGGGGAAGCCGGTCGATCTGGGACCCCCACGGCAGCGCGCCGTCCTCGCGCTGCTGATCGCGGCCCGCCAGGGCGTGATCTCCGTCGACCGCATGGCCGACGACCTGTGGCGCGGGGCGCCACCGGCCAAGGCGTCCGTGTCCCTGCACGCCTACGTGTCGAACCTGCGCCGCCTGCTCGAACCCGAGCGGCCCCCGCGCACCCCCGCTTCCGTCCTGATCACCTCCCCTCCGGGGTACGCGCTACGGCTGCCGCAGGACGCGGTGGACGCCTGGCGCTTCGAGGCCCGGGTGAGCCGTGCCCGTCGCGTACCGGCCGCGCAGGCACGCGAGTTGCTCGCCGACGGTCACCCGCCCGCCGGTGGCGACGGTCACGCCCGCCTCGCCCGACCCGAGCAGCCGGCTGTCGCCCACATGGAGGCCGCCGCCCTCGGAGACCAGGACCGCGGAGCCCTTCGCACCCTCGACGCGGCAGCCCTCCAGCCTGCCGTGTCCGCCGTCGCCCACCTCCACGCCGTTCCCGCCCGGGGCGGAGATCACGGGCCCGTGCAGCAGGGGGTTGGCGCCCGAACGCACGGACACGGCGACCCCGGCCGCGTCCGTGACTTCCAGCCGGTCGAACTCGGGGGCGGAGCCGTCCATGACGAGCACGGCGGCCCTCCGGTCGGCGCAGTCCCGCACCACGGCCCGGTCGAACACGGGCGTCGCGCCCCCGCCCACCCGGATCGCGGAACCGGCCGCCGACAGGAACGCGCACTCCTCGAAGGTCCCCCGGGACCGTTCGTCGACCACGAGCCCGGCCGCGGCCGTCCGCTCCGTACGGCAGCGGCGCAGGGTGGGATCGCCGCCCGAGGACACCACGATCCCGGCCTCCGAGGTCCCGGTGACGGTGACGTCCTCCAGGACCGTGCGGGCGGTCGAGGTGACGTAGACGCCGGTGGTGACGTCGCGGGCGGTGGTGCGCAGCACCGTGGTGCCGCTCAGGGCCTCCAGGGCGATGCCGGGCTTGTCGGTGGCGGAGATCTCGCAGTCCTCGACCGAGCCCCGCGCCTCGCCGTTGGCGAGCACGCCGTTGCCGCGCGCGTCCCGCAGCAGGCAGTTCCGCACGACCGTGCGGGAGCGTTCGCGAGGACGACCGCGGACGAGCCCAGGTGCTCGATCTGGCAGTCCTCGACGACACTGCCGCCCGGCGCGATGTCCACCACTCCCGCGCCCGCCGGATTGGTGACCCGGCAGCCCCGCATGGCCAGCGATCCCGACATCCGGGCCAGGACGGCGGCCCAGCCGGAGCCGGCCACGGTGCAGCGCTCCATGACCGCCTGGCCGCGCGGCGCGTCGACCACCGGCACGTCCTCGTCGCCGCCGCGCAGCAGGAGACCGGTGAGCATGACCTCCTCGGCCATGACGGTCACCGCGCTGCCGAGACGCGGACATATCTCGACGCTGTCCCGCTCGCCCTCGGCGACGATCGTCACCCTGGTCCGGATGGTGAGGTTCTCGGCATAGCGTCCGGGGGCCACGCTGATCACGGCTCCCGTGCGCGCCTGCGCCACGGCCGCGCCGATCGTACGGTAGCCGTCCGGGCGTTCCGGCAGACCAAGAGCACCTGCCGTGACACTGTCCAACCTCTCTGAGCCACGTACGCGCGTGCGCGGACGACGCGGCACCGACGACTGTGGTTCACCCACCCGGGCCGGCGGCGGCACCGGGTCACCGGATCGTAGGCAGAGAGGCATGCCGAGCATGGTGTGATGAACGCCGTCGCCTTTCAGTCGGCAGTCGCGGAGAATCTTCCAGGTCTTCATGCGGGCGAAGGCGTGCTCGACACGGGCGCGGACCTTGCGGTGCGAACGGTTGTGTTCTTCCTTCCAGGCCGGCAGTTCTGTCTGGCCGCGTTTCGCGGCGGTGCGGGATGACCAGGCCGGTGCCCCGGTAGCCGCCGTCCGCGATGACCGTGGTGTGGCCGACGGCGTCTTTCGCGCCGGACAGCTCCCACGCCTTGCAGTCGTTGCGGTTGCCGGTGACCGGCCGGCCGACCGCGACGACGAGCCGGGTGTCGGCATCAATGACGACCTGGTGTTTGGTGGAGTAGCGGTAGTTCTTGGACTGCTCGGCCACCGTGTGGTCGCGGGTGGGGACCAAGGTGCCGTCCACGATCAGCACGGTGTCCCTGCGGAACCGCTTGCGCTGCTGGAGCGCGAGCGACGGGCCGAGATGGCCGATGATGCGATCCGCGGCTGACTTCGACACCCCGAACAACGGCGCCAGTTGGCGCAGGGTGAGGTTCGTGCGCCAGTAAGCGGCGACCAGCAGGACCCGGTCTTCAAGCGGCAGGCTCCAGGGCCGGCCCTTGCGCACCGGGTCGGCACCCTCGCGCCGCAGTGCGGTGATGAGCTTGCCGAACTGCCGCGGGCTCAGCCCGGCAAACGGGGCTATCCAGGAGGCTCCGACGCCGTGATCACACCAGACACGACAAGATCATCTCACCCGTGACCAGCAGTTACGGGACAATTCTTAAACGTGGCGCACCGGTTTCTGCACCCGCGCCTGGCGTCCGCGATTCGCGGACGGGAGCGATGGGGTCGGATAAGCTCTCCCTATCCGACATGACAAACCGGGGCATAGCGCCTGGCTGCGATATCGACTCCCGGGGCGAACAGGAACCTCTGCCCGTGACAGCGCCTGCGCTCTCGTCCCCGTTGTCCACCGTGACCGCCAACGAGCTGACTTTGCACGACGTCGAGTCCTTCGCTGCCTTCCTCGTCGCTCGGCTGGACGAACTGAGGGCGGCACACAAGGGCGACGCTGATGTGCGGCGGCTCGTCCTGGCCTTCCGGCTCATCCTCGACGCCCAGATGGAGGATGCCCGCGCGGCGTTCGGGTACGGCGGGCCGCTCGCCTCCCTGTCAGCTCGACGTCGGCAGTGGAACAAGTTGGTCCGCTTCGGCGCGGCATGGAAGCGCTGCGCTGGCTACCACGCCAGTCGTTGGCAGCATGTCTGGCACGACGACGCGGCCGATGCCGCCCGAGCAGCAGATGCGCGACTGGCGCGACTCTAAGAGTTCCTAACAGAAGTTGTTGATCAAGTAACCATCGGTCTGTCTGCTCGCTGGTCGGATCGTGGGGAAACGTCAGTCGCGGCCATGGATCGTGTCGGACGAACTGTGGTCGCTCATCGAGCCGTTGCTGCCCGTGCCGGGGCCGAAGCTGGTGGCGGGCCGGCCACGGGTGCCGGACCGCCAGGCTTTGTGCGGGATCCTGTTCGTGCTGCACACCGGCATCCAGTGGGAGTACTTGCCCCAGGAGCTGGGCTTCGGCTCGGGCATGACCTGCTGGCGGCGCCTGGCCGCCTGGAACGAGGCCGGCGTGTGGGAGAAGCTGCACCTGGTGCTGCTGAAGAAGCTGCGGTCGGCGAAACAGCTGGACTGGTCGCGGGCGGTGATCGACTCCTCCCATGTCCGGGCGGCCCGCCGGGGCCCAGAAGCGGTCCCAGCCCGGTCGACCGTGCACGGCCGGGCAGCAAGCACCACGTCCTTGTCGGCGGGCAGGGCATCCCCTCCTGGCTGCACGGCTTCCGCCGCCTGCGCATCCGCTGGGAACGGCGCGACGACATCCACGAGGCTTTCCTCGGCCTCGCCACCTGCCTCATCACCCACCGACACGTCCAACGCCTTTGTTAGGACCTCTTATTCATGATGCTCCCGGTGATCAGTCTGTCTCCCCACCCGTCCCCTCAGGGGCCGGCTCCGGCAGTTCGGCCGTGACGGCGCGGACGGTGTCCCGGAGCCAACGCTGTCCCAGGTCGCCGTCGAGGCGCGGGTGCCAGGCCATCTGGTAGTGCAGTGGGCGGATCTCCTCGGGCGCGGGCAGGATCCGGATTTCGGTGTCCGGGCGCTGCTGCGCGAGCAGCCTCGCGGGCAGGGTGAGGATCAGCCGGGTGCCCAGGACGGAATGAGCGGCCAGGGAGTGGTAGGGCACGGTCAGCCCGGCCCGGCGGCGTGCCCCGAGGCCCTCCAGGCGCCCCTCGATCGCAGTCTGGCGTTCGTCGGTGGTGCCGACGATCACGTGAGCGGCGTTCAGATACTCCTCCAGGGCGATCTCCGGTTGCTCGGCCAGCGGGTGGTCCGCGGACAGGACGCAGACAAACCGGTCGTCGAACAAGTGCTCCGTGCGCAGCACGGCGACCGGCCCCGGCCCGGCATAGAACACCAGGTCGACGACGCCTCGGTCGAGATCGTCGTAGATGGCGTTGTGCCACGTGCGGAAGTGCAGCGTGGAGCGCGGTGACTCCTGGAAGACGCGCTGGAAGACCGCGGGGGCGAACACCCGGGCGTAGTCGGTCCCGGCGACCCGGAATGCCTCGGCGGCCACGGCAGGGTCGAACTCCTCGGGGGCGAACAGGCTTTCCAGCCGCGGCAGCACCGCTCGCAGCTGGCGCTGCACGCGCTCGGCTCGTGGGGTGAGCCGGTAGCCGCCCGGCGCGCGCACCAGCAGCTCGTCGCCGAGCGTGTCGCGTAGCCGCTGCAGCGCCCGGCTCATCGCCGGCTGGCTCATCCCGGCGAGTTCGGCGGCGTGCGAGACGTGCCGTTCCTCCAGCAGTGCGGCCAACGGAGCCAGCAGATTCAGGTCGACCCGTTCGATATTCGCCATCCGCATAATGTAAATGAATTTCATGCATTAGACAAATAAGTGTGCGAGGCGGAGGGTGGATCACGTCGCCGGGCAAATCGCCCGCGAACGGCCTCATCACCATGGGCATCCGTCCGGATGCCGGGATCGGAGCAGTCATGGACGGCGTGACAGCGGAGAACGGATCCGGCCGGCCCACGGTGGCCGTGGTGACCGGCGGCTCGGGCGGCATCGGCAGCACGGTCGCGCACCGGCTGGCCGCGGACGGTACGGCCGTCGTAGTCCACTACGCGGGCAGCGCGGCCAAGGCCGAGGCGATCGTCGAGTCGATCACCGCGGCCGGGGGCACAGCAATGGCCCACTCCGGCGACGTCGCCGAGCCGGCGGAGATGGCGGAGCTCTTCGACGCCGCGGAGGCGCGTTTCGGCGGCATCGACGTCGTCGTCAACACCGCAGGGATCATGCTGCTCGCCCCGTTCACCGAGATGACGCTGGACGACTTCGACCGCATGCACCGGGTCAACGTCCGGGGGACCTTCGTCGTCTCCCGGCTCGCCGCCCGCCGACTGCGTCCCGGCGGCTCGCTGATCAACTTCTCCACCTCCATCACCCGGCTTCAGCAGCCCGGCTACGGCGGCTACGCGGCCACCAAGGGCGCGGTTGAGGCCATGACCCTGATCCTGGCCCGCGAGTTGCGCGGCCGGGACGTCACCGTCAACGCGGTCGCCCCCGGGCCGACCGCGACGCCGCTGTTCGTCGAGGGCAAGAGCGAGGAGCTGATCGCCCGGATCGCCGCCGCCGCACCCCTGGAGCGGCTCGGCACCCCCGAGGACATCGCCGAGGCGGTGGCCTTCCTGGCCGGGCCCGGCGGCCGCTGGATCAACGGCCAGGTGCTGTACAGCAACGGCGGTATCGCCTGACCTCTCGATCCCGCCCCACCCCACCTCACCGATCGGAAGACCACCATGTCAACCGTCCTCATCACCGGTGCCGGAACCGGCATCGGCAACCTGACCGCGCGGGCGCTCGCCCGGGCCGGCCACCGCGTCTACGCCTCGATGCGAGCCCCCGGCACCCGCAACGCCGCCCGCGCCGAGGAACTCAACCGCCTGGCAGCGGCCGAACGGCTCGACCTGCACGTGGTCGAACTCGACGTCACCTCGCAGGAATCCGCCGACCACGCGGTGGCGGCCGTGCTCGACGACGCGGGCGCGTTTGACGTCGTCGTCCACAACGCCGGTCACCTGGTCACCGGATATGTCGAGGCGTTCACCGCCGAGGAGATCGCCCACCTGATCGACGTCAACGCCCTCGGCGTCCAGCGGCTGAACCGGGCCGTGCTGCCGCACCTGCGCGCCCAAGGCCACGGCACCCTCCTCTACGTGGGCAGCACCATCCCGGTGACCACCCCGCCGTTCCTCGGCCCGTACGTGGTCTCCAAGGCGGCCATGGACGCGCTGGCGCTGGTGACCTCCTACGAGGTGGCCCCGCTCGGCATCGAGACCGTGATCGTCATGCCGGGTGCCTTCACCCAGGGCACCGACCACTTCCCCAAGGCGGCACGGCCTACGGACACCACCGATGTCGCCGCCGGGTATCGGGCCCTGGACCCGTTGGCCGCACGCAACGAGGAAGCCACCGAAGGTCTGTTCACCCCGGGCACGCAGGCCGACCCGGTGGTGGTCGCCGAGGAGATCACCAGGATCATGGCCCTGCCCTTCGGCGAGCGCCCCTTCCGCAGCGTGGTGGACCTGACCAACTCGATGGTGGAGCAGGCCAACTCCGCGGTACTGGAAGCCCGTACGGACTTCGTGCGGCGCATGGGCTTCGAAAAGGTCCTGCACGTCGCCCGGGCGTAGGCCGCCCCGCATCCCTCCCTCCGCCAACCACTGCCCCTCGCAAGGACTCGATGACATGACCTGTGATCAGCTGAATGCCGTCTCCGACCTGCTGCGGAACTCCCCACTGGACCTGGGCGGCGACGTCGAGAAGATGCGCCGCGTCTTCGACGAGATGCTGGGCTCCGCGCCGCTGCCCGACGACGTCCGCACCCGGACCATCGAGCTGGGCGGGGTGCCCGCCGTCGAGGTGCGGGCCGGCGCCGCGCCGCCGGCCGGCACCGTGCTGTACTTCCACGGCGGCGCCTACGCGATGGGGTCGGCCGCCGCCAGTGTCGGCCTGGTTTCCGAGATAGCCCGGCGCGCCGCGGCCACCGTCCTCTCCGTCGACTACCGGCTCGCCCCCGAGCACCCCTTCCCGGCCGCCGTCGATGACGCCCTCACCGCCTACCGGGCGCTGCTCGACGGGGGTGTCCCGGCCGGGTCGGTCGCGGTCACCGGAGAGTCGGCCGGTGGCGGACTGGCCCTCGCCCTGCTGCTGGCGATCCGGGACGCGGGGCTGCCGCAGCCGTCGTCCGCGACGGTTCTGTCCCCGTGGGCGGACCTGACCCAGTCGGGCGGCACCATGTCGACCCGGGCGGAGGCGGATCCGGCGCTCACTCGCCGGGCCCTTCAGGTCCGGGCCGCCGACTACCTCGCCGGGGCGGATCCGCGCACCCCGCTCGCCAGCCCGCTCCACGCCGATCTGCGCGGACTGCCGCCGCTGCTGATCCAGGCCGGCGCCCGGGAGATCCTGCTCGACGACGCCCTGCGGCTGGCCGCCCGGGCCGCCCGCGCCGACATCCCGGTCACCTTGCAGACCTTCCCCGGGGCACCGCACGTCTTCCAGGGCTTCGCCCCCCTCGTCGAGGAGGCCGCGCGCGCCCTTGACCACGTCGCCGCCTTCCTCAACAGCCACATCCACCCGGAGGGCTGACTCATGCGAGCCGTACGCTTCCACCGCTACGGAGACATCGACGTGCTCGGCGTCGAGGACGTCGAACCGCGTCCGCTCGGCCCCCACGACGTCCTGGTCCGGGTACGGGCCGCCGGCATCAACCCGGGCGAGGCCAAGATCCGCACCGGGGCCCTGCACGAGCACTTTCCTGCGACGTTCCCTTCCGGACAGGGCAGTGACCTGGCCGGTACCGTCACCGCGACCGGGGCCGCAGTGGCCGGTTGGGCACCGGGGGACCCGGTCCTTGGCTGGTCCTGGGAGCGGTCCAGCCACGCCGAGTACGTCGTCGTCCCGGCGGACCAGCTCGTCCGCAAGCCCGAGACGCTCCCCTGGGCCGCTGCAGGCGCCCTCTACGTCGCGGGCAGCACCGCCTGGGCAGCCGTCGCTGCGGTCGCCCCGCAGGCCGGGGAGACGGTCGTGGTCAGCGGGGCCACGGGTGGGGTCGGCAGCTTCGCCGTTCAACTCCTGCGCCTGCGCAGGGCGCGCGTGGTGGCGGTCGCCTCGGCACGGCACCAGGACTGGCTGGAGTCCCAGGGCGCCGCCCTCGTCGGCTATGGAAGCAGGGTCGACGAACGCCTTCGCCGGGCGATCGAAGGCGACGGCGGCGGCACAGCGCACGCCTTCCTCGACTTCCACGGCGGCGACTACCCGCGCATCGCGCTGTCCCTGGGGGTGCCGCCCAGCCGGGTCAACACGCTCGACTACGGCGCCGCCGCCGCGCTCGGCACCCGGTCGCACGGCAGCGCCGAGGGCACCGACCGGGCGGTACTGGCCGAACTGGCCGGGCTGGCGGCGGTCGGCAGGATCGAGGCGCCGATCAGCCGGACCTACCCGCTGACCGAGGTCCGGGCGGCCTTCGCCCACCTGGAACACGACCACCCGTTGGGCAAGGTCGTCCTCCTGCCAAACGCCACCCCGGGCGGTATTGCCGGGGACGCGCGGGACGCAGCCGGGTGACGTTGGCTCAGACCGGGCGAAGTCGCGCGGGAGTGCCCAGCGAAGAGCTCGTTCCCCTCCCGGCGGCGGCTCTGGCGCAGGGGCCGTGGGCACAGATCATCGCCCACCTCTTCACCCTATGGGAACTTTACCCGCGGCAACCTGATGCCGATCTTCGACAGCGCGGAACCCGGTGCGGACGAGAAGTGACGCCCGCCGCGTCAACGCCGACAACGTCCCCGGGGCAACAGTCCAGGCGGAGGGACCTGTGTCTTGGCCGCCCGGCTGTGGGCCGAGATCGAGGGCGCTGCGTAACCGTCGAGCAGCAACCTCGCGCTCACTCCTCGCCCTCTTCGTCCTCATCCAGCTCGGGCGTATCCGGGTCGCCCAGCGGACGCAGAGCGCCAGCAGGCGGAGTGGAGGCGGTGAAGCTGTAGCGGCCGAGGAGGTTCAGTTGCGGTGCTTGAGTGGGGACAGGCGGGCGCTGTCCTCGTCGCGGATCTCGTGGCCTTCAGCGCGGAGCTGGGCGACGGCGGCGTCGATGTACTTCGTGGTCCAGAGCACGATGGCGGGTCGTGTCCCTTGTGGTGGTGTAGGCGAGCAACTATCGGTAGCGTTTGGAGTGTTGGGGAGCTCACGGGTGGTGGAGCCGGAGTGTTCGTCGGCGTAGATGGCTTCTCTGCTTCCCTCGGAGAGGTAGCGGCGGGAGAGGGCGATCCAGTCGTCGTGCATTTCGCTGAGCACCGCGGTGGTCAGCCTCGGGAGTGCCTCGGGGTTTGGGAAGACCTGGACGACGTCGCTGCGCCTCTTGATCTACGGTTCAGGCGTTCCAGGGGATTGGCGGGCTGGATCTTCTTCCAGTGCTGGACAGGGAAGACCGCGAAGGCGGTCAGGTCGTCCTTCGCGTCCAGGAGCATCCGTTTGACCTTGGGGAACTGTGGGCCGAGCATGTCGGCGACGGTATCGAGCTGCTGGCGCACGAGTTCAGACATTGCGCAGGAAGTGAACACGGCACCTGCGGTAGGCGGAGCCGAGCATGACCTTGCGGATCGCGGCGACCAGCCCGGCGTGGTTGTCGCCAAGGACGAGGCGGACGCCGGACAGACCTCGGGATCTGAGTGAGCGCAGGAACTCCGTCCAGAACGCCTCGGTCTCGTTGTCGCCGACCACGACGCCCAGGACCTCGCGGTTGCCGTCCTCGGTGATGCCGGTGGCGATGACCACGGCCTGGGAGACGATCTGGTGGTCGACGCGAACCTTGCAGTACGTGGCGTCGAGGTAGATGTAGGGGAACCGGGTATGGTTCAGCGGCCGTTCCCGGAAGGCGGTCAGCTGGACGCGAGGTCGCCGCAGATCCCGGAGACCTCGCCCAGGAATTTGACCAGCGACCGAGCGTGTGGACATACCCTGGACATATGCCTCCATGATGACGGCGTAGAAGGCCTGGTCGATGCGGCGTCGGCGTTCGAGCAGGCCAGGGAAGAAGGCGCCGGTACGGAGCTCGGCTTCGATCAGTTCCTGCAGCATGCGCTCGGCGGCACTTCGGACGAGGTCGATTCCGGCGGCCGTACGTAGTGACTCCAGCAGGCGTTGCAGGTCAGACTGGGGCAAGGCCATCGGGCACCTCCACGGTTGAACTGGTCGTTCACCAGGGAGATTTGCACGGTGGCCTGCTCTGTGATCAGGCAGCGAAAGTCCTCAGCGGATGCACGCCCCGGGCACCCGCCCGCGCACACTCACACGTTGATCGCCTACACCCCCACAAGGGACACGATCCCCAGCGGTGCCGGCCCAGTAGTTGGAAGGACTCGATGCCTTCGCGGGCGAGGGGGTGGCGGATGCCGCGGGAGGACAGCCGGCGCCGCGGGTACCGGTAGTCGTATCCCTTGTCCCCGTGCAGCGTGCCGGGCCTCCACCGACGCGGGCCGCGACGGGAGCGGGTGGGCGGGATGCCGCCCACCAGCGGGATCAGGGCCTGGCGCTCGTGGAGGTCGGCATGTGTGATGCGTGCTCACGCCTCGACGGTGAGGATGGCCTCCCGGCCGTAGTTGTTGGCGTAGGCGTTCTCGACACCGATCAGGATCTCCTCGACCCGGAAGTACCGGTCCCAGAAGGGTGTCTCGCGCAGGGCTTCGACGACGAGTTGGAAGGCGTGGTGGTCGGCGGCCTCCCACACCCACACGTCGGTCACCCGGGCCGAGTAGAACTCGGTGTCGAAGAAGCGCGAACGGACGTTCTCGACCTTGGCCAGCACCGGGTCGAGGATCTCCTTCGTGAAGACCTCGAACCGCCGCGGCACGGTGAGCGCCAGCCATTCCGGCGTGGTGCGCACCATGATGAACGCCGTGAGGGCGGCGTCGAAGGTCTTGTCGCCGCGCGTGTTGTCGTCGCTCATGACGATGTCTCCAGTTCCCTGGTTGTGTTCAAGCTCTGATCCGCCGTGCTACTCGGCCGTGCCGTACGCTCCGGCCTCGATGTCCTCGACCAGGGTCGGGCCCAAGGGGCTCCAGGTCAGCAGGGAGCGGGTGTGGGCGCCGGAGGCGGACATGTCCATACCGAAGAAGCGGCCGACGAACCCGAAGTGCCCCATGGCGTCGTCCGGCGCGACCGACTTCACGGGGACGCCGAGCGCGCGGCCGATGGCCTCGGCGATGGCGCGGGTGGTCACGGCCTGTTCGGCGACGGCGTGCAGCCGGGTGCCTGCGGGGGCGTGTTCCAGGCCGAGCCGGATGAGCCGGGCGGCGTCGGGGCGGTGGACGGCGGCCCAGGACGCGGTGCCGTCGCCGATGTAGGCCGAGACACCGTGCTTGCGGGCGGCGGCGGCGACCTGCGCGATGAATCCGTGGTCGCCGACGCCGTGCACGGACGGCGCGAAGCGGGCGCTGACCACTCGGACGCCCTTGTCCGCGTACTCCAGGGCGAGGTTCTCGCTGCCGCCGCGCGGCGAGTCCGGGCCCACGGCGGGCGAGGCGTCGTCCTCGGTCGCCGGCCGGCCCTGGACCAGGCCGGACAGCCCGGCGGCCAGGACCAGCGGGCGGTCCGTGCCGGTCAGCGCGTCGGCGATGGTCCGCACGGCGGTGCGCTCGGCCCGGTTGGTCTCGGCCGGGTTGGCCCAGTCGTGCTTGTTGGCGAGGTGGACGACGGCGTCGGCGGTGCCGGCGCCGGTGCGCAGGCTGTCCAGGTCGTCGAGGTGGCCGGGCAGGGCGGTGGCGCCCTTGGCGGTGAGGGTCTGGGCGGCGTCCGGGGTGCGGGCGAGGCCGGTGACGGTGTGGCCGGCGGCGAGCAGCTCATCGACGGTGGCCGAGCCGATCCAGCCGGTGGCTCCGGTGACGAACACATGCATGGGAGAACTCCTTCAGAAAGGTGAACTGCGACAGATGACTGTGAGGGAAGCCTGGAATGTGGGCTGCCCATGACTCCCGTTTCGAACCATGGTGCACCCTAAAGGGGTGACATACAAGTCTTCGTGTCTCGAATGTGGGATGAGCCTCAGAATTCCCGCCCGCCGTAGTCGGTGTTCTTGTCGCGCCAGACCGCGTGCGGATGCGGGTCGGCCAGGACGATGCCGTCGTGCATCGAGAACTCGACCCACACCGACGGGCCGTCGATGCGGATGTAGTCCCCGGGCCGGAGCAGGGAGGCCGACCCCGTCCAGGCGACGTGGGTCGCGTCCAGTTCGCGGGCGTAGCCGGCGAGGATGCGCGCCGCACTCTCCTCGTCGACGTCGGCGACGTATTCCTCGATCGCCGCCAGCAGCAGAGCCCGCTGTCCGGCGGTCAGCTCGACGCCCGCTATGCCCTCCGCCCGGCTCGGGAACGCCCAGTCCTGTCCCGGCCCCAGCAGCAGGTCGTGGTGGGAGCGCCCGAGCCGGGCCGCGGCCGACTGGGCGGGACCGAGTGCCGCGAGCAGCGCGGCCAGGGCCTCCCGCGCCTGTCGTTCGGGTTCGCGGACTCCATCCCGGGCCTGGAATCCGGCGAACGGCTCGATGCCTCGGAAGGACGGCGTGGCTCCTGCCAGGACGCCGTCGGCGTAGGTGTTGGCGACCGCGAGATGGTGCCCGCCGAACTGCAACTCCCACCGTCCGGTGTCCGACGGCGCGCCGAGGAAGGCGACGTAGAAGTTCCCACGGCCGTAGCCGTGGCCGGCGCCGTGCGCGCGGAGGTGGTCGTCCGCGTCGAGGTGCTGCTGGATTCTGTCGTAGCCCCGGTTCGGTGCCGTTCCGGTGGCGGCGGCGAGCAGGGTGTTCAGCGCCCGCCACTGCTCGGGGTCGAGCGTGCCGGTCCGCAGACCGAGCCGGCCGCGACGGCCCAGCACGGACTGGGGGAAGTTCGACCAGCGCGCCGCGTTCGCCGCCGAGTACTCCTGGTGCAGTCGGGCACGCTGGGCCCGGGACAGCGTGGCTGCGAACGACTCCGCAAGCTCGGGCACGTGCATGACTTCTCCGCCTCTCTCACTTCTTCTCGCTGTTAAGAGACATCGTGCCTCGTTTCTGATACGTTTGCAATACACGGTGGCTCGAAACTGGCTGCCGACTTCCATCGCGGTTCATCTTTCTGAAGGAGTTCTCCCATGCATGTGTTCGTCACCGGAGCCACCGGCTGGATCGGCTCGGCCACCGTCGATGAGCTGCTCGCCGCCGGCCACACCGTCACCGGCCTCGCCCGCACCCCGGACGCCGCCCAGACCCTCACCGCCAAGGGCGCCACCGCCCTGCCCGGCCACCTCGACGACCTGGACAGCCTGCGCACCGGCGCCGGCACCGCCGACGCCGTCGTCCACCTCGCCAACAAGCACGACTGGGCCAACCCCGCCGAATCGGACCGCGCGGAGCGCGCCGCCGTGGAGGCCATGCTCGACACACTGGTCGGCACCGACCGCCCGTTCCTGGTCGCGAACGCGCTGTCGGGCCTGACCGACGGCCGCCCGGCGACCGAGACAGACGCCTCGCCGGAGGTCGGACCGGGCGCGGACCGCGGTGGCAGCGAGAACCTCACACTGGATTACGTCTCGCGCGGGGTGCGGGGCATGGCGATCCGGTTCGCCCCCTCCGTGCACGGCGCCGGTGACTGGGGGTTCGTCACCTTCCTGGCCGCCGCCGCCAAGGAGCGCGGGGTCTCCGGCTACATCGGTGACGGCTCGGCCGCCTGGTCCGCGGTGCACCGCCCCGACGCCGCCCGGCTCATCCGGCTCGGCCTGGAACACGCCCCCGCAGGCACCCGGCTGCACGCCGTCGCCGAACAGGCCGTGACCACCCGCGCCATCGCCGAGGCCCTGGGGCAGGCCCTGGACCTTCCGGTGGCCTCGATCGACCCGGCGGACGCCGACGAGCACTTCGGTTTCGTCGGCGGCTTCTTCGGCATGACCATGACCGCCTCCAGCCGGCTGACCCGCGACCTGCTCGGCTGGGACCCGACCGGCCCGACCCTGGTCGAGGACGTTTTGACCGGCGCCTACAGCGGGTGAGGAGGGTATCCGAATGACCACCGTCGAAGCTCGCCCCGCCGGTGCGGAGCGCACCCACGGCCCCGATGCCGTGCTGGCCTGCGTATGCGCCTGCACCATTCTGGTCATGGGGCTGGTCGCCGCCATCAATCTGGCGGTGCCGCAGATCACCGCCGGCGGGCTGCACCCGAGTTCCTCGCAGTTGCTGTGGATCGTCGACGCCTACGTCGTCGTCTTCGCCTGCCTGGTCATCCCCGCGGGCGCGGCCGGGGACCGGTTCGGCCGCAAGGGCGTGCTGCTGGCCGGGCTGTTCACCTTCGCCGCCGGTGCGGCGCTCGCCGCCGCCGCGCACGACGTGCCGGTCATGCTGGCCGCCCGCGCGCTCACCGGGCTGGGCGCGGCGCTGGTGCTCCCGAACTGTGTCGGGGTGCTCGTGCACGCCACCGCTCCGGAGCGCCGGGGCCGAGCCCTGGCCGTCTGGGGCACGGTGTCCGGCATGGGCGGGCTCGTCGGGAACACGGCCGGCGGCGCGCTGCTGGCCGTCGCGTCCTGGCGCGTCATGTTCGGCGTCGTCGCGCTGACCGCCGTGGTCTTCGCGGTCTGGGTCGCCATGGTGGCGGCGCCGAGCGCCCGCAGCGCCCGTCGGCTGGACCCGGTAGGCACCGTGCTGCTCATCACGGCGACGGTGGCCTTGCTCCTGGGCATCATCGAAGGGCCCGAACGGGGCTGGGGCAGCGCCTCGGTGGTGTCGGCGTTCATCGCCGGCGGTGTGCTGGGCGCGGTCTGGATCGGTGCCGAACTCCGGTTGACCCACCCGTTGTTGGACCCCCGGTTGTTCCGCATCCCGGTGCTGAGCAGCGCCGGCCTGGGCATGTTCGTGACCTTCTTCGGCAGCTTCGGGCTGTTCTTCGCCAACGCCTCCCTGTTGCAGTACGGCCGCGGCTACTCGGTGCTGGCGGCCGGGTTGGGGACCCTCCCGCTGGCGGTACCGCTGCTGATCGGTTCCCGGCGCGTGCCGGGTCTGGCGCGGCGCTTCGGCATCCCGGCCGTCCTGACCGTGGCGTTCCTGGCCATCAGCTGCGGGCTGCTCGGCGTGTCCACAGCGACCGGCCTGCCCTACCCGGTGTACGCGGGGTGGCTGGTCGTCGTCGGGACCGGCTTCATGCTCGCCCTGCCCACGCTGAGCGCCGAACTCACCAGGGCGCTGCCGGCCGAGCAGGCCGGCGTGGCGGGCGGGTTGCAGTCGGCGACCCGGGAGTTCGGCAGCGCGCTGGGTATCGCGGTGGTCGGTACGGTGCTCACGGCCGCGTTCACCGCACACCTGCCGGCCGGCGTGCGGCACGGGCATCCGGTTCCGCGGACCGTCGCCGAAGCGCTCGTCGCGGCGCCGGGACAGCGGCAGGCCGTCGTCGACGCCTTCGCCTCCGGGGTCGGCACGGCGCTGCGGACGGCCGCTCTGCTCACCGCGCTCGTCGGGGCCGTGGTCGTCACCGTGGCGGTTCGCGCCGGGCGGCAGCGGTCCGGGCCGACAGCCGATCAGCGATAACGGCGCACTGTGGCCCGATATGCTGACGACGTGACCAAGCCTGCCACCCCGGGGCGTCCGCGCAGCCAGAGCGCGCGGCTCGCCGTCCTGCACGCCGTCGATGACCTGCTCGTCGACATCGGCTACTCGGCGATGACCATGAAGGGCATCGCCGAGCGGGCCGGTGTCGGCCGGCAGACCGTCTACCGCTGGTGGCCGACCAAGGCGCACATTCTGATCGAGTCCTGTGCCGACGACGCCGACACCGAGCTGACCGTCCCCGCGCACGAGGAGCCGGTCCGCACCGTCACCGACTTCCTCGTCGCCCTGGCTCAGTTCCTGACCACCTCGACCGCCGGCGCGGCCTACCGAGCCCTGCTCGGCGAGGCCCAGCACGACGCCGAGGTGAGCAGGCTCTTCGCCGACGCCGACCTGCTCGCCGGGCCGGCTCGAGCGGTGCTGGACCAGGTGCGCCCGGCGTTCCCAGGGATGCCCGAGGACCGCCTGGCCGCCGCCGAACTGTGCGGGCCGGTCGTGCTCATGGTGGTCATCGGCAACACGCCGCCCGCACTGCGCGAACTGCGGGCCCACGCCCAGCACCTCGCCGCGGCGTGGACTTGACCGAGCGCGGCTGCCGCGGTCGAGGCGGCGGTGCCGGCCTTGGAGCGGGTTGCGGAGCCAGGGGCCGTCCAGGGGCTGCTCGGCCCGCCGCTTCACCTGCCTCTTGAGCTGGATGTGCCGTGATCCTCGTCGGGGCCTTTCTGCTCCGCTGAGTCCTCGAACTCTTTCTCTGGGATCTGTTCGTTATCCTTCCGGGCCTACGGTGGACTTGATGTCCTTGATGGAACCGCCGGTGTTCTTCAGGTTCGGGAGAGACTTCGACGCCGCACCCGCACCGCCCTTGAACAGCGAGCCGAGGGGAACGAAGCTGAGCAGGCCGAGTGCGAGGTCACCGAGGTTGAAATGGCCATTCGCCAGGGCTGATATCTGGTCGAGCGCGAACAGCGCCCCGGCCAGCAGCGCGCCCGCGACGGGGAAGAACACCGACACCGCAGCGACCAGGGCGCCGGGCAGTCGTTGGCCTGGTCCACCGCCCGGTCGAACGTCTCCTGCGCCTCCCGCAGCCGGGGCGCGTAGTCGGTGTAGGCCTGGGCCGCGTCGTGAAAGGACGTCACCGTCCTGCGCAGCTTTTCCGGGAGATTGTCACCGATCTTCTGGTTCAGCGCGTCGATCGCGTCGCCGCGCCCTGCACAAGGTCTGACTCCTTGTTGGTGAATGGTCGAGTCCCAGGCCCTGGGCCAGCGGCGGAGTCGCTGAGCCCGGGGCCATCTACGGGGTGCCGCTCAGGCAGACTTGGCAGTCATGCCGCGTTCTCGGGCGAGGAACTCGACGATCTCGTGGAGACGGAACTTCGGGTCGGGAGCCTCGGCGATCATTTCGGTGAGCAGGTTGTTGAAGTCGTCCAGTGCGGGGCTGCCGAGCCCGGCCGCGTTTATCGCGGCGTGCCCTTCCTGGAGTTGCCCGATGATGCGGGCGGCGTCGGCGTTGACGGCGGTCGTCATGCCGACACCTCCGCCCGCTCGGACCGGGTCTCGCAGAGGACACGGGTGAGCGTGCCCCACACCTGGTCGGGGTCCCCGGTCTCCAGGATCATCCCGGCTACCACGTCGAGGGCCTTGTCGATACGCCCGCCGTTGTTCTCCTTCTCTACGTCGATGGCGCGCAGTGCGCGGACAACGTGGGGGCGGGCCGCCGCATGCGCGGCGGGCAGCCGGTCGGTGGCGTCCGCCAGGTCCCAGCCAGCCGGGACCTGGTACGCGGCCGGGCTGTCGTCGTAGGTGACGACCCTGGGAGTGCCTTTGCCGCTGCCCAGGTGGACGTCCAGGCGGAGCCGGGACGCTTCCTGGAACAGGGCGGTGATGCCCGGGCCCATGCCGTCGAGGATCACCTCGCGGACGGCGTACCCGTGCCGGCGCAGCGAGATGCGGGCGAGCCAGACGGCGGTGCCGGGGTTGGCGAGGTGCCTGTCGTAGACGAGGGTGGCGGTGCCGTCGGCGGGGCTGAGGTCGCGGATGTCGGCGGCCTTGCCGGGGGAGGTGGTTCCGCGTCGGACCGTGAGGGCGAGGTCGAGGGGGACCGTGGCGGTCACAGCGTCACCTCGGTCTGCTCGGCGGGGATACGGGTCGTGACGAACGGCGCTGGCATGCCAGGCACCGGTACCCCGAGCGCCTGGGCGAGCAGGTACCGGGTGACGGTGTCGTGCTCCAGTTCGCTGCGCCCGGTCGGCATGGTGAGCCGCAGCTCACCCGTCTTGCGCTGGACGATGACGGCGCCGAAGAACGCCGGGTCGGTGATCGAGGAGTCGGTGAGGGTGATGCCCAACTCGTTGATGAGCACGGGCAGGGGGGTGTCCATCAGGTGGTCGGCGGACGGCTTCGTGGCGGAGACGGTCACAGCGTCACCTCCGTGGCCTTGTCGGTTACAGCTGGCGGAGGCGGAGGAAGATGTCGTCCGCGAGTTCCTTGGCCTTCTCCGGGGTGTACACGTCCGGGAGGGCCTTCCGCATCGCCTCGTCGACTGCCCCGGGGACGGCGGCGAGCCGGTCGAGGAACGCGGTGGGGGTGGCGGCGGTGGCCTTGTCGAAGTCGGAGAAGGTCATGCCGGCATCACGCCCTGGTGGGCGAGGAGGGCGCGTGCGGCCCACAGGCGGGTGGAGGGAGCCTGTCCGGCGGGGACAACGAGGAGACGGGTGCCGTCCTTGTGCTGCAGGTAGTGCCCGTACAGGCGGTCGAATGGAACTTCCAACTCCACGACCTGGATGCCATGCGCAGCGGTGAGCACCTCGAACACGGTGGTGGGGTCGTTGATGGCAGCCATGATGCGGGCGGAGTCCTGCTCGACACGGGCCTGCATTTCTGCGTCGAAATTGAGGGCTTCGGGCTGTGGAGGCCGAGAAGCTAGGTGCTTGGTGACGCCGACGGGAGTAACGCCTGTTGCTGTTTTCGCCATGGTCTTGCTCCTTCAATGCAGGAGTTGGGTCCAGACCTCGGGACCGTTGACGTAACCACCGGCCGAGGGCGTTCTGCTTTCGGTGGTAGTCGCCCTGGCGAGGGCGGAACAGGCGTCCTTCTCCGTTCGGGGGACGCTGCCCCCGAGACCGATTACCGCCCTGCTACGAAGCGCGTAGAATGCGCCTTTTTGCAGATCTTGGGTGACTGCTAGGCCGCGACGAGGACCGCGGTATCGACGCCGACCGGTGTGGCCTCGGCGAGCTCGACCTTGAGGCTCGGGGCGCAGGCCTTCATCGAGACGGGGCCGAGGCCGTGGGCCTTGGAGATGCGGGTGATCTCGGCGAGGTCCGGGGCCTACCGCGAGGACGGGGTGCGGAAGACGCGTCATGTGCCGTAGGTGTCGGCGGGCAGCTTGTCGAGGACCTTCTTCGCGGCGCGCTCGCCGCGGTCAGTGCGGCGGGCCTGGTCGGCGGCGCGACCGGGGGGATCTCGTCGACCTCGTCCAGGCCGGCCGGGTTCCGGACCTCGACGATCGCGGTCTCGGCTTGGTCGGCGATGAGGGCGGCGGGGGCGACGACGGAGCGGACCACGTCGGTGATGGTGCCGAGCTTGCCCCGCACAGGATGAACGGTGCGGGGGATGTGAGAAGAGCGTCTTCGCGTCGCAAGGTCGGTGCGCTGGACGCCCTTTTGTCGCCGGGTCCAGAATTGGAGTCCCGCCCGACGGGGCCCAGCCCGCCGCCGGGCCTTCCTGGGGCCCAGAATGGGGCCGGAAGGACAGGGAAACCCCGGGCGTGATCACCAAACTCCGGGCACCCCAATGCGTGGAGCTCTTCAGTCGCGGTTTCGATGATCGTGCCCTCGCCGACCGGCTGCCGGGCCTCTTCCTGCTTCGGGGCGCGTTTTCTCAGACTCAGTGAGTGTCGGGCTCCGGGTCCGGCAGGGGGAGTTCGTCGAGGTCGAGGGTGAAGGTGCGGCCGTCGGCCAGGGGGATGGGGAGCTTGCCTGTGCCGTATGCGCGGGTGTGGGCGGTGCTGTAGCCGCTGGAGGTGGGCTCGGTGTGCAGGACGACTTCCCGGGCGTAGGGATCCACGACGAGGTAGACGGGGATGCCGTACCGGCCGTACTTCGCGGTGCAGTCGTCGTAATCCTTGCGTGCCGAGGACGTGGAGACGACCTCCGAGATCAACAGGACGTCCTCGAAGCTGTAGCGCTTGCCCTCCTTGCGCGCGTCCTCGCGCAGGATGGCCAGGTCGGGGGCGGAGTTCTCGTCAGCGGGGAAGTCGATGTAGACGTCCGAGGTGACCTTCGCGTGACGGCCGAGGGCGAGAGAGTCGATCTGCATCGACCTGATCGTGCTGGAGTGCTCTTCGCTCTGCGGGGTCATGATGATCTTTCCGTCGGCGCCGAAGAACACCACGTATCCCGCGGGGAACTCGGTGTGCGTGATCGCGTCGACACTCATGGACGGTGCTCCTTCCCGTGTGCCGTCATGATACGGCGGACAGAGCCGTCCCACGGGTGGACTTCCGTGGTGTGCGCGCACCACAGGGGGGAACCGGTCCGCACGAGCGGACGCCGTGACACGGGGCGTGAGCTGGGCCCGTAGGTGTTCGGACCCAACAGCTGGCGTTGGGTGGCCTCCAGGGGCGGCGGGCACCTTCCGGGTGGCCATGGGGTGGCCGGACGCCTTTGGACGTTGCGGTACGAGGTACCGGCGTCCGGTACGACGCATGTGGTTTGATCAGGCACAACGGCGTCTGGCGGCATCAGTCGTCACCAGGGCCGGGCGGGCTGGATGAGCACCAGGTCCGCCGCTGTCCCGCCTGGGCCCGCCGGGTCACCCTCGCGATGCCGGCCCACGCCTTCCTCGCCGTCGTCCGCGCCGACGAACACGCACACCGGCCCACGCCGGACGACGTGATCCCGTTTGTCCTGCAACGAGATCTGCCGCCTGTTCATCGCGCTCGTCGTCCGGCCCGCCCGTGACACGGCCCACTCACTTGCCTGGTCCGACTGGCGCGGCCGCCCACCAGGCACCCCAGGGACTTTTCAGGGACTTTCACGTCTGTCCCGGGGCGGTTTCAGGGACTTTCCGCCGCGTAAGCAGGGAAGGCCCTGACAGCGCTGAAAGACACGAACGCACTGGTCAGGGCCCGTTCTCCTAGCACTCGATGATGTTCACCGCGAGCCCACCGCGCGCGGTCTCCTTGTACTTCACCGACATGTCGGCGCCCGTCTCCTTCATCGTCTTGATGACCTTGTCGAGGGACACCTTGTGGGAGCCGTCGCCGCGCATCGCCATACGGGCCGCCGTGACCGCCTTCACCGCGGCCATGCCGTTGCGCTCGATGCAGGGGATCTGGACCAGGCCGCCGACCGGGTCGCAGGTCAGGCCGAGGTTGTGCTCCATGCCGATCTCGGCCGCGTTCTCCACCTGCTCCGGGGAGCCGCCGAGGACCTCCGCCAGGGCGCCCGCGGCCATCGAGCAGGCCGAGCCGACCTCGCCCTGGCAGCCGACCTCGGCGCCGGAGATCGAGGCGTTCTCCTTGAAGAGCATGCCGATCGCGCCGGCGGCGAGCAGGAAGCGGACGACGCCGTCCTCGTCCGCGCCCGGCACGAAGTTCACGTAGTAGTGGAGGACGGCGGGGATGATGCCGGCGGCGCCGTTCGTGGGGGCGGTGACCACCCGGCCGCCGGCCGCGTTCTCCTCGTTCACCGCCATCGCGTAGAGCGTGATCCACTCCATGGCGTGGGCCTGCGGATCGCCCTCGGCGCGCAGCTGCCGGGCCGTGACCGCCGCGCGGCGGCGCACCCGCAGGCCGCCCGGCAGGATGCCCTCGCGGGACATGCCGCGCGCCACGCACACCCGCATCACCCGCCAGATCTCCAGCAGACCCGCGCGGATCTCCTCCTCGGTCCGCCAGGCCCGCTCGTTCTCCAGCATCAGCGAGGAGATCGACAGGCCCGTCTCCTTCGTCAGGCGCAGCAGCTCGTCGCCCGTGCGGAAGGGGTACTTCAGGACGGTGTCGTCGAGCTTGATGCGGTCCGCGCCCACCGCGTCCTCGTCGACGACGAAACCGCCGCCCACCGAGTAGTACGTCTTCGTCAGCAGCTCCGCGCCCTGCGCGTCGTACGCCCATAGCGTCATGCCGTTCGCGTGGTACGGCAGGGCCGTACGGCGGTGCAGGACCAGGTCGTCGTCGTAGGAGAACGGGATCTCGTGCTCGCCGAGCAGCCGGATCCGGCCCGCCGACCTGATCGACTCCACCCGTTCGTCCGCCGTCTCCACGTCCACCGTGCGCGGCGAGTCGCCCTCCAGGCCGAGGAGGACGGCCTTCGGGGTGCCGTGGCCGTGACCGGTGGCGCCCAGGGAGCCGTACAGCTCCGTGCGGACGGAGGCGACGGAGGCCAGCAGGTCCTCGTTGCGCAGCCGGCGGGCGAACATGCGCGCCGCGCGCAGGGGGCCGACCGTGTGGGAGCTGGACGGGCCGATGCCGATCGAGAACAGGTCGAAGACCGAGATGGCCACGGTGACTCCTCGGGACGGGGGTGGTGCGGGGTCTCCGCATAAGGGTGGTGCGGGCTCGGCGTGCCACCGGGCGCGGGATCGCCGCACCGGGGTGGCGCCGGTCCGGGGCGCCCCGCACACCCGTCTACGAGTGTGCGGGATGCCCCACCGGGAACGGGAACCTACTTGGTCAGAGCGGGGTACAGCGGGTGCTTGTCCGCCAGGGCGACGACCCGGGCCTTCAGCGCCTCGGCGTCGTAGGACGGCTTCAGCGCCTCGGCGATCACGTCCGCGACCTCGGCGAAGTCCTCGGCGGTGAAGCCGCGGGTGGCGAGGGCGGGCGTGCCGATCCGCAGGCCGGAGGTGACCATCGGCGGGCGCGGGTCGTTCGGCACCGCGTTGCGGTTGACGGTGATGCCGACCTCGTGCAGACGGTCCTCGGCCTGCTGCCCGTCCAGCTCCGACTCGCGCAGGTCGACCAGGAGCAGGTGCACGTCGGTGCCGCCGGACAGGACGTTGACCCCGGCCTCGCGGGCGTCGGCGGCCGTCAGGCGCTCGGCGAGGATCTTCGCGCCCTCGACCGTACGGCGCTGGCGCTCCTGGAACTCCTCGCCGGCCGCGACCTTGAAGGACACCGCCTTGGCCGCGATCACGTGCTCCAGGGGACCGCCCTGGAAGCCCGGGAAGACGGACGAGTTCAGCTTCTTCGCGAACTCCTTCTTCGCGAGGATGATGCCGCCGCGCGGGCCGCCCAGCGTCTTGTGGGTGGTGGAGGTGACGACGTCGGCGTACTCGACGGGGTTCGGGTGCAGGCCCGCCGCGACCAGACCGGCGAAGTGCGCCATGTCGACCCACAGGTACGCCTCGACCTCGTCGGCGATCCGGCGGAACTCGGCGAAGTCCAGCTGGCGCGGGTACGCCGACCAGCCCGCGATGATCACCTTCGGGCGGTGCTCCTTGGCCAGCCGCTCGACCTCGGCCATGTCGACCAGGCCGGCCTCGTCCACGTGGTAGGCGACCACATCGAACTGCTTGCCGGAGAAGTTCAGCCGCATCCCGTGGGTCAGGTGACCGCCGTGCGCCAGGTCCAGGCCGAGGATGGTGTCACCCGGCTGGGCCAGCGCGAACAGGGCGGCCTGGTTGGCGGAGGCGCCCGAGTGCGGCTGCACGTTGGCGTACTCGGCGCCGAACAGCTCCTTGATCCGGTCGATCGCGATCTGCTCGGCGACGTCGACGTGCTCGCAGCCGCCGTAGTAGCGGCGGCCGGGGTAGCCCTCGGCGTACTTGTTGGTCAGGACCGAGCCCTGCGCCTCCATGACCGCGAGCGGAGCGAAGTTCTCCGAGGCGATCATCTCCAGCGTGGACTGCTGGCGGCGCAGCTCGGCGTCGACCGCCGCGGCGATCTCCGGGTCGAGCTCGTGCAGGGGCGTGTTCAGGACAGACATGCGTCTACGACTCCTCAGCCGGCGGTGTAGGCGGTGTACTCGTCGGCGGAGAGCAGTTCTTCCTGCTCGCCCGAGACGCGTACCTTGAACAGCCATCCGCCCTCGAAGGGGGCGGAGTTCACCAGCGCCGGGTCGTCGACGACATCCTGGTTGACCTCGACGATCTCGCCGTCGACGGGCGAGTACAGCTCACTGACCGACTTGGTCGATTCCAGTTCGCCGCAGGACTCGCCCGCGGTCACCGAGTCGCCGACCGCCGGGAGCTGCACGAAGACCACGTCGCCGAGCGCGTTGGCCGCGTGCTCCGTGATGCCGACCGTCGAGACGCCGTCCTCGGCGGCCGACAGCCACTCGTGCTCCTTGCTGTAGCGCAGCTGCTGGGGGTTGCTCATGGCCTGAATTCTCCTGTACGCGGGGGAGTGCTGGTGAAGGGGGGACTGCTGAAGACGTTCGTGAGCAGCGGACATGTGCGCAGGGTCACGCGCACCGGCCGTTCCCGGCGGCGATCTCTGCGCTGAGTCCTTACTTCGTGGAAGTCTTTACTTCCGGCGCCGGTAGAACGGCAGCGCCACGACCTCGTACGGTTCGTGGCTGCCCCGGATGTCCACGCCGACACCCGGCGTGCCCGGTGCCGCGTGCGCGGCGTCGACGTACGCCATCGCGATCGGCTTGCCCAGCGTGGGGGAGGGGGCGCCGGAGGTGACCTCGCCGATCGCCTCGCCGCCCGCGACCACCGCGTACCCGGCGCGCGGCACCCGGCGGCCCTCGGCGACCAGGCCGACCAGGACGCGCGGCGGGTCCGTCTCCGCGCGCGAGGCCGCCTCGGCGAGCGCCGAGCGCCCGACGAAGTCGCCCTCCTTGCCGAACTTGACCACCCGGCCGAGCCCGGCGTCGAAGGGGGTCAGCGCGGTCGACAGCTCGTGCCCGTACAGCGGCATGCCGGCCTCCAGGCGCAGCGTGTCCCGGCAGGACAGGCCGCAGGGGACCAGTCCGGCGCCCTCGCCGGCCTTGGTCAGGGCCTGCCACAGCTCCACCGCGTGCTCCGGCTTCACGAACAGTTCGAAGCCGTCCTCGCCGGTGTAGCCGGTGCGGGCGATCAGCGCCGGGACCCCGGCGACGGTGCCGGGCAGTCCGGCGTAGTACTTGAGGCCGTCGAGGTCGGCGTCGGTGAGGGACGCCAGGATGCCCGGCGACCGGGGGCCCTGGACGGCGATCAGGGCGTAGGCGTCCCGGTCGTCGCGGACCTCGGCGTCGAAGCCGGCGGAGCGCTCCCCGAGCGCGTCCAGCACCACCTGCGCGTTCGAGGCGTTCGCGACGACCAGGTACGCGCCGTCGGCGAGCCGGTAGACGATCAGGTCGTCGAGGATGCCGCCGTCGGCCCGGCAGATCATGGTGTAGCGGGCGCGGCCGACGCCGACGGACGCGATGTCGCCGACCAGGGCGAAGTTCAGCAGGGCGGCCGCCTGCGGACCGGTGACCGTGATCTCGCCCATGTGCGAGAGGTCGAACAGGCCGGCGTGGGTGCGGACGGCGTGGTGCTCGTCGCGCTCGGAGCCGTAGCGCAGCGGCATGTCCCAGCCGGCGAAATCGGTCATCGTGGCACCGAGCGAGCGGTGCACGGCGTCGAGCGCGGTACGGCGCTGCCGCGAGGGTTCGGTACTGCTCATCGGACGGTCGTCTCCCAGGGCGAGGGGCCCCGCGCGAGCACAGCCGGGCGCGGGGGAGGGCGAGGAAAGTCCTCCCCATCTGTCATCGGAACCTGAGAGGTTCGCCCTGACCGCGGGTGATCGGCGACGATCACGCGGTCCTGACTTGCACCTTGGGTGGGGCCCTGTGGCAGCGGCCCGCTTTTCAGATGTGCCTCGCCCGCGCGGTAACGGGGCCTGAGAGATTCAAGGGAGGGACTTGCTCCTTCGGCGCCCGGACACGGTCCGGGACTCTCCCGCGCGGATTCAAACGGCCGGTATGCAGTTGGCGCGGCCATCATTGCACGCCCGGCCCCCGTCACGGCAGGCCGCATCTGTAACCGGCTTGTGGCGGGACGCGTACGAAACAGGAAGACACCGAGCATTACCTTCTCTTTACGCTCGAAGGGGAGAAGACTTGTCTGACCCCAGGGGAGGACGATGACGGTGAACAGGACCACGGCGTACGCGACGACCTCGGCGATCGCACTGCCCGCGCAGCCCGCGACCCCGGCCCGGGGGGCGTGCGGTACGGCCCGCGCGTCCGTCGTCCGCGACCTGCGCGACCGCGCCGGCCACAGCCCGCACGGCCTGCTGTTCGGCCCCCACGACCTGGTCGTCGTCACGGGCCTGCCCGGCAGCGGTAAGTCCACCCTGATGCGGCGCACGGTGAAGGGCGCCCGTATCGACTCCCAGGACACCCGCGACCGCTGGGACGCCGGCGTGCCGCGCTTCCTGCCCTACGCGCTCTACCGCCCCCTCGTCCGCGTCGCCCACTACGCCGGGCTGCGCCGCGCCGTGCGCACCGGCGAGGGCGTCGTGGTGCACGACTGCGGCACGCAGGCCTGGGTGCGCGCCTGGCTGGCCCGCGAGGCCCGCCGCCGCGGCGGCACCCTGCACCTGCTGATGCTCGACGTCACCCCCGGCACCGCCCTGGAGGGCCAGCGCGAGCGCGGCCGGGGCGTCTCCCGCTACGCCTTCCTGCGCCACCGCCGGGCCGCCTCCCGCCTCCTGCGCTCCGTCGAGCGGGGCCGCCTCCCCGAGGGCTGCGGCTCGGCGATCCTCCTCGACCGCCCCGCGGCGGACACCCTCCGCCGCATCGCCTTCACGGGCTGATCCGGCCGCCCCTGCCCTCCCTTCCCCGGCGGCGGAGCGCGGCAGGCCGCCGACCCGGGCCCGGCGCCC
>NZ_JBIVJP010000007.1:78954-308661 GCF_044750285.1 Streptomyces sp. NPDC088812 | reverse complement strand
CGTCCGTCCGGGGCGGCAGCCCGCGCGGGGCGCCGGACGGGGGCCCGGGTCCTGCTCGGGTGGCGTGGGGTCTCACTCCCGCTTCGGCCTGCCGCCTCGGCGTCCCGCTTCGGCCTGCCGCCTCGGCGTCCCGCTTCGGCCTGCCGCTTCGGCGTCCCGCTTCGGCCTGCCGCTTCGGCGTCCCGCTTCGGCCTGCCGCCTCGGCCGGTCCCGCCGGGTCGGCCGTACGACCCGGGCCCGGCGCCCCGTCCGTCCGGGGCGGCAGCCCGCGCGGGGCGCCGGACGGGGGCCCGGGTCCTGCTCGGGTGGCGTGGGGTCTCACTCCCGCTTCGGCCTGCCGCTTCGGCCTCCCGCCTCGGCCTCCCGCCTCGGCGTCCCGCTTCGGCCTGCCGCCTCGGCCTCCCGCCTCGGTCGGCCCCGCTGGTCAGGAGCCGCGGGCTCGGGCAGCGGCCGAGGGGGTGCCCTTCTGGCACCGCGCTGCGGGCTGTGGCCGGGGGTGCCCTTCTGGCACCGCGCCGCGGGCTGTGGCCGAGGGGCCCGTCGGGTACCGCGCCGCGGCGGTGGGGCCCGCTGCCGGTACCCGCTAGCCTTTCAGCCCCAGCAGCGGTTCCCAGCAGGCGGTAGACAGATGGATTTCCCCCCGGCGGACTTCCCGGCGGACCACTTCGCGGACTTCCCGGCACAGGCGCACCCCCCGTCGCACGGCGGATGGCCCGGCAACGAGCTGGAGGAGGTGCTCTCGGCCTCCCTCGGCGTGCCGGAGGCCGGCGGGCGGATCGTGGAGGTGCTCGGCCGCAGCTTCGTGTGGATCCCGCTGCCCAGTGGCGGCGGCCCGCACAGCGGCCCCCTCGACCTGCCCACGCTGGAACTCGACGGCCAGGCCTTCGTGCCCGTCTTCAGCTCGGAGGAGCAGTTCCGCCAGGTCGTCGGCTCGCACATGTCGTACACGATCGCGCCGGCCGTCGAGTTCGCCCGCGGGCTGCCGCCGCAGGTGGGCATCGCGCTGAACCCGGACGGCGTCGTCGGCATGCCGTTGCCCCCGCCGGCCGTGGCCGAGCTGTGCCGCGTGGTGCGCACCCCGCTGGACGGCCCGTCGAGCGGGGGCCGGGTCCGCCTCTTCGAGCCCGACTGGCAGGACGACCCCGTCGACTTCCTCACCGCGGCCTCGGCCGAGTTCGAGGCGACCGGCGTCGTCCTCACGGCCCGCCGCTGCCTCGCCGCCATCGAGACGGCCGACCCGGTCATGTTCGTCGGCGTGGAACTCTCCGTGTGGGAGGGCGACCTGAGGGCGGTGCCCCTGGAGGCCCTCGGCCGGGCCCTGGGCGCAGTCCCCCCGAAGTGGCCGGTCAACCTAGTCCTCCTCGACGTGACGGAGGACCCGGTGGGCCGGTGGATGAAGGAACGGGTCCGCCCCTTCTACACCAGGGCCGGGTGACAGCCCGTCCGGGCACCCCCGCGACCGCCGGCGACGAACAACCCACCCCTCGGTGGGCGTCCGTTGTCGGCGGAGCCGCCTAAGCTGGTCTCCGACGCGGGGCAACCGAGAGAAGGGGCGGTACAGGTGAGCGCCAGCGGCATCGCGGCCGGGCAGGTCGAGCACATGCTGCGCCAGGTCACGCCCGGGCGCTACGACGCCTACGAGGCGCTCCTGCGCGCGCTCGCGACACCGACCACCGGCCAGGTCTGGATGCTGCTGTGGCAGGGACAGGCCGGCTCCCCCGACGCCCAGTACGGCACCATGGAGGTCGAGGGCCACGGCTACGCCCCCTGCGTCACCTCCGCCCAGGAGCTCTCCGCCAGCGGCTGGAACAGGTCGTACGAGGTCGTCGACGGCCTGGACGTGGCGCGCACGCTCTACCCGGACCACCACGGCCTCTGGCTGAACCCGCACGCCCCGGGCGGCGGCGTCGGCATCCCCTGGCTCGATCTGCGGCGGATCGCCACCGGCCTGGAGCGCCAGCCGGCCGGACCCCTGCGGCTGTCCGAACCCGCCATCGAGATCCCGCAGTTCTACGCCCTCCTGGCCCAGAACGCCCACCGCACCCCCGCCCTGCGCTCGCTGCGCCGCGCCTGGGTGCAGCCCGCGCTGGGCGCGCCCTACCTCGCCCTGGGCCTCGACGTGTACGACACCTCCCCGCCGGCGGTGGACGCGGTGCGGGCGATGATGCAGCAGTCGATCGGCGCCGTGCCGGAGGGGCTGCCGGTGTCGACGGTCGCCATGAGCGACGACTACGACCCGGTCGTGATGTGGATGCGCGCCCACTCCCGTCCGTTCTACGACCGTGAGGCCCACGCCCCGGCGGCCCCCGCCCAGGCCCCGGCCACCGGATACGGCTACCCGGGCCCGCGCCCCTACTGACCGTCACCCCCCGTGTCCGACCGGCGGGTCGGGCCCGCCCCGGAGCCGGTCGCGGTAGTACCTCCTCCGGGCCGTGGCCACACGGGATCATCCGATGACCCGCCCGTTTCGCGTAGTTCGCCGTCCCTGTCGCGACGGCGTCGCCGACCGGACGTCCGTCACGTTGAGTGGTCCGTCAACTCGTGTGTGTCGCACTGATGTTGGGTCCTTGCCTCTCCGGAAGGCGGCGCGCCGCGTTCGGATAACGGATTCCCCATGTCGGCATCACGGTTATGCATACTTTCGTCGACAGATCTGGCGCGTGATCACGAACGCGTTGAAGACTCGCCTCTCAGACGCGAGGCCGTGTCGATCCTGTGAAGGCACACCCGTCCGGGGATCGGCTGGGCAGTTGAGCCGTACCACCTGCGGCCGCCGCGCAGCACGCAAGCGAATCACAGCGCCGACAGCGGCGGTATGAAGGCCGGTCACCGCCGGCGAGAAGGGGCAGGGCACTTGTGACGGCACCGATCGACACCACCGGATCGCAGGCCGAGGCCCAACCCGAGGCCGTGCCGGCGGGCGCCGGGTCCCGGCAGATCGAGGGCCGCTCCCTCGGACAGATCGCCTGGACCCGCTTCAAGCGGGACAAGGCGGCGGTGGCCGGCGGCGTCATCGTCGTGCTGCTGATCCTGACGGCCGCCCTGTCGCGCCCGCTCCAGGCGCTGCTGGGCCTCGACCCCAACGCCTTCCACCAGGACCTGATCGACCCCAACACCACCCTTCCCCAGGGGGACTTCGGTGGCATGAGCTGGGACCATCCGCTCGGTGTGGAGCCCAAGTTCGGGCGCGACATCCTCGCCCGCATCCTCGAGGGCTCCTGGGTCTCCCTCGTCGTCGCCTTCGGTGCGACGATCCTGTCCAACGTGATCGGCACCGTCCTCGGCCTCGTCGCCGGCTTCTACGGCGGACGCGTCGACTCCGTCATCAGCCGTCTCATGGACACCTTCCTCGCCTTCCCGCTGCTGCTGTTCGCCATCGCCATCTCGGCGACGCTCCAGGGCGGCGCGTTCGGGCTCGAGGGCCTTCCGCTGCACATCCTCGTGCTGATCTTCGTCATCGGCTTCTTCAACTGGCCGTACATGGGCCGCATCGTGCGCGGCCAGACGCTGGCGCTGCGCGAGCGGGAGTTCGTGGACGCCTCCCGGGGCATGGGCGCCGGCGGGCCGTACATCCTGTTCAAGGAGCTGCTGCCCAACCTGGTGGCGCCGATCATCGTCTACTCGACGCTGCTGATCCCCACCAACATCCTCTTCGAGGCCTCACTGAGTTTCCTCGGCGTCGGCATCCAGCCCCCGCAGGCCTCGTGGGGCGGCATGCTCAACCAGGCCGTCGACTTCTTCCAGGTCGATCCGCAGTACATGATCGTCCCCGGTCTCGCCATCTTCATCACCGTGCTGGCCTTCAACCTCCTCGGTGACGGCCTCCGGGACGCACTCGATCCCCGCAGCCGCTGACGTCTGCGGTCGCGGACGGTGTCCGCGTCCATTCCAAGTGTCCACCTACGAAGGGGAATGCGACCAACATGCGAAGGTCAGCATTGGCCGTAGTCGCGGCCATCAGCAGCGCTGGGCTGCTCCTGGCAGGCTGCAGCAAGGCCGACGACGGCAGCGGTGACAACAGTGGCAACAAGGCCGCCGCCGACGCCGCAACCAAGGGGGTCGTGAACGCCTCGACGGAGAAGGGCGGCACGGTCACCTACGCGATGTCCGACGTCCCGGACTCGTTCGACCCGGGCAACACGTACTACGCGTACATGTACAACTTCAGCCGGCTCTACGCGCGTCCGCTGCTCACCTTCAACCCGGCTCCGGGCGAGAAGGGCAACGAGGTCGTGCCCGACCTGGCGGAGTCCAAGGGTGTGTCGTCCGACGGCGGCAAGACCTGGACGTACAAGATCCGCCAGGGCGTGAAGTACCAGGACGGCACGGAGATCACCTCGGCCGACGTCAAGTACGCGGTGGAGCGCTCCAACTTCGCCCGTGACGTGCTCTCCCTCGGCCCGAACTACTTCGCCACGTACCTCGCGGGCGGCGACAGCTACAAGGGCCCGTACAAGGACAAGAGCGCGAAGGGCCTGGCGTCCATCGAGACGCCGGACAAGTACACGATCACCTTCAAGCTCAAGCAAGCGTTCATGGACTTCGACTACCTGGTCACCACGCCGCAGACGGCCCCCGTGCCGCAGGCGAAGGACACCGGTATCGACTACGTCAAGAACATCGTCTCCTCCGGCTCGTACAAGTTCGCCAGCTACGAGGAGGGCAAGTCGGCCACCCTGGTCCGCAACGACCAGTGGGACGCCAAGACCGACCCGCTGCGCAAGCAGTACCCGGACAAGATCGTGGTCAACCTGAAGGTCAACCAGGCCACCATCGACCAGGACCTGATCGACGGCACCACCACCGTCGACCTCGCGGGCCGCGGTGTGGACACCCAGACCCAGGCCAAGCTGTTCGCCGACGCGGACCTCAAGGCCAACACCGACAACACCTACGGCAGCCGGCTCGTCTACGCGGCGCTGAACACCCAGGTCGCGCCGTTCGACAAGGTCGAGTGCCGCAGGGCCGTGCAGTACGCCATCGACAAGGTGGCCGTGCAGACCGCGCAGGGCGGCCCGGTCCGCGGTGACATCGCCTCGACCGTCCTCCCGACGGACGTCACCGGCTACCAGAAGTACGACACCTACGCCACCGCCGGCAACAAGGGCGACGCGACCAAGGCCAAGGAGCAGCTGAAGGCCTGCGGCCAGGAGAAGGGCTTCAAGACCTACATCTCCGCGCGCAGCGACCGCCAGCAGGAGGTCGACGCGGCCACCGCGATCATCGACTCGCTGAAGAAGGTCGGCATCAACGCCGAGCTGAAGCAGTACCCGTCCGGCAAGTACTTCACGGACTACGCGGGTGTCCCGGCGTTCGCCAAGAAGCAGGGCATCGGCATCATCATGATGCAGTGGGGTGCCGACTGGCCGACCGGCTACGGCTACCTGAACCAGATCCTCAACGGCAAGGCGATCAGCTCGTCCGGCAACACGAACCTCTCCGCGTACAACAACGCCGAGGTCAACAAGCTGCTCGACGGGGCCATCCTGAACCCGGACGAGGCGGCGCGCAACGCCGCCTACACCGCGGTCGACAAGAAGGCGATGGACGACGCCGTGATCGTGCCGCTGACCTACTTCAAGGTCCTGCTGTACCGCTCGCCGTACGCCACCAACGTGGTCTCGTCGGCCGCCTGGAGCGGTCAGTACGACGCCCTGAACCTCGGTACGACCAAGAAGTAGCGCGCAGCAGAAGCCCTGGAAGGCAGGTGAAGGCATTGGCGCCCGCGGGCCGGACGGTCCGCGGGCGCCGGCGCCGGTCCCCGTGATCTCGTACATCATCCGCCGGACGATCGCGGCAGTGATCCTGCTGCTGGTCGTCACCGCGGTCACCTTCGGCATCTTCTTCCTGCTGCCGAGACTGGCCGGGCAGAGCCCCGACCAACTGGCCGCGCAGTACATCGGAAAGAACCCCTCGCCGGAGGACATCCTGGCGGTCAAGCAGAACCTCGGGCTCGACCAGCCGGTCTACGAGCAGTACTTCGAGTTCATCAAGGGGATCGTCTCCGGCGCCACCTACAACCTCGGCCCCACCACGGCCGACTGCGGGGTGCCCTGCTTCGGCTACTCCTTCAAGAACCACGTCGAGGTCTGGCCGCAGCTGGTCGACCGGCTGCCGGTGACCGTCTCGCTGGCCGCGGGCGCCGCCGTGCTGTGGCTGGTCTCGGGTGTGGCCGCCGGTGTCGTCTCGGCGCTCAGGCCGGGTTCGTTCTTCGACCGGACCGCGATGGGCGTGGCGCTCGCCGGTGTGTCGCTCCCCATGTTCTTCACCGGCCAGCTGGCCCTGCTCGTCTTCAGCTACGAGCTGGGCATCTTCGGGCGGACCTATGTGCCGTTCACCGAGAACCCGTCGCAGTGGGCCAACACCCTGTTCCTGCCGTGGTGCTCGCTGGCACTGCTGTACTCCGCCGTCTACGCGCGGCTCACCCGGTCCGGCATGCTCGAGACCATGAGCGAGGACTTCATCCGCACGGCCCGGGCCAAGGGCCTGGGCGAGCGCAAGGTCGTCTTCAAGCACGGCCTGCGGGCCGCGCTCACCCCGATCGTCACGGTCTTCGGCATGGACATCGGCCTGCTGCTCGGCGGCGCCGTGATCACCGAGTCCGTTTTCTCCCTGCCCGGTATCGGCCAGTACGCTGTGGCCGCCATCACCGACAACGACCTGCCGCCGATCCTGGGCGTCACCCTGCTGGCCGCCTTCTTCGTCGTGCTCTGCAACCTGGTGGTGGACGTGCTGTACGCCACCGTCGACCCGCGGGTGAGGCTCTCGTGACCGACGTTTCCAAGACCGGGGCCGCCGTGGGCGAGCCCGTGCGCGCCGAGGGCGCCGACCGCGCGTTCCTGGACGTGCGCGATCTGAAGGTGCACTTCCCGACCGACGACGGCCTGGTCAAGTCCGTCGACGGGCTCAGCTTCCAGCTGGAGAAGGGCAGGACCCTCGGCATCGTCGGCGAGTCCGGCTCCGGAAAGTCCGTCACCTCGCTCGCCGTCATGGGCCTGCACCGCCTCGGCAACCGGGGCAAGAACGTGCGGATGTCCGGCGAGATCTGGCTCGACGGCAAGGAACTCGTCTCGGCGAGCCCCGACGAGGTGCGCCGGCTGCGGGGCCGCGACATGGCGATGATCTTCCAGGACCCGCTGTCGGCGATGCACCCGTACTACACGGTGGGCAGCCAGATCGTGGAGGCGTACCGCGTCCACCACGACGTCGACAAGAAGACCGCCCGCAGGCGCGCCGTCGAACTCCTCGACCGCGTCGGCATCCCCGAGCCGCACAAGCGCGTCGACAGCTATCCGCACGAGTTCTCCGGCGGTATGCGCCAGCGCGCGATGATCGCGATGGCGCTGGTCAACAACCCGCAGCTGCTGATCGCGGACGAGCCCACCACGGCGCTCGACGTGACCGTCCAGGCGCAGATCCTCGACCTCATCCGGGACCTCCAGAAGGAGTTCGGCTCCGCGGTCGTCATCATCACGCACGACCTCGGCGTGGTCGCCGAGATCGCCGACGACATCCTCGTGATGTACGGCGGACGCTGTGTGGAACGCGGACCGGTCGACCAGATCTTCGAGGAACCCAAGCACCCCTACACCTGGGGCCTGCTCGGCTCGATGCCGCGCATCGACCGTGACCAGACCGACCGGCTCATCCCGGTCAAGGGCCAGCCGCCCAGCCTCATCAACGTCCCCCCGGGCTGCGCGTTCCACCCGCGCTGCCCGTACGCCGACGTCCCCAAGGGCGGGATCACCCGCACCGAACGGCCCGAGCTGCACGAGGTCGGCAGCAGGCACTTCACCGCGTGCCACCTCTCGCCCGAGGACCGTACGCGGATCTGGACCGAAGAGATTGCGCCGAATCTGTGAGCGAGACTGAGACCCGGGCCGCCGTGCCGGCCCCGCGGACCGACGACGAGAAACCGCTGCTCAAGGTCGAGGGCCTGGTCAAGCACTTTCCCATCAAGAAGGGCCTGCTCCAGCGGCAGGTCGGGGCGGTCAGGGCCGTCGACGGCATCGACTTCGAGGTGCGCAGGGGAGAGACCCTCGGTGTCGTCGGGGAGTCCGGCTGCGGCAAGTCGACCATGGGCCGGCTCGTCACGCGGCTGATCGAGCCCACCGGCGGGTCGGTCGAGTTCGACGGGACCGACATCACGCACCTCGGCACCAAGGGCCTGCGCCCGCTCCGCCGGGACGTGCAGATGATCTTCCAGGACCCGTACGGCTCGCTGAACCCCCGGCACACCATCGGCACCATCGTCTCGGCGCCGTTCCGGCTCCAGGGCGTCGAGCCGGAGGGCGGGGTCAAGAAGGAGGTCCAGCGCCTGCTCGGGCTGGTGGGCCTCAGCCCCGAGCACTACAACCGCTACCCGCACGAGTTCTCCGGCGGTCAGCGCCAGCGCGTCGGCATCGCCCGCGCCCTCGCGCTCAACCCGAAGCTGGTCGTCGCGGACGAGCCGGTGTCCGCGCTGGACGTGTCGATCCAGGCGCAGGTGGTGAACCTGCTGGACGATCTCCAGCAGGAGCTCGGCCTCACATACGTGATCATCGCGCACGACCTGTCGGTGGTCCGGCACGTCTCCGACCGGATCGCGGTGATGTACCTCGGCAAGATCGTGGAGCTCGCCGACCGCGACCTGCTGTACCGCACGCCGATGCACCCCTACACCAAGGCGCTGATGTCGGCGGTGCCCATCCCGGACCCCAAGCGCCGCAACGCCAAGAGCGAGCGGATCCTGCTCCGGGGTGACGTGCCCTCGCCGATCTCGCCGCCCAGCGGCTGCCGCTTCCATACGCGCTGCTGGAAGGCGACGGAGATCTGCCGGACCACCGAGCCCAGGCTGGTGGAGCTGCGGCCCGGCCAGCAGGTCGCCTGCCACCACCCGGAGAACTTCGCGGACCAGGCCCCGCAGGACACCGTCCTGCTGACGGCCGCGAAGGAGGCGGCGGAGCTGGTGGCCGACGAGGTGCTCGCGCAGTCGGCGGAGACGTCGGCGGCGGTGGCCTCACTGACGGAGGAGGCGGCCGGGGAGGGCCTGGAGGAGGCAGCCGGGGCCGGTTCGGAGGAGGCGGCCGGGGCCGGTTCGCAGGAGGCGGCCGGGGAGGGCCCGGAGGAGGGGTCTCCCGCCCCGTCGCCCACCACTAAGGACTCTCCCTCCAAGGAGAAATAAGCAGCGCAGTGCCGAGCCCCCGCCTTGCAATGTAAGGCGGGGGCTCATTGCTGGGCGAGAATAGAAGGGTGCTCCAGCAAATCTTCAGCCCCTCCGTCCAGCACACGCTCGACCTGATCGGCATCTTCGTCTTCGCGATCTCCGGCGCCCTGCTGGCCGTCCGCAAGAACTTCGACGTCTTCGGCATCGCCGTGCTCGCCGAGGTCACCGCACTGGGCGGCGGGCTGTTCCGTGACCTGGTCATCGGGGCCGTACCGCCCGCTGCCTTCACGGATCTGGGGTACTTCCTCACGCCGCTGCTCGCCGCCCTCCTCGTCGTCTTCCTGCACCCGCACGTGGAGCGCATCCAGACCGGCGTGAACGTCTTCGACGCCGCCGGCCTCGGCCTCTTCTGCGTCACGGGCACGACGAAGGCGTACGACTTCGGCCTGGGCCTCACCGCGTCGGCCGCCCTGGGGCTGGCCACCGCGGTCGGCGGCGGTGTGCTGCGTGACGTCCTCGCCAACGAAGTGCCGTCCCTGCTGCGCTGGGACCGCGACCTGTACGCGGTCCCGGCGATCGTGGGCGCCACCATGGTGGTGCTCTGCATCCGCTACGACGCCCTGACCCCGCTGGCCAGCGGGGTGGCCGCGGCCACCGCCTTCGTGCTCCGGCTGCTCGCGATGCGGTTCCACTGGCGAGCGCCGCGCGCGTGGAACCGCCGCTCGACGGTGCGCGAGGAGTAGGTGCGGTCCTGGTACCGCCTGGAAAGCTACCGCTTAGTAATTGCTTGCTGTACCGTTTCCGCCATGTCTGAAGCAGTCACGGCCCCCGCCGCCGTCGGGGACAGCGAGTTCGACCGCGACACCGCCGTCACCCTCCGCGCACCCGGCCTCTACGACACCGATCTCTCGGCCGGCTGGACGATCTTCGGCGCCGTCAACGGCGGCTACCTGCTCGCCGTCGTGGCCCGCGCCCTGGCGGACACCCTGCCGCACCACGACCCGTTCACCGTCTCCGCGCACTACCTCAGCGCCTCCCGCCCCGGCCCGGCGGTCGTCCGCACCGAGACGGTCCGCACCGGCCGCACCCTCTCCACCGGCCAGGCGTCGCTCCTCCAGTACGACGAGCAGGGCCGCGAGGTCGAACGCATCCGCGTCCTCGCCACCTACGGCGACCTCGACGCCCTCCCCGACGACGTCCGCACCTCCGCGAAGCCCCCCGCCGTCCCGCCGATCGGCCAGTGCCTCGGCCCCGCGGACGGGCCCGCCCCCGCTCCCGGTGCCGACCAGCAGCCCATCGCCGAGCGGCTGATGCTCAAGCTCGACCCGTCGACCGTGGGCTGGGCGCTCGGGCAGCCGTCCGGCAAGGGCGAGGTGCGGGCCTGGTTCGGGCTGGCGGACGGCCGCGACGCCGACCCCCTCTCGCTGCTCCTCGCCGTGGACGCCCTGCCGCCCACCGCGTTCGACCTCGGCATCGCCGGCTGGGTGCCCACGGTCGAACTCACCGTCCACGTCCGCTCCCGTCCGGCTCCGGGCCCCGTGCGCGTCTCCATCACCACCCGCAACCTCGCCGGCGGCTTCCTGGAGGAGGACGCCGAGGTGTGGGACAGCGAGGACCGGCTGGTGGCGCAGTCACGCCAGTTGGCCCGGGTCGGGCTGGGCTGAGGGGCCCGCGCGCCCCGTCGGCCAACTGCCGCGGACGGCCGTCTCCGTCACGGAGCTGTACCGGTGCACCGACCGCCGGTCGTGGTGAACTCCCAGGTCAGAGCGGTTCCTTGGGGCGTGCTTTGCCCGATTGACAGGAGGGGAACAGGAGGACCCCAACAAAGCCTTATGCGCCGTTGGTTGAGTACCGCACCTCAGGAATTTCTTATCCTCCATGGAGCTGATTCTCATGAAGCGTGTACTCGGGTCGGTGCGTCTCGTCCCCGCGGTGGCCCTCCTGGCGCTCTCGCCGCTCGCCCTGGCGGCCTGCGGTTCGAGCGACTCGTCCTCCACGGACAGCGGCAGCTCCGGTCAGCAGGAGTGTCAGGCGCCCTCCGGGATGCCGAGCGGGATGCCATCGGGCATGCCGTCCGGGATGCCGAGCGGTGCCGCGTCAGGTGTGCCGACGGGTTCGCCCAGCGGCATGCCGACGGGCATGCCCTCGGGCATGCCGAGCGGCGGGCCCGGTCAGGGCGGTGGTCCCGGTGGCGGCCAGGGCGGCTGTGGCGGGCCGGGCGGCGGCCAGGCGCAGCAGAGCCAGCAGGCGCAGCAGAGTCAGTCGGCGCAGTAGGACCGGCGGGCGCGGCGGCGTCGACGGCAGGGCCCGTCGGCAGGCCTGCGGCAAGCCGTGGCGGTCGACGCGGGAGGGCGGCGCACTCGGGGTGAGTGTGCCGCCCTCCCGCGTGTGCCGGACCGCCCGGCTCAGCCGAGCCAGTGGTGGCGGCCGACGGTGATGAGCCGCAACCGCCGTGTCGCGAGCCGGGCGACCCGCTCACGGGCTCCCGCGGAGGCCTCGTCACCGGCCGCCGCCTCCTGGACCTCCAGGAACAGGGAGGCCGTGATGAGCATCTGGTCGACGTAGAGGTGCGCGAGCATCAGCAGGTCGTCGTCGCTCCAGCCCTCCGCCTCGTCGTCCTCGGCCAGCTCGGCCTTCACCTCCTCGGCGAACCGGCCCAGTTGCTCCCGTATCGCCTCGCGGACCGGCTGGACCCCGCCGTGTCGCTCACGGGCGATGAAACGGACATGGGCGGGGTACGCGTGAACATGACGGGCGATCAACTCGACAGCGCGCGTGATGCGTTCGTCGCTGGAGTCGGCGGCGGTCACGGTGGTGCGGATCAGCGGGTGCAGGCTGCCCAGCGCCTCCTCGACCAGGGCCACGCCCAGGTCCGCCGTGGAGCGGAAGTGCCGGTAGAAGGCGGTCGGGGCCACCCCGACCGCGCGGGTGACCTCACGCAGGCCCAGGCTGCTGAGGCTCTGCTCCTCCAGCAGCGCCAGCGCCGCGTCCAGGAGCGCCTGACGCGTCTTCTGCTTCTGTGCCTGACGAATGCCGAGCGTGTGACTCATGTCATTTAGTTAACAACTGTTACCTGTCATTGCAAAGCAGTGGGGCGGGCTAGACTGGGTAGTCAGTGAACAACTGTACCCACAACTGTTCACCGACCGTCCACGGAGGGGGATCCGATCCCGTGCTGTTCCTCGTCGTCGCACTCCTGCTGCTCGGCGTCGTCCTGGGCACCGTCGCCCACGCGCCGCTCGGGTTCAGCCTGGCCGCCGCCGCCGTGATCGCCGCCTGGCTCGGCGTCTTCGCGCTCCGCGAGCGCCACGGCCGCCGTCGTCACACCTCGACCCACTGACCGGAAGGAGCGGAACGACCATGCACCTCACCGCACCCGCCACGCGCCGCACGGGCATCCGGGACACCGACGGCATGGCCGTCGCGTCCTTCGTCCTCGGCCTCGTGGGCCTCCTGGTCCTCAACGTCTTCCTCGGGCCCATAGCCATCGTCCTGGCCTCGGTGGCGCTGTGGCGCGGCACCGAGCGCCGCGGCCGCGCCCTGCTGGGCCTCGCCCTCGGGGTCGCCGACCTGGTGGTCCTCGCCGCGTTCATACAGGCGGACTCGACGATCTCGTGGAGCTTCTGACGGACGGCCCGGGCCGCGGCCCGCACCGCCACTCCCACAGCCGTCCGCGCAGGGCGCGCCGCCGTTCCTGAGGCCGTCCGTGTGGGGGTGTGCCGCCGTGGCCGTCCGGGCCGGGTGCGGGGCGGGTGCGGGGTCCGGCTTCGGTCAGGCGTGCCGCCGCCTCCGAGGCCGTCTGTGCAGGGCGCGCCGCCGTTCCTGAGGCCGTTTACGCAGGGTGTGCCGCCGTGCCAGTGGCCGTCCGGGCCGGGTGCGGGGCGGGCGCGGAGTCCGGCTTCGCCCGGGTGTGCCGCCGCCCTGCGGCCGTCCACGCCGGGGATGCCGCGCGCTCGCCGTGCGACCCCGTCCCGCCGCCCCGGAGGCGGCCGCCCGAGACGCGCGGACGGCGCGCCGTAGAATCGCCTCACCATGGCTTACCTCGACCACGCCGCGACCACCCCGATGCTCCCGGAGGCGGCAGAGGCACTGACCGCCCACCTGGGCCTCACCGGCAATGCCTCCTCCCTCCACGCGGCCGGCCGCCAGGCCCGCCGCACGGTCGAGGAAGCACGCGAGACCCTCGCGGAAGCGCTCGGCGCCCGCCCCAGCGAGGTCGTCTTCACCTCCGGCGGCACCGAGGCCGACAACCTCGCCGTCAAGGGCCTGTACTGGTCCCGCCGGGACGCCGACCCGGCGCGCACCCGGGTCCTCGCCAGCCCCGTCGAACACCACGCCGTCCTCGACGCCGTGCACTGGCTGGGCGAGCACGAGGGCGCGACGGTCGAGTACCTGCCCGTCGACGCGTACGGCCGGGTCCACCCGGACACGCTCCGCGAGGCGATCGCCCGCAACCCCGCCGACGTGGCCCTGGCCACGGTCATGTGGGCGAACAACGAGATCGGCACGCTCATGCCGGTCCGCGAACTCGCCCGGGTGGCCGCCGAGTTCGACGTCCCCCTGCACGCCGACGCGGTGCAGGCGTTCGGCCAGGTCCCCGTCGACTTCGCCGACTCCGGCCTCGCCGCGATGACCGTCTCCGGCCACAAGATCGGCGGTCCCTACGGCATCGGCGCCCTCCTCCTCGGCCGCGACCGCACCCCCGTGCCCGTCCTGCACGGCGGAGGCCAGGAACGGCACGTCCGCTCCGGCACCCTCGACGTCCCCGCGATCGCCTCCTTCGCCGTCGCCGGACGTCTCGCCGCCGAGCGGCGCGAGTGGTTCGCCCGCGAGATCGGCGCCCTGCGCGACGCCCTGGTCACCGCGGTCCGTACGGCGGTCCCGGACGCCCTCCTGGGCGGCGACCCGGCACCGGAGGGCCGCCTCCCGGCCAACGCCCACTTCACCTTCCCCGGCTGCGAGGGCGACTCCCTGCTGCTGCTCCTGGACGCCCAGGGCATCGAGTGCTCCACGGGCTCCGCGTGCACCGCCGGCGTCGCCCAGCCCAGCCATGTCCTGCTCGCCACCGGCACCGACCCGGACCTGGCCCGCGGCACCCTCCGCTTCTCCCTCGGCCACACCTCCACCGAAGCCGACGTCGAAGCCGTCGCCAAGGTCATCGGCCCGGCCGTCGAACGGGCACGCGCCGCAGGACTCATGTAGGGCCCGGCCCGGACCCGCTCCCCGCGCGGTGGCGGCGCCCCGGGGCCCCGCCACCCCGGCCACGGCTCCGCCACCCCGGGGCCCCGCCACCCCGGTCACGGCCCCGCCACCCCGGCCGCGGGTCACGCGGACGCCGTGCGCGCCTCCCGCACCAGCCGCAGATACCGGTCCCAGTCCCAGTGCTCGCCCGGGTCGGTGTGGTCCGTCCCCGGCACCTCCACGTGCCCGATGATGTGCTCACGGTCTACGGGTATGCCGTACCGGCGGCAGATCCCGGCCGTCAGGCGCGCCGACGCCGTGTACATGGCGTCGGTGAAGTCCTGCGGCCGGTCCACGAAGCCCTCGTGTTCGATGCCGATGCTCCGCTCGTTGTACGCGCGGTTGCCCGCGTGGTACGCCACGTCCAGCTCGCGGATCATCTGCGCCACGCGCCCGTCCTGGCCGACGATGTAGTGCGCGGCCGCCTGGTGCTCCGGATCCTGGAACGCCCGCACCGCGCTCGCGTAGTCGCCCTGCGTGACATGGACGACCACCGTGTCGATGCCGTAGTCGTCCGGCCGGTCCGCCCAGCGGAAGTTGGCCTCCGACGCGGCCACCCAGCGCGCGCCCCGGAAGTCGACCGCGCCCTCCACCCGCGGCTTCTCCACCCCCGGCACCCGCCACCACAGCCGCGCCAGCTCGTCCCGCGCCAGCACCGCCGACCCCACGGCCGCCGCCGCCCCGCCGACCAGCAGCGCCCGCCGCCCGAGCCGCCGGTCCGCGTCCTTGTCCCGCACCCCCATACGCCCGCCCTGCCCCTCTGCGTCCCGCACCCCCATACGCCCGCTCTGCCCCTCTTCGTCCCGCATCCTCGTCCCCCCGCGCCCGTCCCCGCTCCGGGGCGCCCACCGCGCCCACCCCGCCCCTCGATCCGACCAACGGATATCCGCGGCCCGCGGTTCCCCGCGCCCCGTACTCTTGAAGGGCTATGACTGAGACCTCACAGCGTCCCCTCCGCGTCCTCGCCGCCATGTCCGGCGGGGTCGACTCCGCCGTCGCCGCCGCCCGCGCCGCGGAAGCCGGTCACGACGTCACCGGCGTCCACCTCGCGCTCTCCGCGAACCCGCAATCGTTCCGCACCGGCGCGCGGGGCTGCTGCACCATCGAGGACTCCCGTGACGCCCGCCGCGCCGCCGACGTCATCGGCATCCCCTTCTACGTCTGGGACCTCGCCGACCGCTTCCGCGAGGACGTCGTCGAGGACTTCGTCGCCGAGTACGAGGCCGGCCGCACCCCCAACCCCTGCCTGCGCTGCAACGAGAAGATCAAGTTCGCCGCGCTCCTCGACAAGGCGCTCGCCCTGGGCTTCGACGCGGTGTGCACCGGCCACTACGCGAAGGTCGTGACCCTGCCCGACGGATCCCGCGCCCTGCACCGGGCCTCCGACATGGCCAAGGACCAGTCCTACGTCCTCGGCGTGCTCGACGAGCGGCAGCTCGCCCACGCCCTCTTCCCCCTCGGCGACACCGTCACCACCAAGGAAGAGATCCGCGCCGAGGCCGAGCGCCGGGGGCTGGCCGTCGCCAAGAAGCCCGACTCCCACGACATCTGCTTCATCGCCGACGGCGACACCCAGGGCTTCCTCGCCCAGCGGCTGGGCACGGCCGAGGGCGACATCGTCGACGAGGCCGGCAACAAGCTCGGCACGCACGACGGCGCGTACGGCTTCACCATCGGCCAGCGCAAGGGCCTGCGCATCGGGACCCCGGCCGCCGACGGCAAGCCGCGCTACGTCCTCGACATCTCCCCGGTCGACAACCGCGTGACGGTGGGCCCCGCGGCCGCCCTCGACGTGACGGGCCTCACGGCCGTCAAGCCCCGCTGGTGCGGAGCCGCCCCCACCGGCCCCGGCACCTACACCGCCCAGCTGCGCGCCCACGGCGGCGAGACCGAGGTGACCGCCGCACTCGTCGACGGCCGCCTGGAGGTCACCTTCACCGACCCGGTCCGCGGCGTCGCCCCCGGCCAGGCGATCGTGCTGTACGACGGCACCCGGGTGGTGGGATCGGCGACGATCGCGTCGACCACGCGCGCGACGGCCGGGGTGGCCTAGAGAAGATCTTGAGGGCTGGCCCCGGGCCCGCCGCCGTCACAGGCTTCCCCCTGCGGATCGTCCGCAAGGGGAAGTGACCGGCGGGTCGCCTCCCCCGCCACACCGGAGACGGTTCAGCGAGCGGTCGTCGAGGACCTGCTCGGCGGGCAGGCCCGAGCGGAGCTCGCAACGCTCCTGTCGAGCCCCGCCTTGACGCCCCCTATCAGCGCGCCCAGCGCAGCCCGGCCCGTGGTCAGCACGCGGGCCGGGCTCTCGCTCTCGCGCACGGCGACTCCGTCGGGGCTCGGAGCGGCTATCTCGACGCAGGCGTTGCCCGCGGCCTCCGAGAAGGAGGACTTCGTCCAGGTCACGCTGGGCACTGGGGCACCTCTTACAGATCTCCGGCGATTTCAAGGATGCGGTTCCTCGACTCTTCGGGATTCAACGCCACGCGTTCGACCAAGTCCAGCCGCCGACGGAAGTTGGACAGCTGGGTCGGTGAGTCGAAGAAGACGGCACCGACGGCTGAGTCCACCTCGACAGTGTCCAGGTGAGGGCTCGCTGCGGTGGCGTACATCAGTGAGTCCCCGGCCATGGGGAACCCCTCTGCCGCGAGCGGAATGACTAGCAGGGTGACGTTGGGACGCTCGCTTTCCTCCAACAGGTGGTGCAACTGGGCCTTGGCCACTTGGCGGCCACCGATCCGGAGATGCAGGGCGGCCTCGTAGACCAGGCCCACGTAGGGCACACCAGGATCGACCGCGACGACACCGTGCCGGGCCAGGCGATGCGCCACGCGTAGCTCGACCTCCAGCCGTGGCAACGCCGGGACGAAGAGGTCGAACAGCGCGCGGGCGTGCTCCTCGGTCTGGAACAACCCGGGGATGTGGGCCGTCTGGAGCGTCCGCAGGCTCGTGGCGTGATGTTCGAGTTCCGCCACGTCCAGGAAATCGGGCGGGATTTTGCCTCGGTACTCGTCCCACCAGCCCCGAGCGCGCCCGCCGGTCATCGAGGCAAGTGCGTCGATCAACCCGTCGTCGTCGCACTCGTAGATACTCGCCAGACGTCGTAGGCGCTCCTCGCTGATGCCGAAGCGGCCGGATTCGATGTTGGAGATCATCGTGCGATCCACTCCCAGCCGCTCGGCGGCAACAGGGGCGGACATGCCGATGGAGTCACGGAGTCGTCTGAGTTCAGCGCCGAAGCGCCGCTGACGAATCGTGGGTGTGTGACGTGGTGCCATGGGTCAACTCCTTGCTCGCGCGCACAGTTTGCCGACCTCTGTGCGCGATCGTCCACGCGCAACTCGGATAAGACCCGTTTTAGTGAATGAGGTAGCACGAGTTTTAGTCTCGGGGCTAGCTTGTGATCCAAGCCACCGCCCTACCCCGCCCGACGGAAGTGCACCGGACCACCGTGGCCCGCCCTCCCGGTCCACCGGGACAGCGGTTCACGGACCGGCAACGGCACCGACCCGACGCGGACTCGGAGGACATGGCCCGCGCGGGGCACGACCCCGCTCCTCACCACAGCCACCCGCACCAACGGAGGTGCCGCGTGACCCGACCCCCCACCAGCCCCGCCACCCCCACCCCCCACGCCGACGACCCCGAGCCCCCTCCCCCCACCCACCCCGCCCCCCTCCCCTTCACCGCCCCCTGGACCTACGAGCTCCACTTCCCCTGCGACCCCCGCGCCCCCGGCATCGCCCGCCTCACGCTCCGGGCCGTCCTCGCCGCCCACGGTCTCGCCGGACTCGTGGACCGGGCCGAGCTGCTGACTTCGGAACTCGCGACGAACTCCGTCCGGCACACCAAGGGGCCCGCCCTCGTCCGCCTGCACTGGCTGGACCCCGTACTCCGGGTCAGTGTCTGGGACATGGGTCCCGATCTGCCCCCGCTGGTGCCGCCCCCGGCCGCGCCGGTACACGCCGACGGGGGCCGTGGACTGCTGATCCTCGACCTGCTCGCCGACCGCTGGGGCGGCTGCGGGACGGACGAGGGGCCGTACGGGCCGGCCGGGAAGACGATCTGGTTCGAACTGGCCCTGCCGCCGGAGTCCGTCACGGCTTGATCGCAAGGCCGAAACTCCCTGGCGGGCTCCCCGCGCGCGAGCCGCGCGCGGCACCGAGTGGATGCCCGCCCGGACGTGGCCGCCGACCGTCCGCGCGGGCGTCACCCTGACCGCATGAGGGCCTATTCCGCGAGGAACTCCGCCAGCACCGGCGCCAGGACGTTCGGGTCCACCATGTGTGTCTGGTCCTCCAGCGTGCGGTAGGCGCCGCGCGGGACCGCGTCCGCCACCGCGCGCGCGGCCTCGCGCATCCACGCGGGGCTCGCCGCGCCTGCCACGGCCAGCACGGGGACGCCGAGCGAGGCCAGCCGGTGCCGGGGCACCAGGCCGTCGCCCATCAGGGCGTCGTCGTAGGCCAGGGTCGGGGCGATGGCCTCCATGCCGGCCCACATCGGTGACTGGCGGGCGCCCCCGATCACGCTCTCCGCCAGGCCCGTCCGCCGCAGGAACAGCTCGACCGCGTCCCCGCGCCGGTCCTGCCCGAGTGCCTCGGTGAGGCGCTCGGTGTAGACGGCGCAACGCTCGGCGCCGTCGTCCGAGAAGTCCGCGTACGGCGTCTCGTACACCGCGACCCGGCTCACCGGCAGCCCGCTCGCCGCCGCCTCCAGGGCCAGCGCGCCGCCCGAGGAGACGCCGTACAGCGCCGCCTCACCGCCCGCCGCGTCGATCAGCGCCGCGATGTCCTCGACCTCGCGTTCCACCGCGTAGGGCGCGGTGTCACCGCTCTCGCCGCGGCCCCGGCGGTCGTACCAGAGGGCGGTGAAGCGTTGCGCGAGGAGGCCGGCCAGTGGTGCGACGGTGGTGCCCGTGGACATCGCGCCGCTGACGAGGACGACCGCCGGGCCCTGTCCCCTGATGCCGTACGCGAGGGAGGTACCGTCGCGCGAAAGGGTCTTCTTGTCCATGTCTGTGCAGACTGTCAGACCCGGCGGGAGTTGTCGGGGTGGCGGGGCCGTGCCGGGCGGGGCGACGGCCGGGTTCGCCGACCGCTGGACCGCCCGGTGCGCGCTCAGTCCGCCCGCACGAGGAAGCGCTGGTCGGCCGCACCGGTACAGCGCTCCTCGATGGCCTCCGCCCCCTCCGCGCTGCCGTCCCCGGCCAGTCCGACGCAGCGGCTGCCGTGGGCCGGCCGCATCCGGAAGCCCTCGTCGGCGTCGTCGGAGACGGGCTCCAGCCGGAACAGGGTCCCCTGCGTGCAGTCGTCGCGGGGCTCCAGCATGCCCTTGACCGGCCCGGACTCCATCACCGTCAGACAGCCCTTGCCCATCTCGGGGTGGTGCCACTGGATGCGGTAGAGGCCCTCTCCCGCCGGTTCCAGGTACGTACGCGGAACCGGGACTTCGGCGCAGGGGCGCTGGACGGCGACGGCGTTCGGGTAGGCGCCGCCCCGGTCCCGTCCGTCCGTCAGGCAGAGCTCCGGCGCGCGGGCGGGGCGCACGGTGACCCAGCCGTCGACGGGGGCCCGGGACGCGGTGTTCGCGGCGGCCGCCGCGTCCGCGTCGCCGGAGCCGTCGGAGTCGTCGGAGGAGCCCGTGCCGTGGGCGAGCAGGACCCAGGCGGCGAAGGCGAGCAGCGGGGCCAGCAGCGCGGCGACGAGGACCCGGGTGCGGGCTCGGGCCGGACGGGGCCCGGAGGGGACGGGCGATCCGGGGCCGGGCACGGGAGTTCCGGGGCCGGGGCCGGGTGCTCCGGCGTCCTCGGCGCGGGGGGCGGCCGGGTCCGTCGGGTCCGCGGGGTCGGTGGGCGCTGCCGGGCCATCGGAACCGGCCGTTCCCGCCGGGTCCGCGGTGGCGAGCCGGTCCCTGGCCTGGAGCCAGGCGTCGACGTGCTGTCCGTCCCCGCAGGCGCGGACGAAGGCGGCGACGATGTCCGCGCGCGGCAGGGTCGTCCGGCGCAGGACGTCGGCCAGCGTGCTGCGCGCCAGCACGTCACCGTTGCGGGCGGCTTTCTCCTCCAGCTCCCGATAGGTCAGCCCGGCGCGCTCCTTGAGCCGCTGCATCGACGCGACGAAGCCGGCGGCGTCCCTGGCCGCATAGGGCGACAGCTCTCCCAGGTTCCCCATGCACGCATGGTGTTGCAGAGCCCGTTTGAGGGACAACGGGGGATTCGGACAGGTCCGCCCTTGTCCGGAACGGAATCCGGACAACGGCGTGGCCAGCCCGGACAGCCGTCACCCGTCCGGGACAGCCGGACGCCGTTGCGTCCCCGACCGGCGATCGACAGGCTCGGTCGTGCCGTCCCGGGGGGTCAGGACGGCGCCCGCCGGGGCGTGGGGGAGGTGCGGCCGGTGACGACGGGGAAGCCACCGGCCGCACCGCGGGGAATGTCACGCGGTCCCGCCGTCACGCAGGCGAGACGCTCACCTCGTAGAAGCAGAAGTGGTCCTTGATCGCGGCCACGTCCGGCTTCGGGTCGGGGTACGCCCACACCAGGTCGGGCGCGCCGGGCAGTGACCAGTAGGACGCCGTGCCCTTGAAGGGGCAGTGCGTGCGGGTGTCGGACGGGGTGAGCAGGTCCACGCGGACGTCCTCGGCGGGCAGGTAGTACCGCACCGGACAGCCGGTCTCCCGCAGGACGAGGGGCCGGTCGCTCTCGGCCAGCACCCGGTCGCCGTGGACCGCCCTGACGCGCAGGGTCTCCCGCTCGATCGTGATCGTGTGTCCTTGTGCCATACCGGAACAGCGCGCGCGGGCGGCCGGGTGTTCCCGCGTACGGTGTAGGGCATGCGTATCTGCGTCTTCCTCTCCGCCGCCGACCTCGACGACCGCTACACCCGCCCCGCCCGTGAGTTCGCCGAACTGCTCGGCAAGGGCGGCCACACGCTCGTGTGGGGCGGTTCCGACGTCGGGCTGATGAAGGTGGTGGCCGACGGCGTCCAGGAGGCGGGCGGCCGGCTGTGCGGGGTGTCGGTGGACTTCCTCGCGGCGAAGGCGCGGCAGGGATCCGACGAGATGGTCGTCGCGCGTGACCTCGCCGAGCGCAAGCGGCTCCTGCTGGAGAAGGCCGACGCGGTCGTGATCATGGTCGGTGGTACGGGCACGCTCGACGAGGCCACCGAGATCCTGGAGCTGAAGAAGCACGGGCACACCGACAAGCCGGTCGTCCTGCTGAACACCGCCGGCTTCTACGACGGCCTCAAGGAGCAGTTCCGGCGGATGGACGCCGAGGGCTTCCTGCCCCGGCCGCTGACCGACCTGGTGTTCTTCGCGGAGGAGCCGGTCGGGGCGCTGGCCTACCTGGAGGAGAGCCAGGGCGTCGTGTGAGCGCGGCGCCCGGTGGTGCGAGCATGGCGGGCATGGCTACTCATGTGATCACCGGAGCGGGCTCCGGCATCGGTGCGGCCGTCGCCCGCCGGCTCCACGCGCGCGGGGACGACCTCGTGCTGCACGCGCGCGACGCGGGACGGGCGAAGGAGCTGGCGGCGGAGTTCCCCGGGGCGAGGACGCTCGTCGGTGACCTGGCCGACCCCGACAAGCTGTCCTGGGCCTTCTCCCACCAGACGCTCCCCGACCGGGTGGACTCCCTGCTGCACATCGCCGGCGTGGTCGACCTGGGCCCGGTCGGCGACCTCACCCCCAAGTCCTGGCGCCACCAGCTCAACGTCAACCTCATCGCCCCCGCCGAGCTGACCCGGCACTTCCTGCCGCAGCTCCGGGCCACGCGCGGACACGTGGTGTTCGTCAACTCCGGGGCCGGGCTGCGGGCCCACGCCGAATGGTCGGCCTACGCCGCCTCCAAGCACGGCCTGAAGGCGCTGGCCGACTCCCTGCGGCACGAGGAGCACGCGGGCGGCGTCCGCGTCACCTCCGTCTACCCCGGCCGCACGGCGAGCCCCATGCAGGCCAAGGTCCACCAGCAGTTGGGCGAGGAGTACGACCCCGCCCGCTGGATCGACGCCGAGTCGGTCGCGACGACGATCCTGATGGCGCTCGACCTGCCGAGGGACGCGGAGGTCAACGACCTGACGGTACGGCCCGGTCGCTGAGCGAGGGCCCCGGGCGGCCGCCGCCCGGGGCGGGGCGACCGCGCGCCCGGAGACCTACGTAGGCTTCCCCCGTGAACGCACACTTCGCCTTCGGCCCCGCCACCGGGATCGGCTCCCTGCCCGGCGGCGACGCCCGGGAGGCCGCCAAGACCGTCACCGGCTCCTTCGAGGACTTCCCGTTCCTCGCCGAGCTGCCCGCCCGGGGCCCCGGCGCCGACATGATCGGCCGGACGGCGGGCCTGCTGGTGGAGCTGTACGCGCGCGTGGAGCCCAGCGGCTGGCGCCTGGGGGACCGGCCGGGCCGGGACACCCGGCGGGCGAGGGCGTGGCTGGGGGAGGACCTGGACGCGCTGGAGGAGTTCACCCAGGGCTACGAAGGACCCCTGAAGGTCCAGGCGGTCGGTCCCTGGACCCTCGCCGCCGCTCTGGAACTCAGGAACGGCGAGGCCGCCCTCTCCGACCCCGGCGCCTGCCGCGACCTGGCCGCGTCCCTCACCGAGGGCCTGCGCGGGCACCTCGCGGAGGTGCGGCGCCGCGTGCCGGGCGCGCAGGTGGTGCTCCAGCTCGACGAGCCCTCCCTCACCGCCGTCCTGCGCGGGCAGGTGCGGACCGCCAGCGGCTACCGCACCCACCGCGCCGTCGACCGCCAGGTCGTCGAGGCCGGCCTCCGGGACGTGGCGGGGGTGCACGGCGACGGTCCCGTCGTCGTCCACTCGTGCGCTCCGGACGTCCCGTTCGCGCTCCTGCGCAGGGCCGGAGTGGCGGGTATCTCGTTCGACTTCTCCCTGCTCACCGAGCGTGACGACGACGCGATCGGGGAGGCGGTGGAAGCGGGTACCCGGCTGTTCGCCGGTGTCGTGCCGGGGACGGACGGCCCATTGTCGGACCCTGCCGGTAGCGTCATGGGTGTCAGGACGCTGTGGCGCAGGCTGGGGCTGCGACCGGGGCTGCTCGCGGACGCGGTCACGATCACGCCGGCGTGCGGCCTCGCGGGCGCTTCCCCCGCGTACGCACGACAGGCACTCGCGCACTGCGTCCGGGCGGCGAGATCCCTCGCGGACAACCCAGAGTAACGGGAGGACAACACGGTGGCCGGCGACAAGCAAGCGGACACGACGGTGCCCACCGAGGCACGGGAGCAGCATGCGCAGCTCGCTGAGCAGATCGAGGAGCACCGCTTCCGGTACTACGTGAAGGACGCCCCCGTCATCAGCGACGCGGAGTTCGACCGGCTCCTGCGGTCCCTGGAGGCGCTGGAGCAGGAGTACCCCGAGCTGCGCACGCCCGACTCGCCGACCCAGAAGGTGGCGGGCGCGTACGCGACGGAGTTCACGGCGGTCCAGCACCGCGAGCGCATGCTCTCCCTGGACAACGCCTTCGACGACCTGGAACTGGCCGCATGGGCCGAGCGCGTCCACAAGGACGTGGGCGCGTCCGCGCACCACTTCCTGTGCGAGCTGAAGGTCGACGGCCTGGCCGTGAACCTCACCTACGAGCACGGGCGCCTCACGCGCGCGGCGACCCGCGGCGACGGCCGCACCGGCGAGGACATCACGCCCAACGTGCGCACGATCGCGGAGATCCCGGACCGGCTGTCCGGCGACGGCGTCCCCACGCTGGTGGAGATCCGCGGCGAGGTCTACTTCCCGATGGAGAAGTTCGAGGAGCTCAACGCCCGCCTGGTGGAGGCCGGCGACAAGCCCTTCGCCAACCCGCGCAACGCGGCGGCCGGTTCGCTGCGCCAGAAGGACCCGCGCGTGACGGCCACCCGCCCGCTGCACATGGTCGTCCACGGCATCGGGGCGCTGGAGGGCTACGAGGGCCTCACCCGGCTCTCCGAGGCCTACGACCTGCTCAAGACGTGGGGTCTGCCGACCTCCCCGCACAACCGGGTCGTCGACGGCCTCGACGGCGTACGGGAGTTCATCGCGTACTACGGCGAGAACCGCCACTCGGTGGAGCACGAGATCGACGGTGTCGTCGTCAAGCTCGACGAGATCCCCCTCCAGGGCCGGCTCGGCTCCACCTCGCGGGCGCCGCGCTGGGCGATCGCGTACAAGTACGCGCCGGAGGAGGTCAACACCAAGCTCGTCAACATCCGTGTGGGCGTGGGCCGTACGGGCCGTGTCACGCCGTACGCCCAGGTCGAGCCGGTGACGGTGGCCGGGTCCGAGGTCGAGTTCGCGACCCTGCACAACCAGGACGTCGTCAAGGCCAAGGGCGTCCTCATCGGCGACACGGTGGTGCTGCGCAAGGCCGGTGACGTCATCCCGGAGATCCTCGGACCGGTCGTCGACCTGCGCGACGGCACCGAGCGGGAGTTCGTGATGCCGGCCGAGTGCCCCGAGTGCGGGACGCCGCTGCGGCCGATGAAGGAGGGCGACGTCGACCTGCGCTGCCCCAACGCCCGCACCTGCCCGGCCCAGTTGCGCGAGCGCCTCTTCTACCTCGCCGGCCGCAAGGCCCTGGACATCGAGCACTTCGGGTACGTCGCCGCCGCGGCCCTCACCAAGCCGCTGGAACCGGCGGATCCGCCGCTGGCCGACGAGGGCGACCTGTTCGACCTCACCATCGAGCGGCTCCTGCCCATCAAGGCCTACGTCCTGGACCAGGACAGCGGCCTGCCCAAGCGCGACCCGAAGACCGGCGAGGAGAAGGTCGTCACGGTCTTCGCCAACCAGCAGGGCGAGCCGAAGAAGAACGCGCTGGCCATGCTGGACAACATCGCGGCCGCCAAGGAGCGGCCGCTGGCGCGGGTCCTCACCGGCCTGTCCATCCGGCACGTGGGACCGGTCGCCGCCGAGGCGCTCGCGCGCGAGTTCCGCTCCATCGAGCGCATCGAGGGGGCGAGCGAGGAGGAACTGGCCGGCACGGAAGGCGTCGGCCCGATCATCGCCGCCTCCCTCAAGGAGTGGTTCGCCGAGGAGTGGCACCAGGAGATCCTCCGCAAGTGGAAGGCCGCCGGGGTCCGTACGGAGGAGGAAGGCTCCGCACAGGACGAGGGTCCGCGCCCGCTGGAGGGCCTGACGGTCGTCGTGACCGGCACACTGGAGCACTTCACCCGCGACGGCGCCAAGGACGCCCTCCAGAGCCGCGGAGCGAAGGTGACCGGTTCGGTTTCGAAGAAGACGTCGTTCGTCGTCGTGGGGGACAATCCCGGGTCGAAGTACGACAAGGCGATGCAGCTCAAGGTGCCTGTTCTGAACGAGGACGGCTTCACCGTCCTGCTCGAACAGGGCCCGGACGCCGCGGCCGACGCCGCGCTCCCGGCGCCGGAGCAGTGACCCGGTAGCGGGCGACGGCGGTTGAAGGCCACCCGATCGGCGCATATCAGATGCATACGGGTGGCCGGGGCGCATTCGGGCAACCGTCGACGACCGCTGCCCGTGGACGCCTTCTGCGGCCTACTGTTGAGATGTGCGCCTGCCGTGCCCAGCTGCGGTCGGGGCATCCTCGTGCTCCGGTTGAGCAGGGGGAAGGGCCGCCCAACGCGGCGCCGCCCGGAGGCTGTCGGGCAACGGGCCGCGTGGCGTGGGCACCGCCGGCTGTGAGAGGGACGGGAATGGAACCGACCGAGAGCGCCGCCACGGAGTCACGGCTGCGCCGACGCCGGGCCGCCGGCACCTGGTGGGGCAGCCGGTGGGTGGTGTGGTCCGAACGCGCGCAGGAGCACGCGGGCGCTCCGCACGCCTCGGTGGCCCGGTGCGCCTCCGGCGGGCTCGCCCCCGGAGCCGTCGCCGCGGTGGCACCCGGTGGCGGCGCCGACCGGCACCCGTCCTGGCCCCCGCTGCCCGCGGCGGTCGTCGCGGCGGCCGGGTTCGTCCTCGGCGCCGGCTTCTACCGCGCCTTCACCGGCCCCCACGCGCTCTTCCCGGCCGGCACCGCCGGCTGGTCGCTGGCCCTCCTCACCGGCGTCATCGTCGGACACCTGGTCATGCTCGGCCGGGCCCGCTGGTGGGGCGGCACCGGCTCCGGCGCCGCCCTCACCCTCGCCGTCCTGCTGCTGTACGGCTGGGTGCCGGCCGGACTGGTCAGCCTCACCGTCGTCGTCCTGGTCGGCGCGGCCCGGCGCCACCGCTGGCGGCAGGGTGTCCTGCACGGCGCCGCGGACATCCTCGGTATCGGCACCGGCGCGCTGCTGCTGGCCGCCTGCGGCCGGGTGCCGTCCGTCGAGCGGCCGTGGACCCCGGACACCTGGACGCTCTACACCGCCCCCCAGGTGGCCCTCGTCGCCGTCGCCTACCTCGCGGTCACCCGCGTCCTGCTCTGGTACCTGCACGCGCCGCGCGCCGGCGGTCTGCCCACCGTCGCCCGCACCGCCCTGGTCCGGCAGGGACTGGTCGCGGTCGCCCTGCTCGGCATCGCCCCCCTGGTGTGCGTGGTCGCCGTGGCCGAGCCGATCCTGCTGCCGCTGTTCGCCATCCCGCTCATCGCCCTCGACTCCACCCTGTGGATGGCCCGCGCGCGGGCCGAGGAGCAACTGCGCGACCCGCTCACCGGACTGCCCAACCGGCAGTGGCTGGGGGAGCGCATCTGGACCGCCCTGGACGACGCCGAACGCATCGGCGCCCGGGCCGCACTCATGCTGATCGACCTCGACCGTTTCCGGTCCGTCAACGACACCCTCGGTCATCTCGCCGGCGACCGGCTGCTGCTCCAGATAGCCGACCGGCTCCGGGTCGCCCTCCCGCGCGGGGCCGAGGTCGCCCGGCTCGGCGGCGACGAGTTCGCCGTCTTACTGCCCGTCGCCGACTCCACCACCTCCGCCGCCCGCGTCGCCCGCGGACTCGTCTCCGCCCTCAGCTCGCCGCTCGACCTCGACGGGCTCACCCTCGTCCTGGAGGCCAGCGCCGGCGTCGCCGTCTTCCCCGACCACGCCCTCGACGCCGAGGGGCTGCTGCGCCGGGCGGACATCGCGATGTACCAGGCCAAGCGGGACCGTACGGCCGTCGAGGTCTACGAGTCCAAGCGCGACTCCAACACCCCCGACCGGCTCGGCCTCCTCGGCGATCTGCGGCGCGCGCTGGACGCGCACGAGGTGCAGCTGCACTACCAGCCCAAGGTCCGCTTCGACGGGCAGGTCGCCGGCCTGGAGGCGCTGGTGCGCTGGGTGCACCCCGAGCGGGGGAAGGTCCCGCCGGACGAGTTCATAGCGATCGCCGAGTCGTCCGGGCTGATGCCGCACCTCACGGAGTACGTCCTGGACACCGCGCTCGGCCAGGTCGCCGAGTGGCGGTCCCAGGGGCTGTACGTCCCGGTCGCGGTGAACGTCTCCCCGCGCGACGTCCACACCCCCGGCTTCGCCGGCTCCGTCGCCGCGCGCCTCGCCCGGCACGGCGTCCCCGCGGGAGCGCTCCAGCTGGAGATAACCGAACACGTCCTGCTGGAGGACCCGCAGCGCGCCGCCGACACCCTCAACGGGCTGACCGGGCACGGCGTGAAGATGTCCCTGGACGACTTCGGCACCGGTTACTCCTCGCTCGTCCACCTGCGCCGGCTGCCGGTGAGCGAGCTGAAGATCGACCGCTCCTTCGTGGCCCGGCTGGCGGTGGACACCGAGGACGCGGAGATCGTGCGCTGCACGGTCGACCTCGCGCACTCCCTGGGACTCCTGGTGGTCGCCGAGGGCGTCGAGGACGACGAGACCTGGGAACGCCTGCGCGACCTGGGCTGCGACGCGGTCCAGGGCTGGCTGGTGGCCGCGGCGATGCCCCCCGAGGAGACCACGGCCTGGCTGCGGGCCCGGGGCTCCCGGGGCTGGCAGCGCCCCGCGGCGGTCCTCCCGGCGGCGGCCGCGGACGAATAGCCCGCCCGTTCCTTGGCCCACCCGTCCCTTTGCCGGCCCGTCCCTTGGCACACCCGTCCCCGAACCCCCGTCCCTGCGCCGGCCCGTCCATTGGCCGGTCCGTCGCCGGACCGACCGGAGAGCGGGCGTTGCAGTGTGACGGGCCGCCCGCCGTCGGCGGCCGCCCGGCAGACCGGCCGCCCCGGACACCGGCCACCCTGGTCACCGGCCGCCCGGCTGCCCGGCACACCGGCCGTCACGTCACCCCGCGCCCACCCGTCCGGCCCAGCTGAGCGGGCGGGCTCTTAGGCCGGGGCATCAGCTCACCCCGGCCGTGAAACGCGCGGTCGGCAGCTCAAGGCGCCTGTCGCGGGCACCCTCCGCAGGCGTCCGCCGCACTAGGGGCCGGAGGGAAGGGCGGGACGGGACGGGCCCGGCCCGGTCGGCCTTCGCCGTCCGGGCGCGGTCGCGTCACCGGCCGACGGGGGGCCGGCGCCGAACGCCGGGGCCCCGCGGGCGGCGACCGTTTCACGGGTTGCGGGCCCCGCCCCCTAGGATTGGGCCCACACCACACATACTCACCCCAGAGGAACGCTGCATGCCTGGCATCACGCGCGAGGAGGTCGCCCACCTCGCCCGGCTGGCGCGTCTGGAGCTGAAGCCCGAAGAGCTCGACCACTTCGCGGGACAGCTGGACGACATCATCGGCGCGGTCGCCCGCGTCAGTGAGGTCGCCGACCAAGACGTACCGCCGACCTCGCACCCCCTCCCGCTGACGAACGTCATGCGGGTGGACGAGGTCCGTCCGTCGCTCACCCCCGAGCAGGCGCTCTCCGGCGCCCCGGCCCAGGAGCAGCAGCGTTTCAAGGTGCCGCAGATCCTGGGGGAGGACTAACCGTCATGACGGACATCATCAAGCTCACCGCGGCCGAGATCGCCGCGAAGATCGCCTCCGGCGAGCTCACCGCCGTCGAGGTCGCCGAGGCCCACCTGGCCCGGATCGAGGCCGTCGACGAGAAGGTGCACGCCTTCCTCCACGTCGACCGCGAGGGTGCCCTGGCCCAGGCCCGCGCCGTGGACGAGAAGCGGGAGCGCGGCGAGAAGCTCGGCCCGCTGGCCGGCGTCCCCCTCGCGCTCAAGGACATCTTCACCACCGAGGGCATCCCGACGACCGTCGGCTCCAAGATCCTCGAAGGCTGGATCCCGCCGTACGACGCGACCCTCACCAAGAAGCTGAAGGCCGCCGACGTCGTCATCCTCGGCAAGACCAACATGGACGAGTTCGCCATGGGGTCGTCGACGGAGAACAGCGCCTACGGCCCGACCGGCAACCCCTGGGACCTCACCCGCATCCCCGGCGGCTCCGGCGGCGGCTCGTCCGCCGCCCTCGCCTCCTTCGAGGCCCCGCTCGCCATCGGCACCGACACCGGCGGCTCCATCCGCCAGCCGGCCGCCGTCACCGGCACGGTCGGCGTGAAGCCGACGTACGGGGCCGTCTCCCGCTACGGCATGGTGGCCTTCTCCTCCTCCCTCGACCAGGGCGGCCCCTGCGCCCGTACGGTCCTGGACGCGGCCCTGCTGCACGAGGTCATCGCCGGCCACGACCCGCTCGACTCGACCTCCATCGACGCCCCGGTGCCGCCGGTCGTCGAGGCCGCCCGCAACGGCAGCGTCGCCGGGATGCGCGTCGGCGTGGTCAAGCAGTTCCGCGGCGAGGGCTACCAGGCCGGTGTGATCCAGCGCTTCGACGAGTCCGTCGCCCTCCTGAAGGAGCTGGGTGCCGAGATCGTCGAACTGGACTGCCCGTCCTTCGACCTGGCGCTGTCGGCGTACTACCTGATCGCGCCGTCGGAGTGTTCGTCCAACCTCGCCCGCTTCGACGGCCTGCGCTACGGCCTGCGGACCGGCGACGACGGCAACCACTCCGCCGAGGAGGTCACCTCCCTCACCCGTGAGGCGGGTTTCGGCCCCGAGGTCAAGCGCCGCATCATGCTCGGCACGTACGCGCTCAGCTCCGGCTACTACGACGCGTACTACGGCTCCGCCCAGAAGGTCCGCACGCTCATCACGCGCGACTTCGAGAAGGCCTTCGAGCAGGTCGACGTGATCGTCTCCCCGACGACCCCGACCACCGCCTTCCCGATCGGCGAGCGCGCCGACGACCCGATGGCGATGTACCTGGCCGACCTGTGCACCATCCCGACCAACCTGGCGGGCAACGCGGCCATGTCGCTGCCCTGCGGTCTCGCCCCGGAGGACAACCTCCCGGTCGGCCTCCAGATCATCGCCCCGGCGCTGAAGGACGACAGGCTGTACAAGGTCGGCGCCGCCGTCGAGGCCGCCTTCGTGGAAAAGTGGGGCCACCCGCTGCTCGAGGAGGCTCCGTCGCTGTGAGTGCACTGACCAAGGCCAAGGGCTTCAAGAAGTCCAAGTCCGGCACGTACCTGACCATGGCCACCACCGCGTTCGGCGCGATCGGTGTCGCCAAGCGTCTCAAGAAGGCCCGCGTCGAGAACGACACGCTCGTCCTGATCGACGCCACCTTGTCCGCCGCCGCCATCGTCACCGGCCTCGCCATCCTCTACCGCGAGCTGAAGCGGCTGGGCGACGACGACGTCCTGCTGGGCTGAGAGGGAAGTTTCACCGTGACCACCACGACCGACCTGGTGTCGTACGAGGACGCGCTGGCGTCGTACGACCCCGTCATGGGCCTCGAGGTCCATGTCGAACTCGGCACCAAGACCAAGATGTTCTGCGGTTGTTCGACCGCACTCGGTCAGGGCGCCAACACGCAGACCTGCCCCACCTGCCTCGGCCTGCCCGGCTCGCTCCCGGTCGTCAACGCGACCGGCGTCGAGTCCGCGATCAAGATCGGTCTCGCGCTGAACTGCGAGATCGCCGAGTGGTGCCGCTTCGCCCGGAAGAACTACTTCTATCCGGACATGCCGAAGAACTTCCAAACCTCCCAGTACGACGAGCCGATCGCCTTCGACGGTTACCTCGACGTGCAGCTGGAGGACGGCGAAACCTTCCGCGTGGAGATCGAGCGCGCCCACATGGAGGAGGACACCGGCAAGTCGACGCACGTCGGCGGCGCCACCGGCCGTATCCACGGCGCCTCGCACTCGCTGCTCGACTACAACCGCGCCGGCATCCCGCTGATCGAGATCGTCACCAAGCCGATCGTCGGCGCCGGCGAGCGCGCCCCCGAGGTCGCGCGGGCGTACGTGCGGGAGCTGCGCGAGGTCATCCGGGCCCTCGGTGTCTCCGAGGCCCGCATGGAGATGGGCCAGATGCGCTGCGACGTGAACCTGTCGCTGATGCCGAAGGGCGCCGAGAAGTTCGGCACGCGTTCCGAGACGAAGAACGTGAACTCCCTGCGGTCCGTGGAGCGCGCGGCCCGTTTCGAGATCCAGCGGCACGCGGCCGTGCTCGGCGGCGGTGGCCTGATCGTCCAGGAGACCCGCCACTTCCACGAGGACACCGGGTCGACGACCTCGGGCCGCGTGAAGGAGGAGGCCGAGGACTACCGGTACTTCCCCGAGCCGGACCTGGTGCCGGTGGCCCCCTCGCGCGAGTGGGTCGAGGAGATCCGCGCCGGACTGCCCGAGCTTCCGCTGGCCCGCCGCAACCGGCTCCTCGCGGAGTGGGGCATCTCGGCCACGGACATGCAGGCGATCACCAACGTCGGCGCGCTGGACCTGATCGTCGCCACGATCGACGCCGGTGCGGACGCGGCCTCCGCCCGCAAGTGGTGGATGGGTGAGCTGGCCCGCAGCGCCAACGAGTCGGGCAAGGCGCTGGACGAGCTGGCGATCACCCCGGAGCAGGTCGCCCGGGTCACCGAGCTCGTCTCCAAGGGTGACCTGAACGACAAGCTGGCCCGCCAGGTCATCGAGGGCGTCCTCGCGGGCGAGGGCACCCCGGACGAGGTCGTCGACCGGCGCGGTCTGAAGGTCGTCTCCGACGAGGGCGCGCTCACCGCCGCCGTCGAGGAGGCCATCGCCGGCAACCCGGGCGTCGCGGACAAGATCCGCGGCGGCAAGGTGGCCGCGGCCGGAGCCCTGGTCGGCGCGGTCATGAAGGCCACCCGCGGACAGGCGGACGCGGCCCGCGTCAAGGAGCTCATCCTGGAGAAGCTGGGCGTCGGCTGACCCCGCCGCACCGCCCGAGGGGGACGCGCCGTCGTCGGTGCGTCCCCCTCGGGCGCTTCCGACGGATTCCCGCGGCGTCGCGACGCCCGGCACGCTCCCCACTGCCTGAACGGCGTGGGCGGTACCTCCACCGACCGCACACCGAGGGCACGCACCGGACGCCGCTCCTTCTCCCCCGGAGCTCCGTCAGAAGCGCCCCCACGTCCCCGCCGCGCCCGTCCGCCCGCACCCGGGGCTCTCAGGCCGAGGCGCTACGCTCGCCCGCCATGAGTGGACGTACCGATTCCGACACCCAGGACGGCATACGGGCCGACGCGATGGACGATCAGGAGACCGCGGGGCAGACACCCCGGAGCCCGCGCCGGGGAGCCGACCGGGGCCGGGATCAGGGCCGGGGCCGGGATCAGGGCCGGGGCCGGGATCAGGATCAGGGCCGGGACCAGGAGCAGGATCAGGGCCGATATCAGGACCAGGACCAGGAGCAGGACGAGGACCGGGACCGGGATCAGGGCCAGGATCGCGGCCCGGACGGGCGCGCGGTCCAGGGCCCGGAGGGGGACGAGGAATACGGCGTCGAGGACGCCCGGCGGGCCCGCTGGACGGCGACCGGCACCGGCGCCCTCCTCACCCTCGCCGGTCTGGCCGCGGCGCTGCTGCGCCTCGCCGGCACCGCCCCGGCCCTCGTCCCGGCGGCCTACGCCCTCGGCGCCGCCGTCTGCGCCCTCGCCGCGGTGCTGGCGTCCCGGGGCCGCACCCGGCGCGCGCTGTGGCTGCTCATCGGCGGCGTGATGATCATGGCGGTCGGTGACCAGGCCGACTGAACCCGGTGACGAGGGCGACGCCCTCCCTGTCACCCACCTGTGATCTGCCTCCCGGCCGTGTGACGAAGCCCACGAACCGGGCAAACGATCACTTCCGCCTGAAAGAGTGATCGGGCTTCGCTCATGCGTTCTTTGCGGGCCTATCAGCTCCTTCACCGCTGTTCCCGGTCAAAGATCCACATTTCACCTCCGGGAGCACGTTTCGTGGCAGCCCTTGCACGCTGGTGTGTCCGGCACCGCCTCGCCGCGGTCCTGCTCTGGCTCCTGACCCTCGTCGGGACGGCCACTGCGGCCGTCGTCGCCGGCTCCGCCTACTCCAACGACTACGACGTCCCCGGCACCGAGTCCGCCCGGGCCGGCCGGCTGCTCGCGGAGGGCTTCCCCGGCCTCGGCGGCGACAGCGACACCGTGGTCTGGCACACCGCGTCGGGCACCGTCCGCGCCGCCGCCGTCGAGCAGACCATGACCCGCACCCTGGCGAAGATCGCCGACCTGCCGGGCGTCGCGTCCGTGACCGGCCCCTACGGCGACCAGGACGCCGCCCGGATCAGCGCGGACGGACGGACCGCCTACGCCACCGTCACCTTCGACGCCCCGGCCGAGGGCGTCGACCCGGGCGAGGCCCAGGCCGTCGTCGACACCGCCGAGGCCGCCGCGGGCGACGGGCTCCGGGTCGAGCTGGGCGGCAGCGCCGTCGCCCTCACCGAGTCCTCCGGCACCCACCTCGCCGAGGCCGTCGGCGTGGCCGTCGCCGCCGTCGTGCTGTTCCTCGCCTTCGGCTCGCTCGCCGCCAGTCTGCTGCCCATCGCCACCGCACTGGTCGGCGTCGGCACCGCGTACGCCGGGACCGTGCTGCTCGGGCACGCCATGACCGTCGCCGACTTCGCGCCCCTGCTCGGCATGCTCGTCGGACTCGGTGTCGGCATCGACTACGCCCTGTTCATCGTCACCCGGCACCGGCGCGGCCTGAAGCGCGGACTGTCGGTCACCGAGGCCGCCACGGACGCCGTGGCCACCACGGGCCGCGCCGTCGTCTTCGCGGGCGCGACCGTGTGCATCGCCCTGCTGGGCATGCTGATCCTGCGCCTGGACTTCCTCAACGGCGTCGCGACGGCCGCCTCCCTGACCGTCGTGCTGACGGTCGCGGCCTCCGTGACCCTGCTGCCCGCCCTGCTGTCCTGGATCGGCCCGCGCGCCCTCAGCCGCCGCGAACGGCGCCGGCTCGCCGAGCACGGGCCTGAGCCGGAGTTGCCGACCGGCCTCGCCGCCCGCTGGTCGGCGTTCGTCGAGCGCCACCCCCGGCTGCTCGGCGTGCTCGCCCTGGCCGTCGTCGCCGTCCTCGCGCTGCCCACCCTCTCCCTCCGCCTGGGCACTTCCGACCAGGGCAACGACCCCCGCTCCAGCACCACCCGCCAGGCCTACGACCTCCTCGCCGACGGCCTCGGCCCCGGGGTGAACGGGCCGCTCACCCTCGTCGCGCGGGTCGGCGGCGCCGAGGACCGGCTCGCCCTCGACAACCTCGACGCCACCCTGCGCGCCACCGAAGGCGTGGCCTCGGCCACACCGGTGACGTACAGCGCGGGCGGTGACACCGCGTTCCTCACCGTCGTACCCGACTCCGCCCCACAGTCGCAGCGGACCAGCGAACTCGTCGACCGGCTGCGCGACGAGGTGCTGCCCCGCGCCGAACGAGGCACCTCGCTCGATGTGCAGGTCGGCGGGGTGACGGCCGGCTACGACGACTTCGCGACGGTCATCGTGGGCAAGCTGCCCCTGTTCGTCGGTGTGGTCGTCGGCCTCGGCTGCCTGCTGCTCCTGCTCGCCTTCCGGTCCGTCGGGATACCCCTGAAGGCCGCCGCGATGAACGTCGCCGCCGTCGCCGCCGCCTTCGGTGTCGTCGTCGCCGTCTTCCAGTGGGGCTGGGGCAGCGACCTGCTGGGCCTCGGCCGGGCCGGCCCGATCGAGCCCTTCCTGCCCGTGATCATGGTGTCGGTCCTCTTCGGGCTCTCGATGGACTACCAGGTCTTCCTCGTCAGCCGGATGTACGAGGAGTGGCTGGAGACCGGCGACAACCGGCGCGCCGTCCGCGTCGGCCTCGCCGAGACCAGCCGGGTGATCAACTCCGCCGCGGTCATCATGATCTCGGTCTTCCTCGCCTTCGTCCTCAGCGGCGACCGGGTGATCGCCATGTTCGGCATCGCCCTCGCCGCCGCCGTCGCCATCGACGCCTTCGTCCTGCGCACCCTCCTCGTCCCCGCCCTCATGCACCTCCTCGGCAGCGCCAACTGGTGGCTGCCCCGCTGGCTCGACCGGCGGCTGCCACGCCTCAGCATCGAACCCCCCGAGTGCCGCGCCGCGGCCCGTGAGAGGCTCACGGACGAGACGGCGGAGTGGGAGACCGAGCGGGGGCGACAGGATGTACGCGACATCCCTGGGTGACGACGGGGCCGAACTGCGGCCGCTGGAGGTCTGGCACGCCGGGGAACTCCTCGCGAACATCGACCGCGGGCGGGACTTCATCGGCCGCCACGTCGGACTGCCCGACGCGATCCGCGACCTGGACGGGGCCCGCGCCTTCCTGCGCTCGTACGCCGACAAGCGCGCCACCGACTCCGGCAGCCTGCACGGGGTGTGGCTGGACGGGACGCTCGTCGGCGGGCTGCTGTTCCGCGTCTGGGACACCGCCGCCGGGGTCTGCGAGGCCGGCTGCTGGCTGGTGCCGGACGCGGCGGGGCGCGGACTCGTCACGCGCGGGATGCGGACGATGCTGGACTGGGCGTTCGACGAGCGCGGGATGCACCGTGCGGAGTGGCGCGTGTCGTCGGCCAACGAGCCCAGCGTCAGTGTGGCGCGGCGGCTGGGCATGACCCGTGACGGTGTCCTACGCGCGGACTACCCGTACCGGGGGGTGCGCACGGACACCGAGATCTGGTCGGTGCTCGCCCCGGAGTGGCGCGCGGCACGCGCGCGTACCGTTCACAACGATCATTAAGAGACCTCTCAGAGAGCGTCCGTACGGTGCGGGGCATGGGAACGAAGACTGTTGACGAGGCCGCAGTGGCCGAGACGGAGACCGACGAGGCCGCGGCGGCCACCGGCAAGGCCGTGACGGCCCGGAAGGACGGCGGGACGGAGGAGTCCGGCGCCACCGAGCCCGGTACTCCGGAATCCGTGGCTCCGGAATCCGTGGCTTTGGAGGCCGTGGCTCCGGAAGCCGTGGCCGCGGCCTCCGTTGTTTCGGAGTCCGACGCGCCGGAGTCCGCGGCTTCGGAGACCGTCGCTTTGGAGGAGGACGAGGCCTGGGAGACCGGGAAGGATGCCGAGGCCGCCGTCGCGGACGGTCCCTCGGGCGTCGGGCAGGGCGCCGGAGCCGTCGTCTCCGCCGTGCTCGGCCTGGTGTCGCTGAGCGGCGGCTGGATCGGCACCGTCGCCTCCGCGCGCGCGACCCTCATCGGCCAGCTGGAGACCTCCTCGACCGCCAGCGTCGCCCAGCAGATCCAGGCGGTCTACGGCGACGCCTGGCAGGCCACCGCCCTGTGGGCCGGCCTGTTCGCGCTGGCCGGGCTGATCACCGGCGTCGTCGTGCTGGCCCGGCCCGCCTTCGGGGCGTCCGGCAGGCCGCAGGCGCCCTGGATCAAGTCGGTCGCCTGGGCGGGCGTCGCGATCGGTGTCATCGGGCTGCTGCTGGCCGTCCTGAAGTACACCGACGCGCTGCTCGGACTGCCGTCGGCGAGCTGAGCCGCCGCGCGTCCCGAGGCCCACGGCGGCCCGGGGGCGCCGCCGCTGAGGGGTTCCGGGAGGGGTCCCGACCGGGCCGTAAGCACCTTACGGCCCGACCGGGACCCCTCCCGCACGTCTGAGGCCCCGACCGCCCCCCGGAGATGCGGAACTCTCCCGATGTGGCGGACCCCTCCGGGAGACGAGGGTGGAGCCATCGCGCACAGCGAGGCCATCCGACCGAACCCGCCGAGGGGCACATCGTGTACGAGGACCGGTACCAGTACCCGCGGTTCCGCGCCGCCGAGCTCATCCGCAGTGCCGAGCGCGAGCGGCTCGCCCGCGAGGCCGTCCGCGGCCGGCGCGCCGCCCGCCGGGAGGCCGCCGAGCGCGCCCGGGAGGCAGCCCCGCGGCCACGGGAGTGCGCCGAGCGGCCCCGCGACACCACCGCCCGGGCTCCGGATGGTGTCGTGTCGGGTGGTGAGGGGGGCTTTCGGGTTCCGGATGGTGTCGTGCCGGGTGGTGAGGGGGACTCTCGGGCCTCGGATGGTGTCGTGCCGGGTGGTCAGGGGGGCTTTCGGGCCTCGGATGGTGTCGTGTCGGGCGGCGATGCCGTCTCCCGGGCCTCGGATGGTGTCGTGTCGGGCGGCGATGCCGTCTCCCGGGCCCCGGACGGTGCCGCGCCGGGCCGCGGTGCCGCCGCCGGGGCCCGTGACGTGGCCGCGAGTGAGCCGCCCACCCGGCGTCCCTGCCGCCCGCCGTCCGCCCGGACCCCGTGAGCGCCGGGGAGCGGGCGGGCGGCACAGGAACGGCGGCGGGTCGTCGGGGAGCCGCTCGCAGGGGAGCCGGCCGTCCCGCCGTGTCCGGTGGGCGGCGTGTGCCGGCCGGTGTCGGCGTGACGGTCCCGTCGATATCCGCTGGGGGGCGGACGGGCCCCTGTGCGATGCTCGCCTCCGTGGAGACCAGGTCCGTCAGCCCCGTCTTCGTCGGCCGTGCCGACGAGTTGGTCACCTTGAGCGAGGCGCTCTCCCGCGCCGCCGGGGGAGCGCCGCAGGCCCTGCTGATCGGCGGCGAGGCCGGGGTCGGCAAGACCCGCCTCGTCGAGGAGTTCGCCGCCGCCGCCGGCCGCCGGGACGCGGTCGTCGCGCTCGGCGGCTGTGTCGAGATCGGCGCCGACGGGCTGCCGTTCGCCCCCTTCTCCACCGCCCTGCGCGCCCTGCGCCGCGCCGTGCCGGACGCCTGGGCCGCCGCGGCCGCCGGGCAGGAGGAGGAACTCGCCCGGCTGCTGCCCGAGATGGGCGAAGCGGGCGCCGAACGCCACGACGAGGAGGGCATGGCCCGCCTCTTCGACCTCACCGCCCGCCTCCTGGAACGGCTCGCCGCCGACCGGACCGTCGTCGTCGCCCTGGAGGACCTGCACTGGTCCGACGCCTCCACCCGCCACCTCCTCGCCTACCTCCTGCGCACCCTGCGCACCGGACGCCTGGTCGTCCTCGCCACCTACCGCACCGACGACATCCACCGCCGCCACCCGCTGCGCCCCCTGCTCGCCGAACTCGACCGGGTGCGCACCGTCCGCCGCCTCGAACTGGCCCGCTTCACCCGCGAGGAGGTCGGCCGCCAGATCGCCGGCATCCTCGCCCACGAACCCGACCCGGCCCAGGTCGACGCCATCTACGAACGCTCCGACGGCAACGCCTTCTTCGTCGAGGAACTCGCCGTCGCCGCCCGCGCCGGCTGCCGCACCGGCCTCCCCGACACCCTGCGCGACCTGCTGCTCGTACGGGTCGAGGCGCTGCCCGAGAGCGCGCAGCACGTCGCCCGGATCGTCGCCGAGGGCGGCTCCACCGTGGAGTACCGGCTGCTGTCCGCCGTGGCCAGGCTCGCCGAGGACGACCTCATCGAGGCGCTGCGGGCGGCCGTCGGCGCCACCATCCTGCTCGCCGCGCCGACCGGCGACGGCTACCGCTTCCGGCACTCCCTGGTCCGCGAGGCCGTCGGCGACGACCTGCTGCCCGGCGAACGGTCCCGCATCAACCGCCGCTACGCCGAGGCCCTGGAGGCCGATCCGACGCTCGTCCCCGCCGACGAGCGCGTCATGCGTCTGGCCAGCTACTGGTACCACGCCCACGACGCCGCCAAGGCCCTCCCCGCCGTCCTGGACGCCTCCGTCGCCGCCCGTTCCCGCCACGCCTACACCGAGCAGCTACGGCTGCTGGAGCGGGCGATGGAGCTGTGGGAGGCCGCCCCCGAGGACGTACGGGCCAGGCTGGGCCGCCTCGACCGCGCCCGGGTCCCCCCGTGGTCCGCACCGCGCGGGGAGCCCTCCGGTGGCTGCGACCAGGCCGCCTCCGCGCCGCTGCGCTACCTCGACCTGATGGCGGAGGCCGCCGTCGCGGGCCGGCTCTGCGGGGAACGCGAACGCGCCCTGAAGATCACCAAGCGGGCGCTGCGCCTGCTGGACGACGAGACGGACCCGTTGCGCGCCGCCTGGTTCTGGGTCCAGCGTTCCCGGCTCGTCCAGGCGCAGGCCCGCGGCGACGGCCGGCAGGAACTGGCCACCGCCCAGGACCTGGTCCGCGGCCTGCCCCCGTCCGCGGTGCACGCCGAGGTGCTGTCCACCGTGGCCAACTGGGCCATGCTCCACGAACCCGGCGCCGACGCCTTCTCGTCGGCCGAGCGGGCCGTGGCGTACGCGCGCATGGTCGGCGCCCGTGAGATCGAACTGAACGCCCGTCTCACCCTCGGCTGCCTCATGGTCGACTCCGGTGACGTCGAGGCCGGCCTGGCGGAGCTGTACGAGGTCAAGGAGCGGGCCGTCGAGGAAGGCGTGACGGTGGTGGCCGGACGCGCCCATGTGAACCTGCCGTCGGAGCTGGAGGGCGTCGGCCGCTCGCGGGAGGCGGTCCCCATCCTGGAGGCAGGGATCGCCTACACCCGCAGGTACGGACTGCTGGACGCCGAGGCGTGGGTGTGGGGCAACCTGTCCGACTCGCTGTACTCGCTGGGCCGGTGGGACGAGGCCGCGGAGGCCGCGGCGAACGCCCTGCGGGTCGGGCACAGCACGAAGCCCCGGGGGGCCGGCGCCCTGCGCCTGGCCAACATCGCCCTCGTACGGGGCGACGCGGCCGCGGCCGCCGTCCACCTGGCCACCGCCCGGGCGCACTACGGCACCCACGACTCCATGCCGCAGCAGGCGCTGCCCCTCTCCCGGATCGTGATCGGGGTGGCCGCGGAGGAGGGCCGCCTGCTCGACGTCCGCGCCGAGGTGGACCGGGTCCTCGACGCGGGCTTCCCGACCGGCACCCAGCGCTACGGCTGGTCGGTGCTGCTGGCCGCCGCCCTGGCCGAGGCCGACGCCCGCGACCTGCCCGCCGCCGGACCCGGCCGGGCCGCCGCCCTCGACCGCATCCTCACCGGCGTCAGACGGACCGCCACGGGCGCGCCCGTCTGGCTCGCCGTCGAGCAGTGGGTCCGCGCCGAACTCCGCCGCGTCGCGGGAGCGGACACTCCCGAACTGTGGTCGGAGGTGGTCACCGCCTTCGAACCGCTGGAGAACCCCTACGACCTCGCCCGCGTCCGGTACCGGCTGGCCGAGGCACTCCTCGCCAAAAGCACCTCCCGCCCGGGCACGGCCGGCGACGGACGGGACGCCGAGGCGGACCGCGACCGCGCCACGGAACTCCTCCGCCTCACCCACGCCGTCGCCGGCCACCTGGGCGCCCGCGCCCTCGCCGAGTCCGCCGTCGGCCTCGCCCGGCGCGCCCGCCTCGCCCTCCCCGCCGTCCCGGACCGCGCCCCGGACGACCCGGCCCGCGCCCTCGGCCTCACCGGCCGGGAACGCGAGGTCCTGCGCCTGGTCTCCGCCGGCCGCACCAACCGCCAGATAGCCGAGGAACTCTTCATCTCCCCGAAGACGGCCAGCGTCCACGTCTCCCGCATCCTGGCCAAACTGGGCGTCTCGGGACGGGGCGAGGCGGCGGCGGTGGCGCACCGGCTGGGGCTGTTCCCGGCGGACACGGACGACCGCGCGGTGGCGGGACGATGACGGCAGGCGACCAGTGAGGAGCCGGCAACCATGTTCAACGCCTTCGAGGAACTGTTCTCCCCGGGCCGCAAGCACACCCGGGACGAGCAGAACCGGCTCGAGCTGACCCGGGAGGACGTCGGAGACGCCGACCCGGGCCGCGGACCGATAGACCTCGCGTCCGGGAAGGTCGTCGTCCGCCGGCCCACCCCGCCGGCCGTGGAGGACAGCGGGGCCGAGGCCGAGGAGGACAGCGGGACCGATGCCGTGGAGGACAGCGGGGCCGAGGCCGAGGAGGACACGGGGGAGGACCGCACCCGGGAGTGAGGCCGGGCGCCGGGGCCTCAGCTCACCTCCAGCTCCAGAATCCGGTCGTCCCCCTCCTCCGGCGTGCCCCGTCCGTCCGTGTTGCTGGTGGTCACCCACAGCTTGTCGCCGCCGGCCGCGACCACCGTGCGCAGCCGGCCGTAGTCGCCCTCCAGGAACGCCTGCGGGTCCGCCGACGCCTCCGTGCCCTTCAGCGGGACGCGCCACAGGCGTTCCCCCTTCAGACCGGCCATCCAGATCGAGCCCTCGGCGTAGGCGATGCCGCTCGGGGAGGCGTCGTCCGTGCCCCACTGGGCCAGCGGATCGTGGTACGCGACGTCGTCCGACGTCCCTTCGGCCTCCGGCCAGCCGTAGTCGTCGCCCGGCTCGATCGCGTTCAGCTCGTCCCAGGTGTCCTGCCCGAACTCCGCCGCGAACAGGCGCTGTCTGCCGTCCCAGGCCAGCCCCTGCACATTGCGATGGCCGTACGTGTACACCGGGGAGTCGGGGAACGGGTTGCCCGGGGCCGGTTCGCCCTCCGGGGTCAGGCGCAGGATCTTGCCGCCCAGGGACTCCTTGTCCTGGGCCAGGCCGCGGTCGCCGCTCTCGCCCGTGCCGACGTAGAGCATCCTGTCCGGGCCGAAGGCGATCCGGCCGCCGTTGTGGATCACACCCTTGGGGATGCCCTTGAACACCGTGTCGGGCGCCCCCAGCTGGTCGCCGGCGGGCCGCTGCGGGTCGTACAGCATGCGGACGACGCGGTTGTCCGAGACCGAGGTGAAGTAGGCGTAGACCATGTGGTCCGAGGCGTAGTCGGGGGAGAGGGCGATACCGAGCAGACCGCCCTCGCCGGACGCGGAGACACCCGGCACCTCGCCGATCTCCGTCTTCGCGCCGCTCTCCTCGTCGACACGCAGGATGGTCCCCTCGTCGCGGGAGGAGACCAGCAGACCGCCGTCGGGCAGCGGGGCGAGGCCCCAGGGGCTGTTCAGGCCCTCGGCGACCGTCCGCACCACGTTGACCGCACCCTTCGCGGGCGGGGTCTCCTCGGCCGTCGGCGAGGGCGAGCTCCGGGCGGCCGTGGGGCTCGGGGACGGGCTCGCGGCGCTGCCGGGGGTCCCTCCGCCGTCGGAGGAGCAGCCGGCCGCCAGCAGGAGCACACTCACGGCCAGCACGGCCGTCACCGCTCGACGTTGCACGATCTCGGTCCCTTTCGACGTGACGGTTCGCCCCGTGGGTTCCCGGCGACGGGCGCACCCGCCGGATCCGCCGGATTCCACCGGCAGCCTCTCCCTGTCATACACCGCCGACGCCCCACCGGTTCCCGATCACCGCAACCCGATGCGCACACAGCCACACCGCCACGGCCTTTCCGGCCGTGCGCCCCGGGCCTTGCGGCCGTCGGCCGTGCGCCCCGGGCCTTGCGGCCGCAGACGCCGCGCTGTCGGCCTCGGGTTCCGGCCCCGGCCCACTTCTGAGCCCCCGGGCCCGGTCCCACCCCCGAGCCCCTGGCCCCTGGCCCAGGCGTGCCCCTGAACCCCGGCTCCGGCTCACCTCCGAGCCCCTGCCTCGCCCTGCCTCCGAGCCCCTGGCCTCTGGCCCAGGCGTGCCCCTGAACCCCGGCTCCGGCTCACCTCCGAGCCCTGGCCCCGCTCTGCTCCCGGGCCCCTGGCCCCGCCCTGCCCCCGAGCCCCCGGCCCCGCCCTACTCCCAGGACCCCTGAGCGGCCGGCAGCCCCGCGACCTCCGCCAGATCTCGGGCCGTCAGCCGCAGACCGGCCGCCGCCGCGTTCTCGGTGACCCACCGCTGCTGCTTGGCGCCGGGCACCGGCACCACGTGCCGGCCCTGGGCCAGCACCCACGCCAGCGCCACCTGCGCCGGCGTCACGTCCTCGCCGTGCCGGGCGGCCACCCGGCGCAGCCCGGCGACGATCGGCTGGTTCGCGGCCATCATCTCGGCGGTGAAACGGGGGTGGCGGGCCCGCATGTCGTCCGGCTCGAACCCCTCGCCGGGGGTCAGCGTGCCGGTGAGGAAACCGTTGCCGAGGGGCATCGCCGCGAGGAACCCGATGCCGCGCGTCCCGCACCACGGCAGCAGGGCGTCCAGCGCCTCCGGCGACCACACCGACAGCTCCGCCTCCACCGCGCTCACCGGGAACACCTGCTGCACCCGGTCCAGTTGCCGGATCGTCGCGTCGTACAGCGGCTTGGTCGCGTCGTACAGCCGCCCGCCCGCCCGGCGGCCGCCCCGCGCCCCGACCGCGCACAGCCCCAACGCCCTTACCTTGCCCACCTGCACGAGCTCCGCCATGGCGCCCCAGGTCTCCTCGACGGGCACCTCCGGGTCGGCGCGGTGCAGCTGGTAGAGGTCGATGACGTCCGTCTGGAGACGGCGGAGGGAGGCGTCGCACGCCCGTCTCACGTACCCCGGGCGGCCGTTGGCGACGACGTGCTGCTCGCCCACCAGCAGGCCGACCTTCGTCGACACGAACGCGTCCCCGCGCCGCCCCTTCAACGCCCGCCCCACGAGCAGCTCGTTGGTGTACGGGCCGTACATGTCGGCCGTGTCCAGCAGGGAGACACCGAGGTCGAGCGCCCGGTGCAAGGCCCTCAGCGACTCGTCGCCCCGCCGCCGCGACCCGCTGTACCCCCAGCTCATCGGCATGCACCCGAGTCCGACGGCCCCCACCGCGAGCGCCGCCGCGCCGATCGTCCTGCGCTCCACCTGCTCGTGACCCTCCCTTTCCCGGCCCCCAACCTAACCTCTGCACGCGCGCGTGCCTGACGTAGCCTCCGGATCATGACTGCTGACGACCTGCACCGCGACGTGTGGCTGCCCATTCCGCCCGACGAGATCGACGGCCTCCCCGAAGGGCCCCGGTACCTCTTCTGGGACGGAGGCGAGAGCGGGGACCAGCCGTTCCCCGGGGATCCCGCGGACTGCGCCGTCTACGTGGTGCCGTACATGAAGCCGCAGTCGGTGCGGGTACGGCCGCTGCGGGAGATGCGTCACCTTCAGTTGGTCCAGACGCTCACCGCGGGCGTCGACGACATCACCGCGCGCCTGTCGGACCTCGTACCGGGCGTGCGGCTGTGCAACGCGCGCGGGGTGCACGAGGCGAGCACCGCCGAGCTCGCGCTGACCCTGACCCTCGCCGCCCTGCGCGGCATCCCCGGATTCGTGCGCGCGCAGCAGGAGGGCCGCTGGCAGAGCGGGTTCCATCCGGCGCTCGCCGACAAGAACGTCCTCGTCGTCGGCTACGGGTCGATCGGCGCCGCCATCGAGGACCGGCTCGTGCCCTTCGAGGTGGCGCGGGTGGCGCGCGTCGCGCGCTCCCAGCGCACAACGGCGCGCGGCCCGGTGCACCCACTCACCGAACTGCCCGCGCTGCTCCCCGAGGCGGACGTCGTCATCCTCTCCACGCCGTTGAACGAGACCACCCGCGGCCTGGTCGACGCCGACTTCCTCGCCCGGATGAAGGACGGCGCCCTCCTCGTCAACGTCGCCCGCGGCCCGGTCGTCGACACCGAGGCGCTCCTCGCGGAACTGGAGCGCGGCCGTCTCACCGCCGCCCTGGACGTGACCGATCCGGAACCCCTGCCTCCCGCCCACCCGTTGTGGCGGGCGCCGGGCGTGCTGATCAGCCCGCACGTCGGCGGCCCCACGTCCGCCTTCCTGCCCCGCGCCAAGCGCCTGCTGACGGACCAGTTGAGCCGTTTCGTGAACCGGGAGCCCCTGCGCCACGTGATCCTGACGACGAGCGCCACGAGTGGGCCGTGACGGACAGGGCACACGTGTGGTCCGGTTCGCGCACCCTCCGCAGTCCCCCGGACGCGGTCGGTACGCGCGTCCCCGCTGGTCGTCACGGAGCGTAGAGGAACTATGTCCCTGAGTGACGATACTGGTGTATCGTCCCGACAGGGGCTGCGCCGCGCACCGTTCGGCGCCGGGGACGGACATTCCAGACTGTGAGGGGGGCGACGGGCGATGCACGGCCTATGGACGAACGATCCGACGCGGCGGAGCCGCCGCCGGCGACCCTGCTGCACGGCCACGCGCGGACGCGGCGGCCCCGGCCACGGCAGTCGGCACCGACAGCGCCACCGTGGGCACGGCGGCCGCCGGAGGCAGACCCAGCAGGCGCAGCGGCACCGGCAGGACCGGGGGGCGGCGGCGCGGACCGGGAGGCCCCGGTGAGTTCACCGCCGACCTCCACGACCCTCCTCGACGGAGCGCTGCGGACCCAAGCTCCGGAGGGGACGCCGCTGACCCGGCGGCCGTCCTCCGGCCGCCCCGGCGCTCCCTGCGTGCTCCACCAACTGCTGCTGGCCCTGCTGTGCGCGGGGTACGCCATCGGCTCGGCGCTCGGCTGGGGTTCGAGCGAACTCGCCCTCATCATGGGCGACTTCGGCCTCTCGGCGGCTGCCGGCGCCGCCGCCGTGTCCTGCTTCCTCTACGCGCGCACCCGCCACGTCCGCTTTCGACCCGCCTGGCTGCTGTTCGGTCTCTCCTCCGCGATGGCCGCCCTGGGCAACCTGGTCTGGGGGTGGTACGAGGTGGTCCTGGACCGTCCCGTGCCCAGCCCCAGCTACGCCGACCTGTTCTTCCTCTGCTTCGCGCCGCCCGCGATCGTGGGGCTGCTGGTGCTCGCCGCCCGCCCCGTGACGAAGGCGGGCTGGGTCTGCCTGGCGCTGGACGCCTGGTTAATCGCGGGCTCGCTGATCACGCTGTCCTGGAGCCTCGCGCTCGCGCAGGCCGCGCGGTTCGACGGCCCGAGCGTGGCCCACGCGGCGCTGACGCTGGCGTACCCGCTCCTCGACATCGCCCTGGTGAGCATGGTGCTGGTGCTGCACTTCCGGCGCTCGTCGGTCAACCGCACGGCGGTCAACACCGCCGTCGGAGCGCTCGCGTTGACCGTGATGTGCGACGCCCTGTTCACCTCGCCGCTGCTGCACCACACCTACCGCTCGGGCCAGCTCCTCGACGCGGGCTGGTTCGCCGGCTCGCTGCTGCTCGCCTACGCGCCCTGGGCCGCCGTGCGGCGGCACGCTCCGGTGGACGACGGGCACGCGCGCGCGGCGCACGAGCACCTGCCCGGACACCGCCCCGGCGGCCACCCGCAGTCCAAGCCGTCCGCCCCGGGCGGTGACGACGGCCGGTATCCGGCCACCCGGCCCATCACCGGCTCCCTCGCCGCCCTCACCCCCTACCTCGCCGCCGCCGTCTGCACCCTGGGCATCCTCTACAACGTCCTCAACGGCCGCAGCGTCGACCGCGTGGTCCTCCTGACCGGCGGCACCGTCGTGCTCGCCCTGGTGATCCGCCAGGGGATCATGCTGCTCGACAACATCGCCCTCACCCAGGAACTGGCCCAGAAGGAGAACCACTTCCGCTCCCTGGTACAGGGCTCCAGCGACGTCATCATGATCGCCGCCCCCAGCGGCGTCCTGCGCTACGTCTCCCCGGCCGCCGCCGGCGTCTACGGACGGCCCGCCGAGGACCTGGTCGGCACCGAGCTGGCCCATCTGATCCACCCGGAGGACCTGGGCTGCGTGGTGCACGAGGTGCGCCGCTTCCTCGCCGCCAGCCCCCAGGAGGAGCCCACCACCCGCATCGAGTGCCGCTTCCGCTCCGGCGACGGGGGCACCTCCCGCCCGAGCGAAGCCGAGAGCGGGGGAGGCTGGCTGAACGTGGAGTCCACCGTCAGCCGGCACCACGGCGGCCTGATCTTCAACAGCCGGGACGTCACCGAACGGGTGCGCCTCCAGGCGCAGCTCCAGCACAACGCCGAGCACGACCCGCTCACCGACCTGCCCAACCGCGCCCTGTTCACCCGGCGCGTCCAGCAGGCGCTGTCCGGCCGCCGCAGCTCCGACCGGGGCACCGCCCTGCGCAACACGGCCGTCCTCTTCATCGACCTCGACGGCTTCAAGGCCGTCAACGACACCATCGGCCACCAGGCCGGTGACGAACTGCTCGTCCAGGCCGCGCGCCGGCTCCAGGAGGCGGTCCGCCAGGGCGACACCGCCTCCCGGCTGGGCGGTGACGAGTTCGCCGCCCTGATCGTGGGCGACACCACCCGCGACCGCAGCGCCCGGGAGCGGCACATCGTGGAACTCGCCGACCGCCTCAGGATCACGCTCTCCCAGCCCTACCTCATCGACGGCAACGAGGTGCGGGTCGCCGCGTCCATCGGCGTCGCCTTCGCCGAGCCGGGACTCGGCGCGGGCGAGCTGCTGCGCAACGCCGACCTCGCCATGTACCGCGCCAAGGCGGGCGGCAAGGGCCGGGTCGAGCTGTACAAGCCGCAGATGCAGCAGGACGTCGTACGGAAGGCGGAGCTGGCCACGCGGCTGCGTGCCGCGCTGCACGACGGCGAGTTCGCGCTGCTGCACCAGCCCGTGGTGCGGCTGGAGGACGGCAGGGTCTCGTCGGTCACCGCCCACGCCCGGTGGCGCTCCTCGCAGGGAGTGCTCTTCACCCCCGCGGAGTTCCTGCGGGTGGCGGAGGACGGAGACCGTACCGCCGAGCTCAGCCGCTGGACGCTGGAGCGGGCCGTCGAGCAGGCCGCCGACCGGTCCGCCGGCGGACTGAACGTACCGGTGCTGGTCCGGCTGAGCGCCCGGCGGCTGCTGGACCGCTCCCTGCCGCCGGGCTCCGTCGAGGCGCTGCTGACGCGGTACGGGCTGCCGTCCGGATCGCTGGTGGTCGAACTGTCGGACATCGAGCCCGACGTGCCGCCGGACGAACTCGAACGACGCCTGAGCGCCCTGCACCGGCTCGGCGTGCGGATCGCCCTCGACGGCTTCGGCGGCGGCCGCGTGGCCATGACGGCACTGCGCCGGCTCCCCGTCGACGTCCTGAAGCTGGACCGCGCACTCGTGGAGGGCGTCGTCGAGTCCACACGACTGCACAAGATCACCAGTGGGCTGCTGCGGATCGCCGGTGACCTCGGGCTGCCGTCCGTGGCGGAGGGCGTGGACCTGCCCGAGCAGGTCGTCGCCCTGCGCGCGATGGGCTGTACGCACGGTCAGGGCATGGCGTTCTCCGGCCCGCTCGACGAGTACCGGCTGCGCAGGGCGCTCGGCCGGGGCCAGTTCACGGTGCCGCACGGCCCCGCCGAGCCCGCGTTCGCGGGCGGCGCCACCGGGGTGTACACCGGAGGTGTCCCCGCGGTCCTGGGAGGCGGAACCCTCGGTGGCACACCCCTCGGAGGCGGAGCAACCCTTCGCTCACATAATGAGACCCCCGTCCCACCCACTTGACAGTGGGTGCGTGCCGGGGGGAGGGTCAGTGCCATGCGCACCCGAATTCTCGTACTTGGACAGCGCGTCGGCTGAGCTGGGAACGACCGGAGGACGATCCGGCAACCCCAGCGACCTCACCGGCGCGCTCCCCTCGCTTGCCTTCCGGCACGAGGGGTTTTTTGTTGCACGGGCACCTGCCGTACAGCAGACGAACACCGCACAAAACTCGCAAAAACCCTCAGCATCGAGAAGAGAATGCCGATGACCGAGCAGGCCACCGGGGCCCATCACCCGCAGCCGCGGCCCCGATCCGGAGGACAGCACTCCGCGCCCGTCGAGCACGTCACGGGTGCGCAGTCCCTCATCCGCTCTCTCGAGGAGGTCGGCGCCGACACGGTATTCGGCATTCCCGGTGGCTGCATCCTCCCGGCGTACGACCCGCTGATGGACTCCACCCGTGTCCGCCACATCCTGGTCCGCCACGAGCAGGGCGCCGGTCACGCGGCCGAGGGCTACGCGCTGGCCACCGGCAAGGTCGGCGTCTGCATGGCGACCTCCGGGCCCGGCGCCACCAACCTGGTGACCCCGCTCGCCGACGCCCACATGGACTCGGTGCCGATGGTCGCGATCACCGGCCAGGTCGCCTCCCACGCGATCGGCACGGACGCCTTCCAGGAGGCGGACATCGTCGGTATCAGCATGCCGATCACCAAGCACAACTTCCTGGTCACCAAGGCCGACGACATCCCCCGGGTGATCGCGCAGGCGTTCCACATCGCCTCCACCGGCCGCCCCGGCCCGGTCCTGGTCGACATCGCCAAGGACGCCCTCCAGGCGAAGACCACCTTCTCCTGGCCGCCCACCATGGACCTGCCCGGCTACCGCCCGGTGACCAAGCCGCACGCCAAGCAGATCCGCGAGGCCGCCAAGCTGATCACCGCCGCCAAGCGGCCGATCCTCTACGTCGGCGGCGGCGTCCTCAAGGCCGGCGCCACCGCCGAGCTGAAGGTGCTCGCCGAACTGACCGGCGCGCCCGTCACCACCACCCTGATGGCGCTCGGCGCGTTCCCCGACAGCCACCCGCAGCACCTGGGCATGCCCGGCATGCACGGCTCGGTGGCGGCCGTCACCGGTCTGCAGAAGGCCGACCTGATCGTCGCCCTCGGCGCCCGCTTCGACGACCGCGTCACCGGCAAGCTGGACAGCTTCGCGCCGAACGCCAAGATCGTCCACGCGGACATCGACCCGGCGGAGATCGGCAAGAACCGCACCGCCGACGTGCCGATCGTCGGGGACGCCCGCGAGGTCATCGCCGACCTGATCCAGGCCGTCCAGAAGGAGCACGGCGAGGGCGGCCGGGGCGATTACACCGCCTGGTGGAAGGACCTCGACCGCTGGCGCGAGACGTACCCGCTGGGCTACGACCAGCCCGAGGACGGCTCGCTCTCCCCGCAGCAGGTCATCGAGCGCATCGGGCAGCTCGCGCCCGAGGGCACGGTCTTCACGGCGGGCGTCGGTCAGCACCAGATGTGGGCCGCCCAGTTCATCCGCTACGAGAAGCCCGCCAGCTGGCTGAACTCCGGCGGCGCGGGCACCATGGGCTACGCGGTTCCGGCCGCGATGGGCGCCAAGGCGGGAGCCCCGTCGAAGACGGTCTGGGCGATCGACGGCGACGGCTGCTTCCAGATGACCAACCAGGAGCTCACCACCTGCGCCCTGAACAACATCCCGATCAAGGTCGCCGTCATCAACAACGGCGCCCTCGGGATGGTCCGCCAGTGGCAGAGCCTCTTCTACAACCAGCGCTACTCCAACACGGTGCTGCACTCCGGTCCGAACGACGTGAACCCGGAGGCGAGGGGCACCCGCATCCCCGACTTCGTGAAGCTGTCGGAGGCCATGGGCTGCTACGCCATCCGCTGCGAGGACCCCGCCGACCTCGACAAGGTCATCGAGGAGGCGAACTCGATCAACGACCGCCCGGTCGTCGTCGACTTCATCGTCCACGAGGACGCCATGGTGTGGCCGATGGTCGCCGCCGGCACCTCCAACGACGAGATCATGGCCGCCCGGGACGTCCGCCCCGACTTCGGCGACAACGAAGACGACTGAGCGAGGAAGACCCAAGAGACATGTCCAAGCACACGCTCTCCGTCCTGGTGGAGAACAAGCCGGGCATCCTGGCCCGGATCGCCGCCCTCTTCTCCCGCCGCGGCTTCAACATCGACTCCCTCGCCGTCGGCGTCACCGAGCACCCCGACATCTCCCGCATCACCATCGTCGTGGGGGTGGAGGAGCTGCCGCTGGAGCAGGTCACCAAGCAGCTCAACAAGCTGGTCGAGGTGCTGAAGATCGTCGAGCTGGAGCCGGCCCAGGCCGTCCAGCGCGAACTCGTCCTGGTGAAGGTGCGCGCCGACAACGAGACGCGCTCCCAGATCGTCGAGATCGTCCAGCTGTTCCGCGCCAAGACCGTGGACGTCTCCCCGGAGGCCGTGACCATCGAGGCCACCGGGAGCAGCGAGAAGCTGTCCGCCATGCTCAAGATGCTGGAACCGTACGGCATCAAGGAGCTGGTCCAGTCCGGCACGATCGCGATCGGCCGCGGCGCCCGTTCGATCACCGACCGCTCACTGCGCGCACTCGACCGGTCGGCATAGCACGCTTACCGGACTCGTCCGGTACCGGGAACGGGCGGTCGGCGCGCCGTCGACCGCCCGCATACCGAGACCCCCAGACTTCCCCTCAGCCCGCCGTCATACGGTGGGACGCAACACCTGCACACAAGGAGAGAACCCAAAGTGGCCGAGCTGTTCTACGACGCTGACGCCGACCTGTCCATCATCCAGGGCCGCAAGGTCGCGGTCATCGGCTACGGCAGCCAGGGCCACGCCCACGCCCTGTCGCTCCGTGACTCGGGTGTCGACGTGCGGGTCGGTCTGCACGAGGGCTCCAAGTCCAAGGCCAAGGCCGAGGAGCAGGGCCTGCGCGTGGTGACCCCGTCGGAGGCCGCCGCCGAGGCCGACGTCATCATGATCCTGGTCCCGGACCCGATCCAGGCGCAGGTCTACGAGGAGTCCATCAAGGACAACCTCAAGGACGGCGACGCGCTGTTCTTCGGGCACGGCCTGAACATCCGCTTCGACTTCATCAAGCCCCCGGCCGGCGTCGACGTCTGCATGGTCGCCCCGAAGGGCCCGGGCCACCTGGTCCGCCGCCAGTACGAGGAGGGCCGCGGCGTTCCCTGCATCGCCGCCGTCGAGCAGGACGCCTCCGGCAACGCCTTCGCGCTGGCCCTGTCGTACGCCAAGGGCATCGGCGGCACCCGCGCCGGCGTCATCAAGACGACCTTCACCGAGGAGACCGAGACCGACCTCTTCGGCGAGCAGGCCGTCCTCTGTGGTGGTACGGCCGCGCTGGTCAAGGCGGGCTTCGAGACCCTGACCGAGGCCGGCTACCAGCCGGAGATCGCCTACTTCGAGTGCCTCCACGAGCTGAAGCTGATCGTGGACCTCATGTACGAGGGCGGCCTGGAGAAGATGCGCTGGTCGATCTCCGAGACCGCCGAGTGGGGCGACTACGTCACCGGCCCGCGGATCATCACCGACGCCACCAAGGCCGAGATGAAGAAGGTCCTCGCCGAGATCCAGGACGGCACCTTCGCCCGTGAGTGGATGGCGGAGTACCACGGCGGTCTGAAGAAGTACAACGAGTACAAGCAGCAGGACTCCGAGCACCTGCTGGAGACCACCGGCAAGCAGCTGCGCAAGCTGATGAGCTGGGTCGACGAGGAGGCGTAAGCCTCAGGCCGAGGGGCCGGAGCGTGCTGCTCCGGCCCCTTCGGCGAACCACGGGTAACGTCGTGTGAAACGGTGTTGTCCATCCCGTCCAGCCACGGACGGGTGATCCTTCCGCAGAGGCGCATGACGCCCTTTGCCACGGCACTAGACTGCTGCACTACATACGCGTCAGGCCCACAGCGTCGTGCGTCTTCCACGCGGCTAGCCCCTCCTCCGCCTGCGGCCGTCGGGACGGCCGTCCGCACGCGCCCCCATAGCCATTGAGGGCATGGGAGGTGCCCTCAAACTGTGAGGACTCACGTGAGCTCGAACCCCGTCGTACTCATCGCTGAAGAGCTGTCGCCCGCGACCGTGGACGCGCTCGGCCCGGACTTCGAGATCCGGCACTGCAACGGAGCGGACCGAGCCGAACTGCTCCCGGCCATCGCCGATGTCGACGCGATCCTGATCCGCTCGGCCACCAAGGTCGACGCCGAGGCCATCGCCGCCGCGGGCAAACTGAAGGTCGTCGCACGAGCCGGCGTCGGCCTGGACAACGTCGACGTCTCCGCCGCCACCAAGGCCGGCGTGATGGTCGTCAACGCCCCCACCTCCAACATCGTGACCGCCGCCGAGCTGGCCTGCGGTCTGATCCTCGCCACCGCCCGCCACATCCCGCAGGCCAACGCCGCGCTGAAGAACGGCGAGTGGAAGCGCAGCAAGTACACGGGTGTGGAGCTGGCCGAGAAGACCCTCGGTGTCGTCGGGCTCGGCCGCATCGGCGCGCTCGTCGCCCAGCGCATGTCGGGCTTCGGCATGAAGGTCGTCGCCTACGACCCCTACGTGCAGCCCGCGCGCGCCGCCCAGATGGGCGTGAAGGTGCTGTCGCTGGACGAGCTGCTGGAGGTCTCCGACTTCATCACCGTCCACCTGCCCAAGACCCCCGAGACGGTCGGCCTCATCGGTGACGAGGCGCTGCGCAAGGTCAAGCCGGGCGTGCGTATCGTCAACGCCGCCCGCGGCGGCATCGTCGACGAGGAGGCGCTGTACTCGGCGCTGAAGGAGGGCCGGGTCGCCGGCGCCGGCCTCGACGTGTACGCCAAGGAGCCCTGTACGGACTCCCCGCTGTTCGAGTTCGACCAGGTCGTCGCCACGCCGCACCTCGGTGCCTCCACCGACGAGGCGCAGGAGAAGGCGGGCATCGCGGTCGCGAAGTCCGTCCGTCTCGCCCTCGCCGGTGAGCTGGTGCCGGACGCGGTGAACGTCCAGGGCGGTGTCATCGCCGAGGACGTCAAGCCCGGCCTGCCGCTCGCCGAGCGCCTCGGCCGCATCTTCACCGCGCTCGCGGGCGAGGTCGCGGTCCGCCTCGACGTGGAGGTCTACGGCGAGATCACCCAGCACGACGTGAAGGTGCTGGAGCTGTCCGCCCTCAAGGGCGTCTTCGAGGACGTCGTCGACGAGACGGTGTCGTACGTCAACGCCCCCCTGTTCGCCCAGGAGCGCGGCGTCGAGGTGCGGCTGACCACCAGCTCTGAGTCGGCCGACCACCGCAACGTCGTCACCGTGCGCGGCACGCTCGGCAGCGGCGAGGAGGTGTCGGTCTCCGGCACGCTGGCCGGCCCCAAGCACCTGCAGAAGATCGTCGCGGTCGGCGACTACGACGTGGACCTCGCGCTCGCCGACCACATGGTGGTGCTGCGCTACGAGGACCGTCCGGGCGTCGTCGGCACCGTCGGCCGCATCTTCGGCGAGGCCGGGATCAACATCGCCGGTATGCAGGTCGCCCGCGCGGCGGCGGGCGGCGAGGCGCTGGCCGTGCTGACGGTGGACGACACCGTGTCCGCCACGGTGCTCGGCGAGGTCGCCGCGGAGATCGGCGCGACGTCGGCCCGCGCGGTGAACCTGGCCTGACCGTTCCGTCTCCGGTGACCGCCCGTCGCGGTCGCCGCAGCCCGGGGCTGCCGCCCCGGGCCCCCTTTCGGCCCGGAACGGGCCTCCTCGCCGAACGCCGAACGCCGGACGGGCCGCAGCAGCCCGTCCGGCGTCCGGCTGTCCGGGAGGCGCAGCCCGTCCGGCGTCCGTCTCTCCGGGGTGTGTCACACGCCGGCCTGCTCCGCTTCCTCGGCGTCCGCCTCTCGCGCCTCCGCCCGCCTCAGGCTCAGCGCCGCCAGCACCGCCGCCCCCGCCAGGACCACCGCGCCGGTGATCGCCGCGCCCCGCATCCCGTCGGTGAACGCCTCCCGGGCCACGGCCGCCAGGCCCGGCACCCGGTCGGCGATCGCCAGGGCCCCGCCCAGCGTCTCGCGGGCCGCGTGCGGCGCCGACGCCGGCATCCCGTGGCGGTAGACCGCCGTCCCGACGGAGCCGAGCACCGCCATACCGAGGGCGCCGCCGAACTCGGTGGCGGTCTCCATCAGGGAGGACGCGGTGCCCGCCCGCTCGACCGGGGCCGTGCTCATCGCGAGATCCATGATCTGGGACATCACGGTGACGCCCCCGACGGCGAGGACGGCGCACGCGACCAGCACCAGCACCATCGAGTCGGTACCGGCGAGGGCGAGCAGCGCGAAGCCGCCCGCGGAGACCGCGAATCCGGCGGTGACGACGTGCGCCCGGGGGACGCCCCGCTGCACCAGCGCCGTCGCGACCGGTGCGGCCGCGCCGATCGGGACCGACGGCAGCAGCGCCCACAGGGCGGCCTCCAGCGCGCTCTTGCCGAGCACCGACTGAAGGTACTGGGTGGTGAAGTAGGCGGAACCCAGCACGCCGAACGCCGCGAGCAGGTTGAGGACGACGGAGGGGGCGAAGCCGCGGCCGCGGAACAGGGCCGGGGGGATCATCGGTGAGGCGGCCGTGCGCTGGCGGTGGACGAAGAGCGCGGCGAAGAGCAGGCCCACGGTGATCGAGACGACGTAGCGGACGTGCCAGCCCTCGGACGGGATCTCCTTCAGGCCGTAGACCACGGGCAGCACGGCGGCCATCGACAGGGGGATGCCGGCCCAGTCGAAGCGGCCGGGGGCGGGATCGCGCGACTCGGGCAGCAGGACCGGACCGAGGACCAGCAGGAGCGCCATCGCGGGCAGGTTGACCAGGAAGACCGAGCCCCACCAGAAGTGTTCGACCAGCACGCCGCTCATCACCGAGCCGAGCGCGATCCCGCCCGTCATCACGCCCGACCACAGGCCGACCGCCTTCGCGCGCTGACCGGGGTCGGTGAACATCGTGCGCAGCAGGGCCATCGTCGACGGCATCAGGGTGGCGCCGCCGACACCGAGGACCGCACGGGCCGCGATGAGGGTCTCGGCGCTGTCCGCGTACGCCGCGACGAGCGAGGCGGCGCCGAAGGCGGCCGCGCCGGTCAGCAGCAGCCGGCGCCGGCCGATGCGGTCGCCCAGCGAGCCCATGGTCATCAGCAGGCCGGCGAGGACGAACGCGTAGATGTCGAAGATCCACAACTGTTGGGTGCCGCTCGGCTCCAGGTCCGCGCTGATCGCCGGGACGGCGAAGTAGAGGACCGAGACGTCCATGGAGACCAGGAGCAGCGGAAGCATCAGGACGCCGAGAGCGGTCCATTCGCGGCGCCCGGCGCGGGCGCCGCCCGCGGAAGTACGCGTCGAGTTCGTCATGGCGAGGACTGTACGGCTGTATTAAACGACTGTCTAGAACGTTTGTATAAATCGTTCGTCTGGGACGGCCGTCCCACTCATGCGTCTAGGACGGATGTATGGATCGGGGGATAGGGTGGGCCGCATGGGACACCGTGAGGATCTGCTCGAGGGCGCCCGGCGCTGCCTGCTGGAGAAGGGGTTCGCGCGGACGACGGCGCGCGACATCGTCAAGGAGTCGGGGACCAACCTCGCCTCGATCGGCTACCACTACGGCTCGAAGGACGCACTGCTCGCGCAGGCCTACGTGGCGCTGGTGGAGGGGATGGGTGACACCTTCGCGGGCGGCGACGTGGGCGGGCTCGCGGGGGAGCCGGGCTCGCTGGAGCGGTTCCGGGCGGTGTGGTCCAACATCATCGCCACCATGCGGGAGCCGGGCTCGATCTGGCGGCTCAGCATGGAGATCGTGGTCATGGGCGATCAGCTGCCCGAGGTCCGCGACCACCTCGTCCGCGCCCAGCGCGAGGCCGGGCGCGGACTCGTCCCGCTGCTCATGGGCGGGCGGGAGGAGGACGTGTCGGACGAGACCGCGGACACGGTCGGCCTGTTCTACGTGACCCTCATGACGGGCCTCATCGCCCAGTGGACCTTCGACCCGGAGACCGCGCCCGACGCGGACCGGCTCACCGAGGGGCTGCGCCGGATGCTCCAGGCCGCCGCCCGGGAATGACCGGCCCGCCGGCTCCCGCACTTGGTTCGCGACGTGCCGTACGACCGGTGCGCCGGCGTCAGGACCACGCGCGGCGCAGGCGCCTGGACCAGCGGTGCATCAGGGCGGTCCCGGGGTGTTCGGCCTCCAGCCGCTCGATGTGCGGCACGGCCGCCCGGTCACCGCTGTCCAAGGCCCACCGGTACCACTCCAGGGCCTCCCGGTAGCGGCCGCGGTCCTCGTACGCGCGGGCGCCGTCCAGCATGGCCCCCGTGCTGCCGCGCCCGGCGGCCGCGTGCAGCCAGCGCAGGGCTTCCTGGAAGGAGTCGTCCGTTCCCGCCCGCAGCTGCGTGCGGGCCACGGCACGCATCGCCTTGATGCTTCCCGCCTCGGCTGCCTGTACCTGCGTCTCCGCATGGGTCCGGGCTTCACCGTCCAGCTCGGCCAGGACCAGGATCGACGGTTGGTCACCCTCCTCCGCCAGCTTCCGGTACAGCCGCAGCGCCCGCTTCTTGAGGCGTCTGCGCACGTCGGCGTCGGCGCTGTGGTCGTGCAGCCGCAGGCAGAGCCGGGCGACGTCCCGTCGGGAGGCCACGTCTCCCTGATCCGCGGCCTCGACGTAGCCGTCCAGGGCCTTCTGCAGTCGGCCCTCCCGCTCGTGCGCCGCGGCCTCCTTGCGCAGCCAGGACACACTCGGACGGCCGCCCTTGGAGACGGTGTCGGACTTCGGCTTCACCCGGGCCGGGGTGTTCTTCTGGGGCGGTTCGGCCTTGGGCGGAGGGGCGGCCTTGGGCGCGGGGGTGGGCTTGGGTGGAGTGGTGGCCTTGGGTGCAGGGGTGGGCTTGGGCGCGTGGGTGGGCTTGGGCGCGGGGGTGGGCTTGGGTGCAGTGGTCGGCTTGGGCGAAGGGGGTGCCTTGGGTGGCGGGGCTGCCTCGGGAGGGGGAGGTGAGGTGCGCCGCAGAGCTGCGCGGAGCCGGTCCGCCTCCTTGGCCGCCGCCGTGCTGCCCTGCGCCGTGGCGCGGGCCAACCACTCCAGCGCCCGGTCCGGCTGCCCTGTCTGCTCCAGGATGCGCGCCGTCTCGACCATGGAGTTCACGTGCCCCTTGGCGGCGGCGGTGCGGAAGTGGTCCAGCGCTTCCGTCGGCCGGTCCGCCCGCAGGAGGAGGCGTCCGGCCCGGACCATGGCCGCCACGTTGCCGGTCTCGGCCGCTTTGCGGTACCAGTCCAGCGACTCGTTCCAGCGGTCGGGATCCTTCTCGAGCAGTTGCGCGGTCACGTGCATGCTGTGCTCGTGGCCGGCCTCCGCGGCCCGCCAGTACCAGACGAGCGCGGACTCGTCGCGCTTCTGCTGCTTGTACCAGTTCGCGATCGCCAGGATGGACTTGATCCGCCCCTCCAGGGCGGAGGCCCGGTGCTCGCTGAGCAGCGCCTGTTCCGCCGGGGACAGCGGAGCCCGACCGACCTGGGCGTCGGCACCGGGGGCGGGACCGCGCGTCGGCGCCGCGCCGGTCCGCACGACCGCCTTGCCGTTCTGCTGCGGCGCTGCGGCCTTGCCGTTCTGCTGCGGCGCTGCGGCCTTCTCGGTCTGCTTCGCTCCCGCGTTCCTTCCGTTCCGCTGCGGCGCCGGGACCTTCTTCTCCTGCTCCGCCTTCCCCTGCTCCGTTCCCAGCAACGCGGTCAGCCGTGTCCTGGCGAAGTCCTCCCCGGCCGCTGCCGCCGCCCGGTACAGCGCGAGAATCTGCGCCCGCCGCTCGGGGAAGTGCTTCTCCAGCAGTTGCCCGGCCTCGCGGGCGCCGGTGGGATTGCCGGAGTCCGCCGCGCGCCGGTACCAGAGCAGGGCCGACTCCACGTCACCGGCGCTCTTGTGGCGGGCGGCCAGCTGACGCATGGCCTCGGCGTTCCCCGCCTCGGCGGAGGCCCGGAGCGCGGCGGGCGCGACTTTCGGCTTCTTCTCCGCAAGCCGCACCTCGGGCTTCGCCGCCGGCGGGGGCAGGGTGGTCGTGTCGGCCCCCGGCCGGGCCGGAGGCGCCGTCGACAGCTCGCGTTCCCGCAGCGGACGGGCGTGCGGCGCGGACCGCTGTTCCGCCGGGGTGGGGTCGTACGGGACCCCGGACGGGGTGTCCGCCGGTGAGGGCCGGACGTGCCCGTGGGGCCGTGGACGCAGCGGATGCTCCGTGTCGATGGCGAAACGGGACCGTTCGTCGATCTCCGCCCGTACTCCCGGAGGCAGCCAGTCCTTCGCGTTCGACGGCGCGTCCGCGGAGAGCAGGACGGCGACCTCCGCGGGCTCGGGCCGGTCCTGCGGCTTCGGCTCCAGACACGGCAGGACGATCTTCCGGACCGTGGGAGGCAGGCCGTCCAGCGACGGCCGGCCGGTCAGGATGCCCGCGCCGATCTGCATCGTGGAGCCGGTCCCGAACGGGTGGCGGTTCAGGGCGGTGTAGCCCAGCACCAGACCCAGGGCGAAGACGTCACCGGCCGGCCCCACCCGCTCGTCCCGGAGCTGTTCGGGCGAGGCGAAGGTCGTGGTCCGCGGGGTGGCCCCGGTCGCGGTCAGCGAGGCACCGTCCTCGGGGGCCAGGTGCCGGGCGATGCCGAAGTCGATGACCGAGGCGCCGTCGGCGGCCAGGAGGATGTTGGCGAGCTTCAGGTCGCGGTGGACGAGGCCCGCACGGTGGATGCTGCGCAGCGCGTCGGTCAGGCCGGCCGCCAGGACCCGCCAGGTCCGCAGCGGCAGGGGGCCGCCGCAGTGCTCGAGCGCCTCCGCCAGGTTCACGCCGGCGACGTAGCGGGTGGCGAGCCAGGGCTCGGGGGCCCGTGTGTCGAAGTCCACGACCTCGGCGGTGTGCTTCGGGTCGACCGCCTTGGCGGCCTCGACCTCCCGGGCGAAGCGCCTGCGGAACCGCGCCGAGTCCTCCTGGAGACGATCGGGCCGGATCGTCTTCAGCGCGATCGAGCGGCCGCCGTCGGTACGGGCGAAGTAGACGTTCCCCCAGCCGCCCTGGCCCAGGAGGGCCAACAACCGGTGCCCGCCGATCCGTTCGGGATCGTCCTCCCGCAGTGGCTCCACTCGGCCCCCCCACCGGTTCCACCCGTTCCCCGCCGTCATTTTATCCGGGCGCCCCGCCGGACCCCTCGCCCCGAGCCCCGCGCCCGCTCAGCCCGGACGCGTCAACTCGTCACCGCCCCTGGGGCGCCTCGGCGGTCTGGCCCGCACGCCCTCGGGCCGCTCCTCCGGCCAGCGCTGGCCGCTGCGGCGCAGCACGACCCCGGGGACCAGCTCGATCTCGTCGTCGGGCCCGAAGGCGCGCGGGAGCTGCCCGGACACGCCCCCGGCGGCCGCGTCGCGGCGCGGCAGGGGGCGCCACGCCGTCGGCTCCCCGCCCGGCCGGACGGTCCGTACCCGGCTGCCCACCAGGCTGGTGTCGAGGACCCGCAGCACGCCCCGGCTGGAGACGAGCAGCAGGTGCTGCCTGCTGATCCTGCCCCGCCGTTCGTCGGACAGATGGCACTCCTCGATCCTCGCGAGATGGTTGCGGCCGAGCACGAACTCCCGGTCCTGCCCCGCGGAGCCCTCGGTCAGGTTCTCCCAGGCGTGGCAGGTCCCGTCGACGAGGATCTTCAGCTGGATCCGGCGGCGGCGCGGGCCGAGGTCCGTCAGCAGGGTCCGGTGGGACCGGCAGACCACCTTGCCCCGCTGGATGGCCGGGCCGGGGTTGCAGTTCGGGCGCGGGCAGCGCCAGGACCGGCCCAGCACGTCCGCGCGGGGCTTGCCCTTGAAGTCCAGCAGGTTGCGGGCCTTGAGCCCGTCGCGCTCGCCCTCGCGGGAGACCTCCCGGTCGGCGAACACCCGCATGTCCCGCAGCACCAGCCGCACCGGCCCGCCCCCGCTCCGTTCGGGCTTGAGGAAGTGCTCGCGGTCCCCCTGGATCCAGGGGTGCTCCCCCCGGTGCCCGGTGAAGAAGTCACCGCTGATGACCCTGGTCCCGAACTCCTTGGCGTGGTCGAGCAGGTCGGGGTCCGCCTTGGCGATGGCGGCGATCAGGCCCCGGTCCCGCCACGCGCGCAGCAGCGCGCCCTCCGCGGGATCGGGGAACTCCCCGTCGTACCGCGGATGCAGCAGGCTGTTGTCGGCGATCGCGTGGACGGTGACCTCCCGGTCGCCGGTGGACTCGGACAGCGCGCGCAGGACCAGCCGCAGCCGTTGCAGCGAGCGCGGGGCCCCGCCGCCGAGCGCCCGGTCGCGCACCACGTTGGACAGGTCGATCAGATAGTTGGCCTCCTGCGCCGTCCCCAGCAGATGACGCTCCAGGCGGCACAACGCCGCCATGTCGCTTCCCACGCCCCTCGTCCCCCAAGCAGTCAGCCGCCCGGTACGGGAGGAGAGGCTAGCGTCCGGGGCCACCGCGTGCCGTCCTGTCCGACATATCAGCCCGTGACCGACCTCAGGTCAGCCGGGTATGCGCCGGTAGCGGGCCTCAGGTCAGCCGGGTGTCCGCCGGTGGCCGACCTCAGGTCAGCCGGACGCCCTTCAGCGCCATGTGCAGCAGCAGCCGGTCCTCCCCGTCGTCCAGGTCCAGGCCCGTCAGCTGCTCCACCCGCGACAGCCGGTAGTACAAGGTCTGCCGGTGCACGCCCAGTTCGGCGGCGGCGCGGCCGGCCTGGCCCGCACAGTCGAGGTACGTCTCGGCGGTGCGGGCGAGCTCGCGGTGCGCCGGATCGAGCAGCGACCGGACGGCCGGGTCGTGGGCGCTGTGCGCGGGGAGCGCCGTGAGCAGGCGGTACGGGCCGATCTCCGCCCACTGCGCGACCGGGCCCAGCCGTGGCTCCGCCCGTGCGGCCCGCGCCGCCGCGGACGCCTCCTGCCAGGCCGTGCCCAGCTCGGCGATGCCGGTACGGGGCGCGGCGAGGCCGGCGGCGGCAGGACGGTGCGCCGTCCCGGCCCGCTCCAGCAGGCGGGCCGCGCCCGAGAGCGCCGGCCCCAGGGCGTCCGCCGACCGCAGCCGCACCAGCAGCGCCAGCGACCGTGGGGCGCTGTGCCCGGTGCCCGGCGGCACCGTGCACAGGGCCTCCGCCCCCGGCAGGGTGCGCAGCGAGGGCGCGTCGTCCGGGTCGGCGGACGGCCAGGGGGCCACGCAGACCACCGTGTGGGGGCCCTCGGCGCGGACGCCGAGGGCGGCGCGCAGCTCCGCCACCGCCATGTCCCGCTGCCAGTCCCGTTCGGCGGTCAGCACCGCCCGCAGTTCCCGGGTGAGGTCGGCGCCGTGCTGGGCCTCGTCGGCGAGCAGGGCGCCGATCCGGCCGGTCACCTCCATCGCGGCCGACAGCTGGGCGTCCGAGGGGCCCGGATCGCCGTCCAGCAGCCAGACGTAGCCGTAGACGACGGACCGGTGCCGTACGGGGAGGCAGACGCGGCCCCGGTGCACGCCGGCCTCCGGGGTGGGCGGGATACGGACCGGGCCGGTCGCCCGGGTGATGCCGAAGCCCTCGAACCAGGCCCGGACCGCCGCCGTGGAACGCCGGGTCAGGATCGAGCGGGTGCGCACCGGGTCCAGGGCGGAGGCGTCCAGCTCGTCCTCGCTGTCGTAGGCGCCGAACGCGATCAGCTCGAAGTCGCGGTTCTCCAGGGTCGCGGGGGCGCCGAGGAGCTCCGAGATCTCGTCGACGAGTTCCTGGTAGTCGCCCTTGTAGTCCGATGCCACCTGGGCATTCTCCCGCATTCGGCGCTGGTCGAGGGCGTCCTTCATACATCTGTCCGAGATCTGCGGCACGGATGCGTGACAGCTGTCGATGGCTGACGATCGGAGGGATCCTTAGGTTTCACGGTGGTTCTCCGTGCCGGTCCCGAATCGTCGGGTACCGGCCTCGTATGGGTTGGTAAGTGGAGGTGCCCCGTGCTGGGTCCCGTGATTCTCGCCGCGTCGCGCAGCGACCGGATGCGACGCCTGATCTCGGCGGCCCCGGTGACCAAGCAGGTCGTCGACCGCTTCATCCCCGGTGAGACCGTCGACGACATCGCGCCGATCATCGAGGAGCTCACCGCCAAGGGCCTGGAGCTGACGATGGACGTCGTCGGCGAGGACATCACCACCTCCGAGCAGGCCACCGCGGCCCGGGACGCCTACCTGGCGCTGATCGACCGCCTGAGGGAGCTGGACCTCGGCCCCCGGGTCGAGATGTCCGTCAAGCTGTCGATGTTCGGCCAGGCGCTCCCCGGCGGCCACGAGCTCGCGCTGGCCAACGTCCGCCCGGTCGTCGAGGGCGCCGCCGCCATCGGCACCACCGTCACCCTGGACGCCGAGGACCACACCACCCTCGACTCGATGTTCGCCATCCACGACGAGCTGCGGAAGGACTTTCCGCAGACCGGCTGCGTCATCCAGGCCTACCTCTTCCGCACCGAGGCCGACGCCCGCCGCCTCGCCGCGAACGGCAGCCGCGTCCGGCTGGTCAAGGGCGCGTACAAGGAGCCCGCCGAGGTCGCGTACCAGGACCGGCACGAGATCGACAAGGCGTACGTCCGGGTCCTGCGCACGCTGATGGAGGGCGCGGGCTACCCGATGATCGGGTCGCACGACCCGCGGCTCATCAGCATCGCCCAGGAGCTCGCGCGCTCCGCCGGGCGCAAGCTCGACGAGTACGAGTTCCAGATGCTGTACGGCATCCGCGGCGAGGAGCACCTGCGGCTCGCCGCCGAGGGCCACCGCATGCGCGTCTACACCGCCTACGGCACCGACTGGTACGGCTACTTCATGCGGCGCCTCGCGGAGAAGCCGGCGAACCTGCGCTTCTTCGTCCGCTCGATGGTCAGCAAGGGCTGAGCCCGAACCACCCGCTCAACTCAAGGAGTCACGGAACCCATGGACGCTGTCACCCAGGTCCCCACGCCCGTCAACGAGCCGGTGCACGGCTACGCCCCCGGCTCTGCGGAGCGCACCCGTCTGGAGGCCAAGCTCAAGGAGCTGGCCGACAACCCGATCGACCTGCCCTGCACCATCGGCGGCGAGCGGCGGATGGGCGGCGGCGAGCGCTTCGACGTCGTGCAGCCGCACAACCACAAGGCCCGCCTCGGCACCTACGCCAACGCCACCCGGCAGGACGCCCAGGACGCCGTCGACGCGGCCCTCGCCGCCGCCCCGGCCTGGCGCGCCCTGTCCTTCGACGACCGCGCGGCGATCATCCTGCGCGCCGCCGAGCTGCTGGCCGGCCCCTGGCGCGAGACGCTGGCCGCCTCCACCATGCTCGGCCAGTCCAAGACCGCCCAGCAGGCCGAGATCGACACCCCCTGCGAGCTGGTCGACTTCTGGCGCTTCAACGTGCACTACGCCCGCCAGATCCTCGCCGAGCAGCCCCCGGCCAACTCCCCGGGCGTGTGGAACCGCCTCGACCACCGCCCGCTGGAGGGCTTCGTCTACGCGATCACGCCGTTCAACTTCACGGCCATCGCGGGCAACCTGCCCACCGCCCCGGCCCTGATGGGCAACGTCGTGGTGTGGAAGCCGTCCCCGACGCAGACCCACGCCGCCGTGCTGCTCCTGCAGCTTCTGGAGGAGGCGGGGCTGCCCAAGGGCGTCATCAACCTCGTCACCGGCGACGGCATCGAGGTCTCCGAGGTCGCACTGACCCACCGCGACCTCGCCGGCATCCACTTCACCGGCTCGACCAGGACCTTCCAGTACCTGTGGAAGACGGTCGGCGCCAACATCGAGAACTACCGCGCCTACCCGCGCCTGGTCGGCGAGACCGGCGGCAAGGACTTCGTCGTCGCCCACCCGAGCGCCGACCGCGCCGTCCTGAAGACCGCCCTGACCCGTGGCGCCTTCGAGTACCAGGGCCAGAAGTGCTCGGCGACCTCCCGGGCGTACGTCCCGGCGTCGATCTGGAACTCCGGCTTCAAGGAGGAGTTCGCCGCCGAGGTCGACGGCATCGCCATGGGTGACGTCACCGACCTGTCGAACTTCATCGGCGCCGTCATCGACGAGCGCTCCTTCGCCAAGAACAAGGCCGCGATCGACCGCGCCCAGGAGGACCCGTCCTGCACGGTCGTCGCGGGCGGCTCCTACGACGACTCGGTCGGCTGGTTCGTCCGCCCGACCGTCATCGAGTGCACCGACCCGGAGAACGAGGTCTTCACCACCGAGTACTTCGGCCCGGTCCTCGCCGTGCACGTCTACGAGGACGACCGGTACGACGAGATGCTGACCCAGATGGAGTCGGTGTCCGACTACGCCCTCACCGGCTCGGTCATCGCGAACGACCGCGCGGCGGCGGCGCACACCATGGACCGGCTCCGGTACGCGGCCGGCAACTTCTACATCAACGACAAGTCGACCGGCGCCGTCGTCGGCCAGCAGCCCTTCGGCGGCGGCCGCGCCTCCGGCACCAACGACAAGGCCGGCGCCCCGCAGAACCTGACGCGCTGGACCCTGACCCGCGCCATCAAGGAGACGCTGGTCCCGCCGACCGACTACGGCTACCCGCACATGGGCTGACGAGCGGGCGGACACGACACGCGAGGGGCCGGGCGGACAGCCCGGCCCCTCGCGCGTGCCGGAGACGGGTGTCGGACCCCGCCCCGGCCGGGCCTAGCCGGGCATCTCCGTCCGCTCCCACCACTCGTACACCGGCAGCCTGCCCTGGGGCGTGTCGGCCTGGCGGTCGGTGGGACGGAAGTGTTCGTAGCCGTTCCGGAGCTCGATCTTCACGTCCTCTCCGGGGGTCGTGATCGGGACGATCCGGTCGGGCAGATCGGCCGGCCCGCCCTCGAGAAGTGCCTGGGGCTCGTCGCTCATGACCACAACCGTTCCCCGGCCGGAACGCGATGTCGCACGCCGTGCGGAGGATCAGTCGGGTGGACGACCGGTCCCGCGGCGAGCGGCGCACCGGATCCGGGAAACCGCAGGTGGGGACCGTGTGACGCACGGCACTGTCTCAGATAGTAGGAAGTCCGAGTAATTGTGGAGACAGCCGCGTGCTCCTCGCTTAACTTTGTAGGAGCCGAACGTCTCGCTCGATCCAGCGAATGGCGGTCGTGAGCCCGGCCCCGGCAGGCCACCCCTGCGGCCACGCTCCCCGCCCATCCGGCGTCTCGTACCCCCTTCCGTACTCCCTGCTGTGTCGAAGGAGTCGATCGCCCATGGCCGAGACGACCGTCCGCCGCCGAGTCCGCCGTGCCCCCCGTACGAGCGAGTCCGACCGCAAGAACGCCGCCGCCGCGCTCCAGCGCGCCCTCGACCGCCGCGACAACGGCGGCGAGACCGGCCACCTGTAGGCCGCCCCGGACCGGGAGCCGCACCCGAACGGAGTGCGGCGCGGGCCCCGAGCGGGACTTCGGGCTCCGCGCCGCACTCCGGAACCGCACTTCCGGCACGGTGCCGACACACCCCGGCTGTCCGTATGGCGGACGGTCCATGTCATTCCATGGGACGAGGGGTAGGGTGCCGGGCATGTCTCGCAGCATCAATCTCGCAGTGATCCCGGGTGACGGCATCGGCCAGGAAGTCGTGGCCGAAGGTCTCAAAGTCCTCTCCGCCGTCCTCCCGCAGGATGTGAAGCTGGAGACCAAGGAGTACGACTTCGGCGCCCAGCGCTACCACGCCACCGGTGAGACCCTCACCGACGCCGACCTCGACGCCCTGAAGAAGCACGACGTCATCCTGCTCGGCGCGATCGGCGACCCGAGCGTCCCCTCCGGCGTCCTGGAGCGCGGCTTCCTGCTGAAGCTCCGCTTCGCCTTCGACCATCACGTCAACCTGCGGCCGTCCAAGCTGCTGCCGGGTGTCGCCACCCCGCTGGCCGGCGAGCCGCAGATCGACTTCGTCGTCGTCCGTGAGGGCACCGAGGGCCCGTACACCGGCAACGGCGGCACCATCCGCAAGGGCACCGAGCACGAGGTCGCCACCGAGGTCTCCGTCAACACCGCCTTCGGTGTCGAGCGCGTGGTCCGTGACGCCTTCGCCCGCGCCCAGGCCCGCCCGCGCAAGAAGCTCACGCTGGTCCACAAGAACAACGTGCTGGCCTTCGCCGGCCACCTGTGGACGAACATCTTCAACAAGGTGGCCGAGGAGTTCCCCGAGGTCACCACCGAGTACATCCACGTCGACGCGGCGACCATCTTCCTGGTCACCCAGCCCGAGCGCTTCGACGTGATCGTCACCGACAACCTCTTCGGCGACATCATCACCGACCTCGCCGCGGCCGTCTCCGGCGGCATCGGCGTCGCGGCGAGCGGGAACATCAACCCGTCCGGCGCGTTCCCGTCGATGTTCGAGCCGGTCCACGGCTCGGCCCCGGACATCGCCGGCCAGGGCAAGGCCGACCCCACCGCCACGGTCCTGTCCGTCGCCCTGCTCCTGCGCCACCTCGGCTACGACGCCGAGGCGGCCCGCATCGAGGACGCGGTCTCCGCGGACCTCGCCGAGCGCACCGGCAAGCCCGCCCGCTCCACCTCGGAGATCGGCGACGCCCTCTCCGTACGAGTAGCCGGCTGACCCGCCGCGCACTCGATCTCCCGCAGATCACTTCAAGCCGCCGGGTCGCTTCCGCACCCGGCGGTTTCTCGTATGCCGTCGCCGGGTGCCACCATCGATCCTGGGCCGCATTCACTCCGTTTTCTTCCAGCGCAACCGCCGCGAGATAATCGAACGCGGAGCTGCGGTACGAGGGAATGCTCGGACGTCCTAGCACCGGCCACCGGCCGTGCGGGGGTGAGCGCGGCCCGTCACTACAACCGGTGAAGGACAACCACCCATGACGACGCCCACGATCGAGCTCAAGCCGTCCGCCGGCCCGCTCTCCGACGCCGAGCGCGAGGCCATCCTGGCCAACCCCGGCTTCGGCCGCTACTTCACCGACCACATGGTGACGATCAAGTGGACCGAGGGCCGCGGCTGGCACGACGGCCAGCTCGTTCCGTACGCGCCGATCCCGCTCGACCCGGCGACCAACGTCCTGCACTACGCCCAGGAGATCTTCGAGGGCCTGAAGGCCTACCGGCGCCCCGACGGTTCCGTCGCCACCTTCCGCCCGGACCAGAACGCCAAGCGCTTCCAGCGTTCCGCGCGCCGCCTCGCCATGCCCGAGCTGCCGGTGGAGACGTTCATCGAGGCGTGCCACGTCCTGGTCGAGCAGGACAAGGCGTGGGTGCCGGCCCACGGTGGCGAGGAGTCCCTCTACCTGCGCCCCTTCATGATCGCCACCGAGGTCGGTCTGGGTGTGAAGCCCGCGAACGAGTACCTCTTCCTGGTGATCGCCTCGCCGGCCGGCGCCTACTTCGCCGGTGGGGTGAAGCCGGTCTCCATCTGGGTCTCCGAGGACCGCGTCCGCGCCGTCCCCGGCGGCATGGGCGACGCCAAGACCGGCGGCAACTACGCGGCGTCCCTGCTCGCCCAGGCCGAGGCCGCCGCCCAGGGCTGCGACCAGGTCTGCTACCTCGATGCGGTCGAGCACCGGTGGGTCGAGGAGCTCGGCGGCATGAACCTGTACTTCGTGTACGGCAACAAGATCGTCACGCCCACCCTCACCGGTTCCATCCTGGAGGGCGTCACCCGCGACTCCCTCCTGACCGTCGCCCGCGACCTCGGCTACGAGGCCGAGGAGGGCCGCGTCTCCGTCGAGCAGTGGCAGCGCGACTCCGAGAACGGCACCCTCACCGAGGTCTTCGCCTGCGGCACCGCCGCCGTCATCACCCCCGTCGGTACGGTGAAGCGCGCCGGCGCCGAGTGGAAGCAGTCGGACGGCGAGCCCGGCGAGGTCACGCTGCGGCTGCGCCAGGCCCTGCTGGACATCCAGCGCGGCACGGCCGAGGACCGGCACGGGTGGATGCAGCAGCTGGGCTGAGCCCCGCCGCCCCCACCGTCACCCAGGGCCGCCCCGGACGCCACGCGTCCGCGGCGGCCCTGCCGCGTTCCCGGCCACCACCATCGGTTTGAGTGATGCCCAATGTGAGGAAGTCCATGCTGGCCGGTGCGGGCTTCAGGCATCTGCCCCTTGCATTTAGAGTGGTGCTCTAAAGTGTGGGAAGGCAAGGAGGTCCCCGTCGTGAGACTGACCCCCACGGAACGTGACCGGCTGCTGCTCTTCGGCGCCGCCGAGCTGGCCCGCGCGCGCCGCGCCCGCGGGCTGCGGCTCAACGTGCCCGAGGCGACCGCGCTCATCGCGGACACCGTCTGCGAGGCCGCCCGCGACGGCGCCCGGCTCGCCGAGGCGATCGAGCGCGCCCGGTCGGTCCTCGGCCCGGACGACGTGCTGCCGGGCGTCGCCGACGTCGTCACCGAGGTGCACGTCGAGGCCGTCTTCGACGACGGCTCACGGCTCGCGGTGGTCTCCGACCCCCTCGGCGGCGGGCTCGGCCCCCAAGCCCCCGGCGCGCTGCTGCCGGGCCCCGGGCACACCGAGCCCGAGGCGGTCGTACGGCTCACCGTCACCAACACCGCCGGCGTGCCCGTCTCGGTCACCTCCCACTTCCACTTCTTCGAGGCCAACCCGCGCCTGGACTTCGTCCGCGAGCGCGCCTACGGGATGCGGCTCGCGGTCCCCGCCGGCTCCTCGGTGCGGTTCGGGCCGGGGGAGACGCACGAGGTCGGACTGGTGCCGATCGGCGGTGACCGGATTGCGGTCGGCTTCGCCGGACTGGTCGACGGGCCGCTGGACGCGCCCGGCGCGAAGGAAGAGGCCCTGCGCCGGGCCGCCGCCTGCGGCTATCTCGGCGTACCGGGAACGACGGACGAGGAGGACGGACGATGAGCCGCCCCGGAGGACACCCCGCCGAGCACCGCAGCCTCACCCCGTACGAGTACGCCGCCACGCACGGCCCGCGCGCGGGCGACCGCGTCCGCCTCGGTGACTCGGGGCTGGTGATCCGCGTCGAGTCCGACTCCCAGCACCCCGGCGACGAGTTCCTGGCCGGCTTCGGCAAGACCGCCCGCGACGGACTGCACCTCAAGGCCGCCGCCGTGCGCGACACCTGTGACGTCGTGATCAGCAACGTCGTCGTGATCGACGCCGTGCAGGGCATCCGCAAGGTGTCCATCGGGATCCGCGAGGGCCGGATCCACGCGATCGGGCGGGCCGGCAACCCCGACACCCTCGACGGCGTCGACGTCGTCGTCGGCACGGGCACCTCGATCGTCTCCGGCGAAGGGCTGATCGCCACCGCCGGTGCCGTCGACACGCACGTCCACCTGCTGTCGCCGCGGATCATGGAGGCCTCGCTGGCCTCGGGCGTGACCACGGTCATCGGGCAGGAGTTCGGACCGGTGTGGGGGGTCGGGGTCAACTCGCCGTGGGCGCTGCGGCACGCGTTCAACGCCTTCGACGCCTGGCCGGTCAACATCGGCTTCCTGGGCCGGGGTTCGTCCTCCTACGAGGCACCCCTGGTCGAGGCGCTCGCCGAGGGCGGCGCGTCCGGCTTCAAGGTGCACGAGGACATGGGCGCCCACACCCGGGCGCTGGACACGGCCCTGCGTGTCGCCGAGGAGCACGACGTCCAGGTCGCCCTGCACAGCGACGGGCTGAACGAGTGCCTGTCCGTCGAGGACACCCTGCGCGTGCTGGAGGGCCGTACCATCCACGCCTTCCACATCGAGGGCTGCGGCGGCGGCCACGTGCCGAACGTCCTGAAGATGGCCGGCGTCCCGAACGTCATCGGCTCCTCCACCAACCCCACCCTCCCCTTCGGCCGGGACGCCGTCGCCGAGCACTACGGCATGATCGTCTCCGTCCACGACCTCAAGCCCGACCTGCCCGGCGACGCCGCCATGGCCCGCGACCGCATCCGCGCCTCGACCATGGGCGCCGAGGACGTCCTGCACGACCTGGGCGCCATCGGCATCACCTCCTCCGACGCGCAGGGCATGGGCCGCGCCGGCGAGACGGTCCGCCGCACGTTCGCGATGGCCGGCAAGATGAAGGCCGAGCTCGGCGCGCCCGAGGAGCACGACAACGAGCGCGTCCTGCGGTACATGGCCAAGCTGACCATCAACCCCGCCCTCGCCCACGGCCTCGCGCACGAGGTCGGCTCGATCGAGGCCGGCAAGCTCGCCGACATCGTGCTGTGGCGCCCGGAGTACTTCGGCGCCAAGCCGCAGCTCGTCCTGAAGGCCGGCTTCCCGGCGTACGGCGTGGTCGGCGACCCGAACGCGGCGACGGACACCTGTGAACCCCTGGTCCTCGGGCCGCAGTTCGGGGCGTACGGCGCCACCCCCGCCGACCTCTCGGTCGCCTTCGTCGCACGCGCCGCCCTCGACCAGGGCCACGACTCGATGCCCACCCGCCGCCGCAGGGTCGCCGTCCGCGGCACCCGCGGCATCGGCCCGGCCGACCTGCGCCTGAACTCCCGCACCGGAGCCGTCGACGTCGACCAGCGCACCGGCCTGGTCACCCTCGACGGCGAGCCGCTGCGCTCCCGGCCGGCCGAGTCCGTCTCCCTCAACCGCCTCTACTTCCTCTGAGGACCCGTCATGTCTGCTGCCGCCGACGGCTTCCGCATGCCCGCCGAGTGGGCCCCGCACGAGCGCACCTGGATGGCGTGGCCGTCCCCCAACCCCACCTTCGACGACCCCGCGGAACTCGCCGCCGCGCGGAGCGCCTGGGCGTCCGTCGCCCGGGCGGTCCGACGCTTCGAGCCGGTCACGGTGGTGTGCGGCCCCGGGCAGTCGTCCGAGGCGCGGACCCTGCTGGGACCCGGCGTCGACACCGTCGAGCGGGACCTCGACGACGCCTGGATGCGCGACATCGGCCCCACGTTCCTGACGAACGGCCGGGAACTCGCCGCCGTCGACTGGACGTTCAACGGCTGGGGCGCCCAGCACTGGGCCCGCTGGGACCACGACGCGAAGATCGCCGCGTCCGTCGCGGACCTCGCCGGCGCCCGGACGTACGCCTCGAAGCTGGTCAACGAGGGCGGCGCGATCCACGTGGACGGCGAGGGAACCGTCCTGCTGACGGAGACGGTCCAGCTCGGCCCCGAGCGCAACCCGGACTGGTCCCGCGAGCGGGTCGAGGCCGAGATCCATGCCCACCTCGGCACCCGCAAGGCCATCTGGCTGCCGCGCGGCCTCACCGGCGACTACCCTCCCCACGGCTACGGCACCCTCGGCCACGTCGACATCGTCGCCGCCTTCGCCCGCCCCGGCGTGGTCGTCGCCCACCACCAGCCGGACCCGGCCCACCCCGACCACGAGGTGACGAAGGAGGTCATCGGCCTGCTGCGGTCCGGCACGGACGCCCGGGGCCGCCGTCTGGAGGTCGTCGAGGTACCCGCCCCGACCGTCCTGGAGGCCGACGGCCACTGGGCCGACTACTCCTACATCAACCACTACCTCTGCAACGGCGGGGTCGTGCTGTGCGGCTTCGACGACCCGCGCGACGAGATCGCGGCCGGCATCTTCCGGCGGCTGTTCCCCGAGCGCACGGTGACGCTGGTGGACGCCCGTACGATCTTCTCGGGCGGCGGTGGCATCCACTGCATCACCCAGCAGCAGCCGAAGATCTAGGAGCCGCAGATGGCCGGTGGGCGCAGGCAGGCGCCGCCGCGCGAGGACGTCCTCGCCGCCGCCATGGAGATGATCGCCGAACGCGGGCTGGAGAAGCTCACCATGGCGGCGCTCGGCCGCGAGGTCGGCATGAGCAGCGGCCATCTCCTCTACTACTTCCGCTCCAAGGACGAACTCCTGCTGCGGACCCTGGAGTGGAGCGAGGGCCGGCTGGGCGCCGAGCGGAGCCGGCTGCTGGCCCGCGGGGGACCGGCCCGTGAACGCCTCGACGCCTACGTCGACCTGTACGTCCCCGACGGCCATCGCGACCCGCACTGGACCCTGTGGCTGGAGGTCTGGAACCGCTCGCAGAACGCCGACGACGACGCCCGGGACCGGCAGGCCGCCATCGAGGGAGCCTGGCACCGCGACCTGGTGGCGCTGATCGCCGAGGGGGTGTCGCGCGGGGAGTTCCGCCCCGTGGACCCCGACCGCTGCGCCGCCCGGCTGCGCGCCCTCCTCGACGGCTTCTCCATCCATGTGGCGATCGGCCTGCGCGGCACGGACCGGGACCAGGTCCTCGGCCATGTACGGGAGTTCGTGGAGCGGACGCTCCTCGCGGACGCCTGAGCCGGTGCCGTGCTGTGCCGGGCCGTGCCGGGCCGTGCCGGGCCGTGCCGTGACACCGCACCGCCCGCATCCTGAGACACCCCGTGGCCGCGGGGGCGGCTTGTGCCAGACTGCCCCCGTGCTCTCGTTCGCCATGATTATTGGCAGCAGGCGCGCCGGTCCGCAGTGACCGCCACGTACGACCAGGTACGGGCGGCCACCGTCGTCCTCGACCCGCGCGCAGACCTCTCGCACCCGCGAGAGGTTTTTCGTTTTCCTGGCCCACCTTCAGCCGGGAGCGAGAGCGTGAGGGACCATGGGGGGATGGTGGAGCCGGTCATTCCGGTAAGACCGAAGATCCACAACAGGAGCCTTGAGACCATGACCGAGACGGCAACCAGCGAACTCGACGACTCGTTCCACGTCTTCGACACGACCCTGCGGGACGGCGCCCAGCGTGAGGGCATCAACCTCACCGTCTCCGACAAGCTCGCGATCGCACGGCACCTGGACGACTTCGGCGTCGGCTTCATCGAGGGCGGCTGGCCGGGCGCCAACCCGCGCGACACCGAGTTCTTCGCCCGTGCGCGCGAGGAGATCGACTTCCGGCACGCCCAGCTCGTCGCCTTCGGGGCCACCCGCCGGGCCGGGGCCAAGGCCGCCGAGGACCCGCAGGTCAAGGCGCTGCTGGACTCGGGCGCCGAGGTCATCACGCTGGTGGCGAAGTCCCACGACCGGCACGTCGAGCTCGCCCTGCGGACCACGCTCGACGAGAACCTGGAGATGGTCCGCGACACCGTCTCCTTCCTCCGCGCGCAGGGCCGCCGCGTCTTCGTCGACTGCGAGCACTTCTTCGACGGCTACCGCGCGAACCCGGAGTACGCCAAGTCGGTCGTCCGGGCCGCCTCGGAGGCCGGCGCCGACGTGGTCATCCTCTGCGACACCAACGGCGGTATGCTCCCGGCGCAGATCCAGGCCGTCGTCTCGACCGTCCTCGCGGACACCGGCGCCCGCCTCGGCATCCACACCCAGGACGACACCGGCTGCGCGGTGGCGAACACGCTGGCCGCCGTGGACGCGGGCGCGACCCACGTCCAGTGCACCGCGAACGGCTACGGCGAACGGGTCGGCAACGCCAACCTGTTCCCGGTCGTGGCGGCCCTGGAACTGAAGTACGGCAAGAAGGTCCTCCCCGAGGGCAAGCTGCGCGAGACGACCCGTATCTCGCACGCCATCGCCGAGGTCGTGAACCTCACCCCCTCGACGCACCAGCCCTACGTGGGCGTCTCGGCCTTCGCGCACAAGGCGGGCCTGCACGCCTCCGCGATCAAGGTCGACCCGGACCTGTACCAGCACATCGACCCGGAGCGGGTCGGCAACACCATGCGGATGCTCGTGTCCGACATGGCCGGCCGCGCCTCGGTCGAGCTCAAGGGCAAGGAACTCGGCATCGACCTCGGCGGCGACCGCGAGCTGGTCGGCCGGGTCGTGGAGCGCGTCAAGGAGCGCGAGCTCAAGGGCTACACGTACGAAGCGGCCGACGCCAGCTTCGAGCTGCTGCTGCGCACCGAGGTCGAGGGCAGGCCCCTGAAGTACTTCACCGTCGAGTCCTGGCGCGCGATCGTCGAGGACCGCCCCGACGGCACCCACGCCAACGAGGCCACCGTCAAGCTCTGGGCCAAGGGCGAGCGCATCGTCGCCACCGCCGAGGGCAACGGCCCGGTCAACGCCCTCGACCGCGCCCTGCGCGTGGCCCTGGAGAAGATCTACCCCCAGCTCGCCAAGCTCGACCTGGTGGACTACAAGGTCCGCATCCTGGAGGGCGTCCACGGCACCCAGTCCACCACCCGCGTCCTCATCGCCACGACGGACGGCGCGGGCGAGTGGTCCACGGTGGGCGTCGCCGAGAACGTGATCGCAGCCTCGTGGCAGGCCCTGGAGGACGCCTACACGTACGGCCTCCTGAGGGCCGGTGTGACCCCGGCCGAATAGCCCGTCCGGGGGTGCCCCCTCTGGCGGAGTCCGAGGACGAGCCCCCTCGTCCCAGCCCGTCTGGGGGTGCCCCCTCTGGGGGAGTTTGAGGACGAGGCCGTCCCCCCAGCCCGTCCGGCGGTTGAGGACGAGGCCGCCCCCCCAGCCCGTCCGGCGTTTGAGGACGAGGCCCGTTCAGGGCCGAACGGGGGGCCGGGGGCAGAGCCCCCGGGGACGGGACGGGAAGGGGCGGCGGGGGCGAGCAACCCACGCCGCCCCCGCCCCGCACATGACGCCACGTCAGACACTCCCGAGCCCCGCCCCCGCCTTCACAAGCCGAACGGACGAGGCACCCCATCCGGCCGTCCACCCCCTGTGCACCAGTCCCGACGTGAACTCTTGACGCCGCCAGGAGCCGTCAGTTAACTCACGGCCTGATCTAAGCCATGAGTGATTCAGTGGACATACGAGTGCCGAGGGAAGGTCCATGCGAAGAACCGCCCTGCTCGCCTCCGCCACCCTGCTCGCAGCCCTGCTCCCGTGGGCGTCCGCCACGGCCGCCGACGACCCCGCTCCCGTCTCCGTCGACCGCTTCGAGGGCGAGGTGCCCTTCGGGGGCCAGCCCGCCGACGGCATCTTCACCTGGGGCGGTGACGCCGACGACCCGCCCGCGCTCCGGCTGGCCGACCGCGCCGACGCCCCCGAGGGCGCCAAGGTCCTCACCGGAACCTACGACATCAGCGGCTACGGGGGTTTCACCCACGACTTCGCCGCGGACGAACCCGCCCACGACTGGTCGGCCCACCGCGGCATCCGCTTCTGGTGGGATGGCCGCGGCAACGGCGCGAAGATCGTCTTCGAGCTGAAGGACGGCGGCGCCCACGGCGAGGCCTCCGAACTGTGGACGACCTCCTTCACCGACGACTTCAGCGGCTGGAAACAGATCGAGCTGCCGTTCTCCGACTTCACCTACCGCACGGACTACCAGCCCGTCGGCGGCATCGACCAGGTCCTCGGCCTCACCGGGATGTGGGGGTACGCCGTCACCCTGCCCGTCGGCGCCCCGGGCGACTTCGCCATGGACGCCGTCGAGCTGTACGGGAAGGCCGACCAGTCCCTGCGCGCCTCGGTCACCACCGACGCCGCCGTCTACCCGGTGACGGAGGGCGGCACGGCGAAGGTGAAGGTCACCGTCGCCACCACCGGTGCGGTGCCCGTCGACGAGCCGGTGACGGTGACGTACGAGACCGGCGGCGGCAGCGCCGGCTCCGGCAGCGACTACACGCCGGTCAGCGGCACCCTCACCTTCCCCGCGGGCACGGCCTCCGGCGCCTCCCGGACCATCGAGGTGCCGACGCTGAAGGACCGGACGGGCGAGACCGCCGAGACGATCCCCCTGCGGCTGACCGTCACCGGGGCCAAGGCGCCGGCCGAGAACCCGAGCGTGGTCGTGGACGCGCACGGACTGCCGTACCTGGACGAGCGGCTGCCCGTCGCACGACGGGTCGCCGACCTGCTCTCCCGGATGACCCTGGCGGAGAAGGCCGGGCAGATGACCCAGGCCGAACGCGGCGCGCTCACCGCCGCCGGTGACATCGCCGCCTACGACCTCGGCTCACTGCTGTCCGGCGGCGGCTCCACACCGACGCCCAACACCCCCGAGGCCTGGGCGAAGATGGTCGACGTCTTCCAGCTGCGGGCGCAGGCCACCCGCCTCCAGATCCCGCTGATCTACGGCGTGGACGCGGTGCACGGCCACAACAACCTCGTCGGCGCGACGGTCCTGCCGCACAACATCGGCCTCGGCGCGACCCGCGATGCGGACCTCGTCCGGCGCACCGGCCAGGTGACCGCCGCCGAGACCCGGGCCACCGGCATCCCGTGGACGTTCGCCCCCTGCCTGTGCGTCGCCCGTGACGAACGCTGGGGCCGTACCTACGAGTCCTTCGGCGAGGACCCGGCGCTCGTGGAGTCGCTGGAGACGGTCATCCAGGGACTCCAGGGCCGCGCCGACGGCAGTGACCTGGACCGCTCCGACAAGGTCCTGGCCACGGCCAAGCACTTCGTCGGCGACGGCGGCACCGCCTACGGCTCCTCCACCACCGGCACCTACACCCTCGACCAGGGCGTCACCGAGGTCACCCGGCAGGAACTGGAGGCCGTCCACCTGGCGCCCTACCAGGACGCCGTGGACCGGGGAGTCGGCACCGTCATGCCGTCGTTCTCCTCGCTCGACATCATCGGCGACGACCAGGGGCCGGTGAAGATGCACGCCCGCGCCGACATGATCAACGGCGTGCTCAAGGACCGGATGGGCTTCGACGGCTTCGTGATCAGCGACTGGCAGGCCATCGACCAGATCCCCGGCGACTACGCCTTGGACGTGCGGACGTCCGTCAACGCGGGCCTCGACATGATCATGGTCCCGTACGCCTACACGACCTTCCACGCCACGCTCGTCGACGAGGTCGAGGCCGGCCGGATCAGCGAGCGGCGGATCGACGACGCCGTCTCCCGCATCCTCACCCAGAAGTTCCGGCTCGGCCTGTTCGAGCAGCCGTACGCCGACACCAGCGGCATCGCGGAGATCGGTTCCGCCGCGCACCGGGCCGTGGCCCGCGAGGCGGTCGCCGAGTCCCAGGTGCTGCTGAAGAACGCGGGCGGCGTGCTGCCCCTGAAGAAGTCCCAGAAGGTGTACGTCGCCGGCTCCAACGCCGACGACATCGGCAACCAGACCGGCGGCTGGACCATCACCTGGCAGGGCTCCTCCGGTGACATCACCCCCGGCACGACCGTCCTGGAGGCCATGCGGGCGGCAGACCCCGACCTGACGTACAGCAAGGACGCCTCCGCGCCGACCGCCGGCCACGACGTCGGTGTGGTCGTCGTCGGCGAGACCCCGTACGCCGAGGGCGCCGGCGACGTCGGCAACGGCCACGACCTGGAACTGTCCGCCGCCGACCGGGCCGCCGTCGACACCGTCTGCGCGGCGATGAAGTGCGTGGTGCTGATCGTCTCCGGACGGCCCCAGCTGGTCGGCGACCGGCTGGACGCCGTCGACGCCCTGGTCGCCTCCTGGCTGCCGGGCACGGAGGGCGACGGCGTGGCCGACGTGCTCTACGGCAGGCGGCCCTTCACCGGGCAGCTCCCCGTCACCTGGCCGCGCTCCGAGGCGCAGCTGCCGATCAACGTCGGCGACACGGCGTACGACCCGCAGTTCCCCTACGGGTGGGGCCTGACCACGCTGACCGAGGTGCCGAAGGGCGGCGAGGGCACCCTGCGGGCGCTCGCCGTCGCGGCCCGGGCGGCCGAGCGGACCGGTGCCGACAGCGCGGGCCGGGCGCTGGTCACCAAGGCGCGGCTGATCGTCCAGCAGCGGGCCGGCCGGATGACGGCGGCCGTCGCGAGCCCCTTCGCCGACGCCGACCATCTGCTGCTGACGGGACGGTACGGAGAGGCGGTGGCGAAGCTGACCGAGGCCTATCGGGAAGCACAGAAAGCCCAATAGCGCCCATATGCTCTAATTGCTGGCAATTCGGGTAGCGTCGAAGTATGAAGGTCGCACCATCGGCCCGAGCCTTCGCCGGCCTCCTGGCCGCGCTGGCGCTCGCCACGCTGACGCTGCTGTCGGCGGGCGCCCCGCGCGCGGTCGCGGACAGCAGCGTCACGACGATCGCCGAGGCCCTCCGCGAGAGCCCCGTGTACGTCGACCCGGAGGCGTCCGCCCTGCTGTCGCAGGCGGACGCCGACGCGCTGCGCAAGACGATCGAGAGCGCCGACAAGCCCGTGTTCATCGCTGTCCTGCCCGCGGACCAGCCGACCGAGAACCTCTTCACGGACCTGCGCACCGCCACCGGCGTGACCGGCCTGTACGCCGTCCGTCTCGGCGACCGCTTCGAGGCCCGCGCCGACTCCGCCGTGCTGCCGAACGCGGCGGTCCGCAACCTGGTCGCCAGTGTGCGGGGCGAGAGCGACACCGCCACCCAGCTCGACGCGTTCACCGACCGGGCCCTGGCCAACATGGGCGGCTCGGCCCCCGCGAGCTGGAGCCCCGACGGCGGCGGGATCTCCTCCACCGCGCTGATCACCACCGGCGCGGTCCTGGTGGTGGGCGGCGCCGGCGCGTACACCCTCGTCCGCCGCAACCGCCGGCGGCACACGGAGGAGCAGCGGGCCGCCCTCGAACGGCTCCGGGTCGTCGTCGACGAGGACATCACCGCGTTCGGCGAGGAACTGGACCGCCTGGACTTCCACCCGGCCGAACCGGGCGCCGACGACGCCATGCGCACCGACTACGAGCACGCCCTCGACGCCTACGACCGGGCCAAGTCGTCCATGGCCGCCGCGACCAGACCGGAGGACGTGCGCGCGGTCACCCAGGCCCTGGACGACGGCCGCTTCTCCCTGGTCCGGCTCGCCGCCCGCAGGACGGGCGGGGAGCTGCCCGAGCGCCGGCCGCCCTGCTTCTTCGACCCGCGCCACGGACCCTCCGTGGCCGACGCCACCTGGACGCCGGCCGGTGGCGCGCCGCGCGAGGTACCGGTCTGCGCCGCGGACCGGACCCGCCTCGCCGACGGCCTCGACCCGGCGGTCCGCGAGGTCGACACCGACTACGGCCGCCGCCCGTACTGGGAGGCGGGCCCGGCCTACGGCCCCTGGGCGGGCGGCTACTTCGGCGGCGGCATCCTGCCCGGCCTGCTCGTCGGCACCCTGCTCGGCAGCATGATGGCCACCCCGTCCTACGCCGCCGACTACGGCGGCGGCTACGGCGACTTCGGCGGTGGCTACGACGGCGGTGACGTCTCCGGCGCGGACTTCGACACCGGGGACTTCGGAGGCTTCGGCGGGTTCGGGGGCGGCGGGGGCGGCGACTTCGGCGGTGGCGGGGACTTCGGGGGAGGCTTCTGACCCGGTCCCCGCGGGAGACCGGCACGGGCCCGGCGCGGGGCGCGCCGGGCCCGCGGACGCCGAAGGGGCCGTGGCGTACGGGACCCGGAGCCCTTTATCCCTTGGCCAGCTCCAGCAGCCTCTCGAAGTCGATGGCCCCCGGATCCCCGTGCGTGTTCTCCGGTACGTGCATGTGCCCGCACACGCCCTTGAAGGCGTTCCAGCGCGCCTTGCTCATCCGCTGCCCGCCGCCGTTGCCGTAGGACTTCGGGTACGCGGGCCACAGGGCCGGGCCGCGCAGGGGGACGTCGTGCTCGGTGTGCATCCAGGTGAGGAAGCGGGCGACGCCGAGCAGGGCCCAGTCCGGGGCCTTGGGCCAGTAGACGTGGGCCCGGTCGCCGGTGCGCCACTTGGTGTGCGTCTCGGGGTCGCAGGTGCCGGCCAGTTCGACCTGGCAGACGTTCAGGGTGTTGGTCTCGACGCCGCCGGGCTTGTTGAGCAGGGCGCGCGAGGAGATGTCGATGTCGAAGTGCTGGTACCACTTCAGCTTCTTGGCCGCGAGGTCGGGCACCGCCGTCAGGTTCGGCGCGGAGGCGCCGCCTCCGTAGCCGGGGAGCGAGGTGCCCTCCGTGGTGTGCAGGACGACGACGTTGACCTCCATGCGGTCGCCTTCGAAGTCGTCCTGGTACCAGTGGTCGCGGTCGGCGCCCGGGTATTTCTGCGGTCCTGTCCTGGTGCTCATGCTGCCTCCTTGCTCGAGCGTCTTCCCTGCCGTCTCAGGGGGACACCCTGAGCAACGAGAGACGGCGGCGAGCGTGGTGGCGCGGGGAAGGGGCGCGGGAAGCACGGTCAGGACACGCCGAGCGCCCGCCCTCCCGAGGCCGACGGGGCCTGGGGGAGTGGAGGGCGGGCGCGCTCGGAGGGGGCGGCGTCGGTGCGCCGCCGGTGACGTGTCACGCGGTGCGGACGGCCGAGATGTCGAAGTTCAGCTTGATCTTGTCGGAGACCAGTACGCCGCCCGTCTCCAGCGCTGCGTTCCAGGTCAGGCCCCACTCGGAGCGCAGGATCTCGGCGCGGCCCTCGAAGCCGACGCGCTCGTTGCCGAACGGGTCCTTCGCGGATCCGTTGAACTCCAGGTCGATGGTGAGCGGCCGGGTGACGCCGAGGATGGTCAGGTCGCCCGTGATGCGGTAGTCGTCGCCGCCGAGGGCCTGCGCCGCGGTGGAGCGGAAGGTCATCGCCGGGAACTCGTCGGTCCTGAAGAAGTCGGCGCTCTTCAGGTGCCCGTCGCGGTCGGCGGACCCGGTGTCGATGCTGTCCATCGTGACGTCGAGCGTGGCGGTCGACCGTGACGGGTCGGTGCCGTCCAGGTGCAGCGTGCCGGTGAAGTCGTTGAACGTGCCCTTGACGTTGGTGACCATCGCGTGCCGGGCGACGAAACCGAGCGTCGAGTGCGCCGGGTCGATCGTGTACTCACCGGTGAGCGCGGCGAGCTCCGGGTTCACGGTGGCGACGGTGCCGGCCGTGGCGGACGTGGTGGCGGGGGAGGTCTCGGAGTTCCTGCGGCCGAAGATGCCCATGACGTGCTCCTTGAGGGTCGGATCGATGACGGGACGCGATTCTGTTGAAGGTTCAACGACTTCAACGAGGTCGACTCTAGAGGCATTCAGTTCAACTTTCAACCTCATGCGCAGAGTGATCCGGGGAACACGGAAGGTCGTCCACTCGAACCCGGCCGCGCAGGCTAAGCTCGTCGCGTCACCCGCCTGGAGGGATCGCCACCCGGGGAATGTGCGGCAGGTCTCGCCGACCGTATTTGTGCGGTTTCCACAACCCTGACGCCCCCTGAGCAGTCGGAAAGCCTGCATGCCCCCTTGGATCTGTTCAGGAGCACCAGGAAAACGCGTCGGACACTGTACGGAGTCGACGTCTCGCATTCCTTGGTGGGCTTCGTAAGGTCGCTACATGACCGTTTTGGAAGAGACGACGGGTGAGCCGACCACGGAGCCCACGGACGCGCGCGGGCGCGTCGCCGAGCTGCACGAGATCCGTGCGCAGGCGCTGGCCGGGCCGAGCGAGAAGGCGACCCTGGCGCAGCACGCCAAGGGCAAGCTGACCGCCCGTGAGCGCATCGAGCTGCTCCTGGACCCGGGGTCCTTCCAGGAGGTCGAGCAGTTGCGCCGGCACCGGGCGACCGGGTTCGGTCTGGAGGCGAAGAAGCCGTACACCGACGGTGTGATCACCGGCTGGGGCACGGTGGAGGGCCGTACGGTCTTCGTCTACGCCCATGACTTCCGTATCTTCGGCGGCGCGCTGGGCGAGGCCCATGCCACGAAGATCCACAAGATCATGGACATGGCCATCGCGGCCGGTGCTCCGCTGGTGTCGCTCAACGACGGCGCCGGCGCCCGGATCCAGGAGGGCGTCTCCGCGCTCGCCGGGTACGGCGGCATCTTCCAGCGCAACACCAGGGCCTCCGGTGTCATCCCGCAGATCTCGGTGATGCTCGGCCCGTGCGCGGGCGGCGCGGCCTACAGCCCCGCCCTGACCGACTTCGTCTTCATGGTCCGCGAGACCTCGCAGATGTTCATCACCGGTCCCGACGTGGTCAAGGCCGTCACCGGTGAGGAGATCACCCAGAACGGCCTGGGCGGCGCGGACGTGCACGCGGAGACCTCCGGGGTGTGCCACTTCGCGTACGACGACGAGGAGACCTGCATCGCGGAGGTCCGCTACCTGCTGTCGCTGCTGCCGCAGAACAACCGGGAGAACCCCCCGCGCGTGGAGTCGGGCGACCCGGTCGACCGCCGCGGCGAGGTGCTGCTGGACCTGGTCCCGGCGGACGGCAACCGGCCGTACGACATGGCCAAGGTGATCGAGGAGATCGTCGACGACGGCGAGTACCTGGAGGTCCACGAGCGCTGGGCGCGCAACATCATCTGCGCGCTGGCCCGGCTGGACGGCCAGGTGGTGGGCATCGTCGCCAACCAGCCGCAGGCGCTGGCCGGAGTGCTGGACATCGAGGCGTCGGAGAAGGCCGCCCGCTTCGTGCAGATGTGCGACGCCTTCAACATCCCGATCCTCACCCTGCTGGACGTCCCCGGCTTCCTGCCGGGCGTCGACCAGGAGCACGGCGGCATCATCCGGCACGGCGCGAAGCTCCTCTACGCCTACTGCAACGCGACCGTGCCCCGGATCTCGCTGATCCTGCGCAAGGCGTACGGAGGTGCCTACATCGTCATGGACAGCCAGTCCATCGGTGCGGACCTCACCTACGCCTGGCCGACGAACGAGATCGCCGTGATGGGCGCCGAGGGTGCCGCCAACGTCATCTTCCGGCGTCAGATCGCCGGGGCCGAGGACCCCGAGGCCATGCGGGCCCGCATGGTCAAGGAGTACAAGTCCGAGCTGATGCACCCCTACTACGCGGCCGAACGCGGCCTGGTCGACGACGTCATCGACCCCGCCGAGACCCGCGAGATCCTCATCAGGTCCCTGGCGATGCTCCAGTCGAAACACGCCGACCTGCCCTCCCGCAAGCACGGCAACCCCCCGCAGTAACCCAGCGGACTTTCCGCGACACCCTCGTGGAAACCTCTCTCACGGAGACTGACAGCCATGAACGCCCCTGACATCCGCGTCGAGAAGGGCCACGCCGAGCCCGAGGAAGTCGCCGCCATCACGGCGATCCTCCTGGCCCGCGCCGCCGCCCGCACCCCCGAGCCCGCCCCGGCCCACCGCGGCCGCCCGAGGGCCGGCTGGCGCCGTCTGGAACGCGAGGGCGGCTTCCGCGCCCCGCACAGCTGGCGCTGACCACCCCACGCCGAACGCACGAAGGCCCCGACGCCCCCGGGCGGCCGGGGCCGTCGCGCGTCCCGTCCCCGGGCGGCCGGGGGGCTTTGCGCGTCCCGTCTCCGGGCGGCCGGGGGCCTTCGCGCGTCCCGCTCCCGCGCGGGCCTTGGGGGTTCGCGCGTCCCGTCCCCGGGTGGCCGGGGGCCTTCGCCCGTCCAGAGGGTGCAGGTACGCCGTCTGCCCTGCCCGCACGCGAGGAGCGGGCGGGGTGGACGGACCGCGCCCTGCGACCGCCGCCGGCCCGCGCCGCGTCCCCACGACCCCGCACACCACGACAGGGCGCCCTCTCCCGACGGAGAGGGCGCCCTGTTCGTGCCGTGCCGCGCGCCGGCGCTACCGCAGCCGCGCCATCAGCGCGTGTTCGACCAGCGTGATCAGCGCGCTCTTGGCGTCCGCGCGGTGGCGGGCGTCGGTGGTGATGATCGGGGTGTCGGGCCCGATCTGGAGGGCCTCGCGGACCTCGTCCGGCTGGTACGGCTGGCTGCCGTCGAAGCCGTTGAGGGCGATCACGAAGGGAAGACCCGAGTTCTCGAAGTAGTCGACCGCGGGGAAGCAGTCGGCGAGCCGGCGGGTGTCCACCAGGACGATCGCGCCGATGGCGCCGCGCACCAGGTCGTCCCACATGAACCAGAAGCGGTCCTGACCGGGCGTACCGAAGAGGTACAGGATCAGGTCCTGGTCCAGGGTGATGCGGCCGAAGTCCATGGCGACCGTGGTGGTCGTCTTGTCCCCGGTGTGGGTGAGGTCGTCGATGCCCGCCGAAGCGGAAGTCATCACGGCCTCAGTGCGCAGCGGGTTGATCTCCGAGACAGCGCCGACGAACGTGGTCTTGCCCACGCCGAAGCCGCCCGCCACCACGATCTTCGCGGAGGTGGTGGAGCGGGAAGGACCGCCGCTAGAGCTTGCGAAGTCCACTGAGCACCCTTTCGAGCAGTGTCACGTCTGGCTGGCCGCCGGCGCTCTCGTCGCCGCCGGGCTGATGGATGGCGACCAGTCCCGCCTCCGCCAAGTCGGCGACGAGGATCCTGGCCACGCCGAGGGGGATGGTCAGGAGCGCCGAGATCTCGGCGACCGACTTGATCTCTCGGCAGAGGTTGCAGATCCGCTGATGCTCGGGCAGCTGGCCCTGCATCTGGTGCGGCTGCGCGGTGGTGTGCACCAGCGCCTCGATGGCGAGCTGGTACCGCGGGCGGGTCCGGCCGCCGGTCATGGCGTACGGACGCACCAAGGGGTTGCCGGCCGCCCCGGCGGGCGCCGGCTCGGGGGTGCGGCGCTGCGGCTGCACGGGCTGGATGCGCGGTGTGTGCGGCTGGTCGTACGGCGACGGTCCGGGACCCTGCGGGCCCTGGGGCGCGTACGGCTGACGCTGCTGGCTGGGGGCGGAGGGGAAGTTGTAACGGTTCGCGTTCTGGGAACCGTCGCCCTGGCCCTGGACAGGGCCGTACGACCAGTTGCCCGCATGCTCACCGTTTGGGGGTGTTACCACTTTTCTCCTCCTCCGACTGTGCCTGGCACCCATCACGTGGAAGCCGCGTCCCGAAACCCTACGGCCTCGGGACGCCAGAACGCACCGTCCGTCTGTCAGTTGAGCAGGCTCCCTTGGAGCTCCGCACGAAGATCGGGCGTCAGGACCGTGCCGGCCCGGTCCACCAGAAGGGCCATCTCGTACCCAATGAGGCCGATGTCCGCCTCGGGGTGTGCGAGGACTGCGAGCGAAGAACCGTCAGAGATGGACATGATGAAGAGGAATCCCCGCTCCATCTCCACAACCGTCTGGTTCACGCTGCCCCCCTCGAAGATCCGGGAGGCGCCTGCCGTCAGTGACGTCAGACCGGAGGCGACGGCCGCGAGCTGGTCGGCGCGGTCGCGGGGGAAGCCTTCGGACATCGCCAGAAGGAGTCCGTCGGCGGAGACCACCACCGTGTGGGACACCCCCGGGGTGTTGTCCACGAAGTTGGTGATCAACCAGTTCAGGTTCTGTGCCGCCTGGCTCATCGGGCTCACACTAACGCTCCTGGTCGTAGGTGCTGTCAGGACCGAAGCCCTGGCCGTTCGTTTCACTGCCTGCGTTGCGTCCGCGCTGGACGCCTCGACGCAGGTTGCTCAGCCTGCCTCGGACGTCCTCCGGGGCGCGGGAGACCTGCGGGCCTCCCTGGGGGGTGCTCTCGGCGGCGCCCTCGACCAGATTGGCCTTGGGCACCCGCCGCGGAAGGCCGGAGGAGGTGACCCCGCCCGCCTTCGGCTTGCGGAGCTGCGAGGCCTGCTGCCAGCGCTCGTCGTTCGCCGAACGCCAGTCGCCGTCGCCGCCGTTGTCCGCAGCGGGGGCCGGCGCCTCGCGGTTCACGGGCTGCGCGGCGCCGTTCGAACCGCTCGCCGCGGCGGAGCCGCGGCGGGGCAGTCCGGCGTCGGTCAGCGCGTGGGCGGCGGAAGGGGCCGGTCCCGGACGGTCGAAGCCTACGCGGTTCTGCTCGTTCGCGTCAGCGGCCTGCGCCGATTCCGCTTGCGGAGCGTACTGGTCCGGGAAGCCGTTCTGGTAACCGGTCTGCTGCGGCCAGTCGTCCTGGTAGGACTGCTCCCCGTACGGGGGGAAGCCCCCCGGCGCGGACGCCTGGGGCGGCGTGCGGTCCTCCTGGGACGGTTCCGCATACGCGGGGTCCGGGTAGCCGCCGTTCGACGGGAAGGCACCGTTCGGTGCGGCGGTGCCGTTCGACGCGAGGTACGGGTCCTCGTACGCCGGACGCTGCTGCTCCTCGTACGCCGTCTGCTGGTCGTACGACCCCGTCGGCTGCTCGGTGTACCCGGTCGCGCCGGCCGTACCGTCGCCGTAGGCGTTCTGCGCACCGGCGAAGCCGCTCTGGGAACCGTCGTACGCCTGCTGTTGCTGTTGTTGCTGCTGTTGCTGCTGTTGCTGCTGTTGCTGCTGTTGCTGCTGGGCGCGGTCGAAGCCCTCGCCGTACGCGGACGGCTCGGGGGAGTCCTGCTGCCGGCCAGGGGCCTGGGACTCCAGGGCCGCCCGGCGTTCCTCGCGCATCCGGGTGCGGCCCACCGGGTCCAGGTCGCGGATGTCGTCGGGGACCTCGACGTAGCGGCTGTCGTCGAAGCCGAGTTCGGCCGCCGTGCGCGCTTGCGGCTGGTTGAAGTTCTCACCCTGGAACTGCTGCTCGGGGATGATCTGCGAGACGGTGAACTCGTCGCGGCCGGCGGGGTGTTCGCCGCCACCGCCGTGCGTGATCGCGTCCGGCAGCATGACCAGCGAGGTGGTGCCGGCCTGCTCGCCCGAGGGGCGCAGCTGGACCCGGATGCCGTGCCGGTCGGACAGCCGGCCGACCACGAAGAGACCCATGCGCTGCGAGATCGCGGCGTCCACGGTCGGGGGGTTGGCCAGCTTGTGGTTGATGTCCGCGAAGTCCTCGGCCGTCAGACCGATGCCCTTGTCGTGGATCTCGATCATGATGCGGCCGTCGGGCAGACGGGTCGCGGTGACGCGGACCTTGGTCTGCGGCGAGGAGAACGTGGTGGCGTTCTCCAGCAGCTCGGCCAGCAGGTGCACGAGGTCGGTCACGGCACGGCCGTGGATCTCGGCCTCCGGAACACCCGAGAGCTCGATGCGCTCGTACTGCTCCACCTCGGAGGAGGCGGCGCGCAACACGTCCACCAGCGGCACCGGCTGGTCCCAGCGGCGGCCGGGCTCCTCGCCGGCGAGGACGAGGAGGTTCTCGCCGTTGCGGCGCATACGGGTCGCGAGGTGGTCCAGACGGAAGAGGTTCTCCAGCTGGTCCGGGTCGGCCTCGTTGTTCTCCAGGTCGGTGATGAGGGTCAACTGGCCCTCGATCAGCGACTGGTTGCGGCGCGAGAGGTTGGTGAAGATCGCGTTGATGTTGCCCCGCAGCAGGGCCTGCTCGGCGGCGAGCCGGACGGCCTCGCGGTGGACCTGGTCGAAGGCGCGGGCGACCTCGCCGATCTCGTCGGTGGTGCTGATCGGGATCGGGGTGACCCGGGTGTCGACGCGGCCGGGGTCGGTGCGCGAGAGCTGGTCGACCAGCATCGGCAGCCGCTGCTCGGCGATACCGAAGGCGGCGTTGCGCAGCTGGCGCATCGAGCGGCTCATCTGGCGGGCCACGCTGGCGGCCAGGATGAAGGCGAGGAGCAGGGCGATCACGACCGCGGCACCGGTGACGAGCGCGTCGGTCCGGGCGTCGGCGGCGATGTCCGAGGCCTCGGTCACCGCCTTGTCGGCCATGTCCGACTCGATCGCGAGGTACGCGTCGTACTTCAGCGTGGTGACCGCCCACCAGTTCTCCGCCGTGACGCCGTCCTCGGCGAGCGCGGCCCGCTCGGACTCGTCGGTGCTCTGCAGCGACGCCAGCGCGGAGACCATGTCGGTGGGGTCGGAGGGCGGCGGGACGTAGTCCGGGTCCTTCTGCTTGGCCGCGGCCGCCTGTGACGCCGCGTCCGTCTTGATCTTCGCCTCGGCGTCCTCCAGCTTCTGCGCGTCGGCCTCGGTGCCACCGCCGGTGTACTCCTCGACGGCGATGCCCTCGAGGTAGGCGTACGAGGACAGGGCGACGCGCTGCTTGGCCAGGTCGGCGTTCTTGGGGCCGGGGCTGACCAGCAGGTGCATGCCGATCGAGCGCTCGAGGGAGAGGGCGGCCTTGGTCAGCGAGATCGCGTAGACGGTACGGCCGTAGGAGGTGATGTTTCCGGTGCCCAGGCCGAGTTCGTTGGAGAACTCCATCAGGGGGTGCGCGACCGCGGTGTACCCCTCCTCGGTCTGCACACCGGTGAGCTGCGAGGTGTAGGCGGCCGCGCGCAGCGCCGTCAGCTTGGTCTCGGCGGTGCGGAACAGTTGCAGACGGCGCTGGAGGCCGGACTTCTGCGGCATGTTCTGGGCGGCCGCGTCGAAGGCGTCGGCGGCGGCGTCGGTCGCCTTGCGGGCGTCGGTGACGGCCGAGTCGTCCTTCTCACCGGTGAGGAGGGGAACGGCGGTGGTGTCGCGCTCCTTGTAGAGGGCGTCGGCGTAGGTGAGGGAGGCCTGGACCAGGCGCGCGGTGTTCTCCGCGTCCTCGGCCTCCTGCCAGGTGTCGATCGAGCTCTTCACCTGGAAGCCGCCCATGACCAGGCCGACCAGCACGGGTATCAGCAGGATCGCGTTGAGCCGGGTGCGCACCCGCCAGTTGCGGGGAGACAGACGGCCGGCGCTCTCGGCGGGCGCGGCCGGCGACTCGGGGCCCGGCACAGGGGTGGTCGCCGCTCCGCGCGGCGGCGGGGTGAAGTTGCCCCGCGCCGCCGGCTCGGGACTTTTCTTGCTTCGCCTCACTCGACCAACAACCTCTCGGCGGTCGGCACCTACGTCGTGCCGCAGTGTCTCAGAGCCCGGTCAGCCATCGACCATGAGTACGTCATTGACTATTGGGCAGTTCAGGCATTCCAGCATGACGACCTGCGCTCCTCAAAACAGTGGGGAGCATGGATTCCGTGTGATGTAAGCCCCAGATAAAACGGTCATAAAGAGCGAGCCCCGTCAAAAGACGGGGCTTTCGTGCGCACAGCGAGACCGAGCGACCGCGACGCGTGGCGGCCCTGTGGCGATTCCTCTGCCGAAACGTTATGAACGCCGAAGCCGGCCGTGTCAAAAGCCACAGCCGGCTCCCAGGCCCGCGGCAACCGCCGTGGACGACCGCTTTTTCCGCTACCGCAGGCGGGCCATCAGCGCGTGTTCGACCAGCGTGATCAGCGCACTCTTGGCGTCCGCGCGGTGGCGGGCGTCGGTGGTGATGATCGGGGTGTCCGGTCCGATCTGCAGCGCCTCGCGCACCTCTTCGGGCTGGTACGGCTGCTGCCCGTCGAAGCCGTTGAGGGCGACGACGAACGGCAGGCCGCTGTTCTCGAAGTAGTCCACGGCAGGGAAGCAGTCGGCGAGCCGGCGGGTGTCCACCAGGACCACCGCGCCGATGGCGCCGCGCACCAGGTCGTCCCACATGAACCAGAAGCGGTCCTGACCGGGCGTACCGAAGAGGTACAGGATCAGGTCCTGGTCCAGCGTGATGCGGCCGAAGTCCATGGCGACCGTGGTGGTCGTCTTGTCCCCGGTGTGGGTGAGGTCGTCGATGCCCGCGCTCGCGGACGTCATCACGGCCTCCGTGCGCAGCGGGTTGATCTCCGAGACGGCACCCACGAACGTGGTCTTGCCCACGCCGAAGCCACCCGCCACCACGATTTTCGCGGAGGTGGTCGCCCGGCCGCCGTCAGAGCTTGCGAAGTCCACTGAGCACCCTTTCGAGCAGCGTCACGTCCGGTGCGCCGCCGTTGTTCTCGTCGCCGCCCGGCTGGTGGATGGCCACCAGGCCGGCCTCGGCCAGGTCCGCGACCAGGATCCGTGCCACACCCAGCGGCATGGCCAGCAGCGCCGACACCTCCGCGACCGACTTGACCTCGCGGCACAGGTGGCAGATGCGCTGGTGCTCGGGGAGCAGCCCCATGAGCGCTGCCGGGTCGGCCGTGGTGCTGATCAGTGCCTCGATGGCGAGCTGGTAGCGCGGCCGGGTCCGGCCGCCGGTCATCGCGTACGGACGCACCAGCGGCTGGTCGCCCTCGTCCCCGTACGGTTCCGCGTACGGATCATGAGAGGCGGTGGGCGGGGTCATGGATCCTCCGGGCGGGACAGCATGTCTCGGTCAGTCGTGCCGTCCGTCGGCCGGTGGGGGGATTGTGTCGGCCGGACGGTGATTTCGTGAGGGGGGTGGTACCGGGGACGATCAGTGGAGCAGACTGCCTTGCAGTTCGGCGCGCAGGTCGGGCGTGAGCACCGCTCCCGCCCGGTCGACCAGCAGCGCCATCTCGTAACCGACCAGGCCGATGTCGCACTCGGGGTGCGCCAGCACGGCCAGGGACGAGCCGTCCGAGACGGACATGAGGAAGAGGAAACCCCGCTCCATCTCGACGACGGTCTGGGCCACCTGGCCGCCCTCGAAGATCCGGGAGGCGCCTGCCGTCAGCGAGGTGAGCCCCGACGCGACGGCCGCCAACTGGTCGGCACGGTCGCGCGGGAAGCCCTCGGACATCGCGAGCAGGAGCCCGTCGGCGGACACGACGACGGTGTGGGACACCCCGGGGGTGTTGTCCACGAAGTTGGTGATCAACCAGTTCAGGTTCTGTGCCGCCTGGCTCATCTGGCTCAACTAACGCTCCTGCTGGTGAGTGGGGCTCGGGAAACTGCCGGTCTGACCGTTGCCGGCCTGGCGACCCTGCGCGATGCCCCGACGGAGATTGGTCAGCCGTCCGCGCACGTCGTCAGGCGCGCGCGAGACCTGCGGACCGCTTTGGTGCTGTTGCTGCTGCGCCGTGCCCGGGACGAGGTTCGCCCGCGGTACCCGGCGCGGCAGGCCGGACGTGGTGACGCCGCCCGCGGCCGGCTGCCGGACGCGCTCGGCCTGCCGGACGAGCTCGTCGTTCGGCGAGGTGCGCCAGGCACCGCCCGCGGAACGCTGGGGAGCAGCCGGAGTCTGCGGCTGCTGTTGCTGGGGGGCCGGAGCCGAGCCGTTGCCGTGCGCGGCGCCCTGCTGTCCTCCACCGTGGAACCAGTTGGTCTCCAGGTTGTCGTACAGCGGGGTACGGCCGTCGCCCGGGCCCGGGGCCGGCGGCAGCGCCCACCCGTCGCCCGCTCCACGGCCCTGGTCGGGCCGCTGCGCGAAGCCCCCGTTGTCCTGCTCGGGGCGGTGCGCGGCGGGGCGGGGCGGGACCGGCTGCTGCGGGGAGCCGTAGCCGTCGCCCGGCTGCGGACGCTGGAACTGGCCCGTGGTCTGCGGGTCCTGCCGGCCGGGCAGCGCGTGCTGCCCGGTGGAGGAGCTCTCGTAGCCGGGCGCGGCGAACTGACCGGTGGAACCGTCGTCGTACGCCTGCGGAGCGGCGAAGCCGCCCGTGCCCGCGGGGGTGTTCTGGCCGCCCGGGGTGCCGAAGACGTCGGAGCGGACGAAGCCGTCCTGCTGCCCGTTGACGCCGGGCGCGGGGAACTGGCCCGTGTCCTGGCCGCCGGGGACGCCCGGGAACTGGCCGGTGCCCTGGAGGCCGTTGAGGCCGGGACGTGTGAAGTCGGCGGGGCCGCCCGGGACCTGGTGCTCCTCGACGCGGGGTATCTCCGCGGTGGAGCCGGGGCCCTGGCGGTCGTCGATGCGCGGCATCGGGGACGTCCGGGTGACGTCCGGCTCCTCGTGGCCGCGCGGGGCGTCCAGCGGGGTGTGCGGCTGGGCGTTGTCGTCGCCCCAGCTCGCGGCGCGCTGCTGCGGGGCCGCGCCGGGCAGTTCGGCACGCGGTCCGCCGCGCGGCGGCAGCTGCGGCCGACGCCCGCGACCGCCGCCCTGCTCGGCGCGGTCGCCGTCGTTCTGGCGCTGCGGCGCCGGGCGCCCGCCGCCGAACAGGTCCTGGCCCTGGCCGGGCGCACCCTGACCTGCCGACTGGAACCCCTGCGGCGCACCCGGAGCCTGCCCGCCGAAGCCGGCGCCGGCCGGAGCCGGGCGGCCCTGCTGCGGGGAGATCGGAGCCTGCGGTCCGCGCGGCGCGCCGGAACGGTCGGTGCCGTCCCGTCCGGGCAGCGCGGCCCGGGGACCCTGACCGGCGGCCAGCCGGCCGGCCCCGACCCCGCCGGGTCCGGCGCCGAGGGCACCGCCCCCGGGCGCACCGGCACCGAGGGCACCGCCCTGCTGGCCGTTCTGGCGACGGGCCGCGGCCGCACCGGCGGCGGCCTGCGCGGCCGCGGGGCCGCCGGACGCGCCGCCCTGACCGGGCTTGGGCTGCGGCTTCTTGCCGCCCTGGGCGACGTCCACCGGCAGCATGACCAGGGCGGTCGTACCACCGGAGTCGGACGGGCGCAGCTGGATGCGGATGCCGTGCCGCTGCGACAGACGGCCGACCACGAAGAGGCCCATGCGGCGGGAGACGGAGACGTCGACGGTGGGCGGCGCGGCGAGCCGCTCGTTGATCGCGGCGAGGTCCTCGGGGGAGAGGCCGATGCCGGTGTCGTGGATCTCGATCAGCACGCGGCCGTCGGGCAGCGCGTGACCGGTGACCTTGACCTTGGTCTGCGGGGAGGAGAACGAGGTGGCGTTCTCCAGCAGCTCGGCGAGCAGGTGCACGAGGTCGTTGACGACCCGGCCGGCCACCTCGGTGGTCGGCACGGAGGACAGCTCGATGCGCTCGTACTGCTCCACCTCGGACGCGGCGGCGCGGAGCACGTCGACCAGCGGGACCGGGCGGGTCCAGCGGCGGCCGGGCTCCTCACCCGCGAGGACGAGGAGGTTCTCACCGTTACGGCGCATACGCGTCGCGAGGTGGTCGAGCTTGAACAGCGAGGACAGCTGGTCGGGGTCGGCCTCGCGGGACTCCAGCTCGGAGATGAGCGACAGCTGGCGCTGGATCAGACCCTGGGAGCGGCGCGAGAGGTTGGTGAACATCGCGTTGACGTTGCCCCGCAGCAGGGCCTGTTCGGCGGCGAGGCGGACCGCCTCGCGGTGCACGTCGTCGAAGGCCGCGGCCACCTGGCCGATCTCGTCGCGGGAGTGCACACCGACCGACTCCACGGACGTGTCGACGTCCTGCGGGTCGGACTCGGACAGCTGCTTGACCAGTTCGGGCAGACGGTCCTGGGCGACCTTGGTGGCGGTCTCCTGGAGGCGGCGCAGCGAGCGGATCATGGACCGGGCGACGACGAACGCGCCGACCAGCGACACACCGAGCACGAGCAGGATCAGCGCGGTCGTGATGAGCGCTTCGCTCTCCGACTCGGTGCGCAGCTCGCGGGCCTTCTGCTCCATGTCCTCGAGCAGCGTGGTCTCGATGTTGGCCATCTGCTTGATCTTGGTCGAACTGGCGTCGAGCCAGTCCTGGTAGGACCGCTTGTCCAGCGACTCAAGACCGGTGGAGGAGCTCAGCGCACGGTCGGCGTAGGTGTCGGCGTCCTCGATGGTCGGGCTGCCCTGCTCGACGGGCTGGAGCAGTTCCTCGGCGCCGTCGTCCCCGTAGATGCTGCGGAAACTGGCGAGCTCGGATTCCTGGTTCTCCAGCGCCGCCTCGGCGTACTGACGGTCGTTCTCGGAGAGCTTGCCGTAGACGTCGTTGCTGACCGGCAGCGCGGCCGCGAGGGTGGCGCGCTGGACGGAGGCGTACTCCTTGGCCGAGGAGAAGGCGGCCAGCGCGCGGGTGCGCTGGATCATCTCCGGGTTGCTGGTGGCCTGGGCCATGTCCTGCGAGAGGTCGAGCAGGCTGGTGATGAGGCGGTGGTAGGCCTCCACCGTCTGGGTGGAGTTGTTCTCCTCCGCGTAGGCCGACTTGCGGATCTTGGCCAGGTTGCCGAGGTCGCTGAGGAGGCCGACGAGGCTGTCGCGGACGCCCTGGAGGTTGCCGTCCTTGCTGGAGGCGTCGATCTCCTCCGAGGCGTCGCTGAACGCGGCCAGCGTCTTGTCCGTCTTGTCGCGGGCCCCCTTCACCGTGGCGGTGGAGGCCTTCGCGCCGTGCGCCAGGGGACCGGCGGACTTGTCGCGCTCCTCCTGGAGCGCGGAGGCCAGGTCGGTCGCCTGGTTGGTCATCTCGGTCAGCAGCGACATGTTGTCGAGCTGCTGGATGTCGTCCAGGGACTGGCTGATGCGCATCGTGCCCAGCGTGGTCGCCGCGACCACGGGCAGCGTCAGCAGCGCGACCAGGCGCGTGGAGATGCGCCAGTTGCGCAGGGCCACCCGCGAACCGTGACCGGTGGCCCCGGCCGGGTCGGGCGCCGGCTTGACCGGGGGAGTCGGCGGCAGGGCGCTCGGCGACGCGGACGCGGCGGGGCGCCCGGGGCGCTCACCGCCCTCGCCGGACGGGGCCGCACCCGGGTTCTGGGCGTGCTGGGGCGAGGAGCTGCCATTGCTGGAGGCAGTCCCGCCATGCGGCTCCGGCTCGGCCGAAGCACTGCCATCCCTCTTGAAACGTCCCTGCACTAGCGTCGCAACCTCTGGACCAGGCGCCCCTCCGGATGAACGGAAGGACGGTGTCGGCGTCTTGAAGGGCGTCTTGAGTACGCCCTCCGAGTCGTGAGTGACCGGCGCTGGCTCCCCCTTCTCGCCGCCACTCGGCGCTGCTGTGCGCCCCCTGCGCGCCGGCTCGATCCCGCGGCGGTTCCGTGGAATTCCAGCACAGTGCAGGATCTCCAACAAGGTGTGTTGGCCGGGCTGTGACATCCGTGACAGCACGTGAGGGGTGGGTCACCGGTCGTAGAAGGTGATCGTGAAGAAACCGGACATGCATGGGCCAACCGGGTGGGTTCGAGCGGTGTCCCAGTCGCCATGATCAGGAGCGGAATGCGCGCTTCAGGGGTGCAATGTCCGTTTCCTGGTGGCGAGTTGACGGATCGATATGACCGTTTTGCCCATGGATCAGTGAGCAAACTCACACCCACATCATGAGACCTTCACGGATTCACCGGGAATCACGTGTTTAGCCTGACGCTTTACAGAAATGGCACATCCGACAAGCCGCGCCTGAAGCGGTGGGCCGGCCACGGCCCGCCGGGCGCCCGGACAGGACAGGGCTCAGTACAACAGTGAAGACGACGACGATGTTCCACAAGATCGCCAACCCGCGGCGCACGACGCTGGCGCACCTCGAGGGCGCCGACGCACTGCAGCTTCCGGAGCAGCCGGAGCACGCCGTCGACCTCCCCGCCCAGACCGCCAATCCCCGGCGCACCATCCTCATGGAGGTGCCCGTCACCTCCCCGGCGCAGTAGTCGCACGTTCCGGCCGCCGCACCAGGGGCGGCCGGTCACGGATGTCAAGGGCGTCCCCGGCCGGGGGCGCCCTTCCGCGTTAGCCTGGAGCGTCAGACTCCAGCCAGCTCAGCAAGGGGCCAACCAACCCGTGCGCATCGCCAGGTTCTCCATCGACGGGAACGTCGCCTTCGGCGCGGTCGAGGGCGACAAGCCGGACGAGCTCGTCCTCGACATCATCAAGGGCATCCCGTTCGCGGAACACGAGCTCTCCGGCACCAAGGTGCCGCTGAGCAAGGTCCGGCTGCTCCCACCCGTGCTCCCCAACAAGGTCGTGGCCTTCGGCCGCAACTACGCCGAGCACGCGCGCGAACTCGGCAACGAGGTGCCCGACGCCCCGTTCGCCTTCTTCAAGCCGTCGACCTCGGTGATCGGTCCGGGCGACGACATCCAGTACCCGTCCTTCTCCCAGGACCTCCACCACGAGGCCGAGCTCGCCGTGGTCATCGGCCGCATGTGCCGGGAGGTCCCGCGCGAGCGTGTCAAGGACGTGATCCTCGGCTACACCTGCGCCAACGACATCACCGCGCGGGACGTCCAGAAGCGCGAGAAGCAGTGGGCCAGGGCCAAGGGCTTCGACTCCTCCTGCCCGCTCGGCCCGTGGGTGGAGACCGACCTCGACCCGAGCGACCTCACCATCCAGCTGACGGTCAACGGGCAGCAGCGGCAGCTCGGCCGCACCAGCGAGATGATCCACTCGATCGAGGATCTGATCGTCAACATCACCGAGGCCATGACGCTGCTCCCCGGCGACGTGATCCTCACGGGCACCCCGGCAGGGGTCGGCCCCCTGGCTGTCGGCGACGAGGTCGCCGTCAGCATCGAAGGCATCGGCACTCTCACCAACAAGGTTGTCAAGCGTGGCTAGCGCACCCGGCTCTCCCGTACGCGTCCGTTTCTGTCCCTCGCCCACCGGTAACCCCCACGTGGGCCTGGTCCGCACCGCCCTGTTCAACTGGGCGTTCGCCCGGCACCACCAGGGCACCCTGGTCTTCCGCATCGAGGACACCGACGCGGCCCGCGACTCCGAGGAGTCCTACGAGCAGCTCCTGGACTCGATGCGCTGGCTGGGCTTCGACTGGGACGAGGGCCCCGAGATCGGCGGCCCGCACGCGCCGTACCGCCAGTCGCAGCGCATGGACCTCTACAAGGACGTCGCGCGCAAGCTGCTGGACGCCGGCCACGCCTACCACTGCTACTGCTCCCAGGAGGAGCTGGACACCCGCCGCGAGGCCGCCCGCGCCGCCGGTAAGCCCTCCGGCTACGACGGCCACTGCCGCGACCTGACCGAGGCGCAGGTCGAGGAGTACAAGGCCCAGGACCGCACCCCGATCGTCCGGTTCCGCATGCCCGGCGAGACGATCACCTTCACGGACCTGGTCCGCGGCGAGCTCACCTTCACCCCGGAGAACGTCCCGGACTACGGCATCGTCCGCGCCAACGGCGCCCCGCTGTACACGCTGGTCAACCCGGTCGACGACGCCCTGATGGAGATCACCCACGTCCTGCGCGGTGAGGACCTGCTCTCCTCCACCCCCCGCCAGATCGCCCTGTACAGGGCGCTGATCGAGCTGGGCGTCGCGAAGGAGATCCCGGCCTTCGGCCATCTGCCGTACGTGATGGGCGAGGGCAACAAGAAGCTCTCCAAGCGCGACCCCCAGGCGTCCCTCAACCTCTACCGGGAGCGGGGCTTCCTCCCCGAGGGCCTGCTCAACTACCTCTCCCTCCTGGGCTGGTCGCTCTCGGCCGACCAGGACGTCTTCACCACCGCCGAGCTGGTCGCGGCGTTCGACGTCAAGGACGTCAACCCCAACCCGGCGCGCTTCGACCTGAAGAAGTGCGAGGCCATCAACGCCGACCACATCCGCCTGCTGGAGGTGAAGGACTTCACGGAGCGCTGCCGCCCGTGGCTGAAGGCGCCCTTCGCCGCCTGGGCGCCGGAGGACTTCGACGAGGCCCGGTGGCAGGCGATCGCCCCGCACGCGCAGACCCGCCTGAAGGTCCTGTCGGAGATCACCGACAACGTCGACTTCCTCTTCCTGCCCGAGCCGGTCTTCGACGAGCCGAGCTGGACGAAGGCGATGAAGGAGGGCAGCGACGCGCTGCTCACCACGGCGCGGGAGAAGCTCCGGGCGGCGGACTGGACCTCGGCCGAGTCCCTCAAGGAGGCCGTCCTGGCCGCCGGCGAGGCCCACGGCCTCAAGCTCGGCAAGGCCCAGGCCCCGGTCCGGGTGGCCGTCACCGGCCGCACGGTCGGCCTGCCCCTCTTCGAGTCCCTGGAGATCCTGGGCGAGGAGAAGACGCTGGCCCGTATCGACGCGGCCCTGGCGAAGCTGGCGGCGGCGTAGGCACCGCCTGACGCACACGACGAGGGCGGCAGCCGTGGAAGCTGCCGCCCTCGTCGCATGCCGCCCGGCTACGGCGCGAGAGACGAACCGCCGTCCGGCTCCCTGCCGGACCCAACTGCTCCCGCAGGGGGCCGGCAGGCGTCACACCGCATCGGCCGGGGACGTCGGGCTCCGGTCGGTCCCGGCGGGCCGGGCCCAGGAAGGCGGACCAGGCCGCGGGGCGGACGGTGAGGATGCCGTGGGCGGGGCCCTTGGGCATCGAGGTGTCCGAGGCGCGGAGAGCGATGTCAGTGCCGACGGCTAGTGTTCCGGGGACTTGCCACGCCGCTGTCGTACCGGGGGAGGTCCCGGCGGGTGCGCGCGCGAGCTCCGGCTCGTGGGCGGCCCGGCTCAGCCCGTCCCGAAAGGCCCCGCCATGCCGATGTCCCCCCGTGACTACACCTGGCTGTTCACACCGGGCAGCACGTTCCGCTACGAGTCCGGGAACACCGGAGTGATCCATGTGGCCGACGGCGGTGCACTGGACCTGCCCACCGGCCGGGTCGTCGCCTGCGATCCGTTCGTGTACCTCGGCAGCGGGGACGTCGAGCCGTTCACGGTCACGGTGGCCCCCGGCCGCTACCGGGTCGAGGCGGCCGTGGCGACGCTCGCCCGGCCCGACGAGCCGCCGGCCGCCCGTCCCCACCGGCGGGTGGCCGCGGCCCGCCTCGTCATCCGCGACGAACCCGCCGTGACCTGGGAGTTGGCCCTGCTCCCCGGCCAGGACCCCGCCGAGCTCGGCGACGACGAGTTCTTCGGCTACGGCGTGGACGCCGGCACCGGCTGCTTCTACGACGCCGCGGCGGAGGAGGGCTTCCCCGAGGCGCAGGAGGACGAGGGCCCGCTGTGGGACGCCTTCGAGAACAGCGACTGGTCGGAGGGGCCCCATCTGGTGCGGTCCCCCGCCACCGGCCACACCCTGGCGGCCTTCACCTCCGGCTGGGGCGACGGCTCGTACCCGACCTGGACGGGCCGCTCCGCCGAGGGCGAGGTCACCTGCTTCCTCACCGACTTCTTCGTGGCGCCCGGCCCGGACGAGGACACGGGCGGCCCCGTCTGAGCCGGCGGCGATCGGCGGACAGGCCGCCGTACTCCGCGTTACCGTCGGAGCATGAACATTCGCGCCGTGGTCTGGGACGTGGACGACACCCTTTTCGACTACACGACCGCGGACCGGGAGGGCATGCGCGGCCATCTCACGGCGGAGGGACTGCTGGACGGGTACGGCACCCCGGAACAGGCCCTGGACCTGTGGCGGGAGATCACCGACCGGCAGTGGGCGCGCTACGCGGCCGGCGAGGCCACCTTCGAGGACCAGCGCCGCGACCGGGTGCGGGTCTTCCTGGGGCGGGAGATGACCGACGACGAGGCCGACACCTGGTTCCGGCGCTACGTCGGCCACTACGAGGCCGCCTGGGCCCTCTTCCCGGACGTCCTGCCCGTCCTCGACGCCCTCGCCGCCAGCCACCGGCACGCGGTGCTCTCCAACTCCAGCATCCACGTCCAGGACCGCAAGCTGCGCGTCCTCGGCGTCCACGACCGCTTCGAGGCGATCCTGTGCGCCGCCGAGCTGGGCGTGTCCAAGCCCGAGCCGGCCGCCTTCCTCGCGGCCTGCGAGGCCCTGTCCCTCCCCCCGCACGAGGTGGCCTACGTCGGCGACCACCCGGAGATCGACGGACAGGGCGCCGCGGACGCCGGACTGCTCTCGGTGTGGATCGACCGCTTCGGTGGCACGGCCACCGTGGAGCTCCCGTCCGGACGGCACCGGATCGCCACCCTCGCCGAACTGCCCGCGATCCTCGGCGCGGATACCCGTTTTGGAGCCCGGTCCACCTTCGGGTAATGTTCTTTCTGCGCCGCCGGGGAGCGGGCCGAAAGGCCGGATCCCCGAGGCGCAAGCTAGAACAAAATCCCCTCCGGGGCTTGCGTTCCAGTGGCCTATGGTGTAATTGGCAGCACGACTGATTCTGGTTCAGTTAGTCTTGGTTCGAGTCCAGGTAGGCCAGCTCGCAGAGCTCATCTGCGCCCGCGGATCACATCCGCAAGCCCCCGTTGTGTAGCGGCCTAGCACGCTGCCCTCTCAAGGCAGTAGCGCCGGTTCGAATCCGGTCGGGGGTACTGGTTCCGATCACCTCGGAATCGCTAGGGCCCCCGTTGTGTAGCGGCCTAGCACGCCGCCCTCTCAAGGCGGTAGCGCCGGTTCGAATCCGGTCGGGGGTACTGACTGGTCTAAACCACATTGGTCTATGGTGTAATTGGCAGCACGACTGATTCTGGTTCAGTTAGTCTTGGTTCGAGTCCAGGTAGACCAGCTCGGACCTGCGGAAACGCAGTGTCCACGCCCCCGTTGTGTAGCGGCCTAGCACGCCGCCCTCTCAAGGCGGTAGCGCCGGTTCGAATCCGGTCGGGGGTACGTTCGAACAGAAGCCTTCCAGTGATCTGGGAGGCTTCTTTCGTCTGACGGCGCGGAGGTCCTCGGGTAGGGCTGCTCCGGGGGGTGCATCGCGCGGAATGAGGGGGAGCGTGTCCGACTTCAGGGCCGTGGCGGGCGTGCGGGCCGCCGAGTCGAAGCTTCTCGCCGACTCGGGTCACTATCTCGGAGCGGTTTACCTCGCCGGCTATGTCGTCGAGTGCCGCTTGAAGACCTACCTGCAGCTCAACGGCATCCGCTTCCCGCGAGGCGGGAACGAGGGCCACAACCTCAAGGGACTGTGGCGGTCGGCCAATTTTCCGCCGCCCCGGGGGCATGCTGATCTGTTCATCCTCCACTGGGGGACGGAGCTGCGCTACGAGTCCGCCCTGCCCGCCGACGTGGACCCGAAGGACCTGCTCAAGGGCGGAAGAGAACTGGCAAGCTGGGTCGCGACGCGTATTCGCCAGGCCAACTCCCAACGAGGGATCACCGCCCGCAGGCGAGACGGATGAGAGAGGCCGACGGAATGTCCGACCGTGAGACAGCTGATGAGATCACGGCTGCCGTGCGCGAACTCGTGCCCTCGGCTGTGGTTCACGTCGTACGTGACGCCGGTGGTGTCCTGGTGCGCGCCGAGAGCGACGCCTTCGCGCCCTGGTCCCATGAAGAGCGCCGGAGCAAGCTCATGTCGCGGCTCAGGGGTGAGGTGGCCGAGCAGGTGCATACCTGGGAATTGCTCACCGCCTCCGAGGCCGAGTGGTACGGAGACCTGGCGCACGTCGAAGAGGGTGCACGCCTGCCTCTGTGGGCGACCGCGCTGGAGCGGGCGCAGGACGTCGGCGACGTCCCGTGGTCGGTGACGTTCGCCAGTGACCTGGATGAGGACCTGGACTCGGCTCCAGTGGTCACCTTTTACAGCCTGAAGGGCGGTGTCGGGCGTAGCACGGCTCTGGTGGCGGTGGCGCGGCGCCTCACCGCTGAACACGGGCTGACCGTGGTCTGTATCGACATGGACCTGGAAGCTCCTGGCCTCGACGCGCTCTTCGGCATCGAGAACCAGGTGGACCCCGACCAAGGAGTGGTCTCGGCCCTGCTGCAGTGCGAGTTCGGCCAGCAGGAGTCCGTACTCGAGCACGTCATCCCCGTGGACGACTCGGGTCGGCTCTACTGCATGCCCGCAGGAAGGATCGACAGCGCCTACGCTGCCCAACTCCGCGCTCTGGAGCCAGAGATCTGGTATCGGGAGCGGACGAACGCGCTGCACCGCCTCATCGATGACGTGCGCGATTCGAACCTTCGTCCCGATGTGGTGCTGATCGACTCACGCACTGGCGTGAGCCCCGTGGCCGCTCCCTTGCTGTTCGATATTTCGGACATGGCCATTGTCTGCTTCCATCCGCACGCCCAGGCCCGAGCCGGTACGGAGATGCTGACCAAGGCACTGCTCGGCGCCACTACACGGCGGAGCGTCGACGGTCGTCCGCTGACGCCGGAGCCGCGTTTCGTCGTGTCGCCCATGCCACCGGGGAGCAGCGCGACCCGACTGGCGGAGCGTGCCAAATCATGGGTCGAGGCGTGGACAGCTGCCGCGGGATCTCAGCGTGAGGGTGACTCTCATGGGCTGTCGGCTGAGGAGATCACCCACACCGTCCCCTACAACGCCGAGATTGCCTTCACCGACACGGTCGTCGGTGCAAAGGGCCAGTTGGCTCCGTACGCGCGGATTGCTGACTGGATCGTTCAGATCGTTCCCGAGCCGAACACGATGTCTTCCCTCCACGGCAGGACGTCAGTGGGCAAGACGGAAGCGCTCAGGCAGCTTTCCTTCTCCACAGGCACTGCGGAGATCCTCGACCACGAAGAGTTCCTGCAGGACTACGTCGTGACCCGTCAGGTCAACGAGACCGCTGCTCCGGGGGTGCCGTTGATTCTCGGACGGAAGGGGACAGGCAAGACGGCTCTATTCCGTTGGTTGGCAGCCGGGAAGCTCACCGAGTGGGAGCCGGTGCTGGTGACCACGCCGAATCAATATCAGGGACGCCCGGCGTGGTCCTTCGGGCCTGACAATTACGCTGCCGTCGGCCGTGCGCTTGATCAGCGCGGGTTGGACTGGGGCTCGTTCTGGCAGGTGCTCATGGCGTTGGCGATCTATGAGTCCTACGGCCCCGCTCGGGAGCAGGGTGCTCCCCATCCTGCCCTGGCGGACCTGGGCAGCGGGGACTTCGCGGTGACCCAGGCCGTCTTCGACGTGCTCGACGACCCCATGGGGCCTCTGAGGTGCGGGGACTGGCTCCAGAGGGTGGATGCTGGGGCTGAGCGTCACCTACTCCTTCTCTTCGACGGCCTGGACACAGCCTTCGGGCACTCACCGGCCCAGCGTTCACGTAGGTCAGCCGCCATCGCCGGGCTGCTCACCAAGGAGGCGGACCTCACCTCCAGGCTGCATGGGATCCGTCTGAAGGTGTTCGTGCGCCAGGACATCTGGCAGGGGTTGCGCTTCGAGAACAAGAGCCATTTCTTCGGCCTCTCCCGCCGACTGCAGTGGGAGGACCGGGAGGAGTACTTCAAGGTGGTCCTCAAGAGGGCGGTACGCGCCCCCGCGTTCGCCGAGGTGCTGGCGGAGATCGATCCGGTACTGCCTGGTACAGAGGTGGCAGCCTGGGGTCCTGAGCAGGTCGCTGCCGCCTGGGGTGCGCTGGTGGGTGAGCGCATGCGTGGTGAACGCACGGCTTTCACTGCCAACTGGGTGTGGAACCGGCTCGCGGACGGCAATGGAGATCACTCTCCACGTGCGTTGCTGCAGCTTTTCGCCGCCGCGCTGGAGTGGGAACGGAGTGAGGAGAAGCGCAGTGGGTACGACAGGTCCGTTCTGCGTCCACGCAGCTTGGCGCTGAGCCTGGAGAGCGTCAGCGACAAGGCGCTCTCCGCCTTGCTCGACGAAGAGTTCCAGGAGCTCAGGCAGGCGGCGGAGGCGCTGCGCGAGTACGGTCGAACGCCGGTGGGTGAAGACGCGCTCAGCGGCATCGAGGAAGATCTCGTGGGGCTCGCGCAGGAAGCGGGACTGCTGGAGACGCTCGACAGCGACGGACCGGAACGACTGTTCAGAGTGCCCGACCTGTACCGCTGGGCACTGGGCGTGACCCGGCGCGGACCCATGTAGGCAACGGCGGGGCTTCGGGCCGCGGCTCAACGCGTTCGTGTCACTCGAAGCCGTACCGCCGCGCCGACTCCTCCTCCTGCGCCAGCCGGTGCAGCGCCTGCAGCATCGGCTCGACGAGGATCGCCCCCAGCACTGCCGTCTCGACCCGCTCCGCCTCCGACTCGCGCGTCTCCACGAAGTCCAGGTCGAGCACGGCCGCCCGGTGCATCAACCGGGCGTAGGAAACGAGGAGTTCGGCGTCCCAGTCGTAGCCCAGCCGGCGCAGCGCGGCCACCGACACCACGAGCGAGCGGTAGGCGGGGGAGAGGCTCGTCAGCTGCCGGGCGTTGGCCCAGCCCAGGGTGTGCAGCAGTGCGTCCGCCTCCCGCTGCGCGGTCCGTACGTGCTCGTCCTCGGTGTCCGGCTCCGGCACCTGCGGCAGCGCCCACAGGGCCGCGCCCAGGCGGACCGTACGGCCCAGGGAGTCGTCGTCGACGTGGCCGAGGACCTCCCGGACCGTGGCCACCGGCACCCTGCCCACCTGGATCATCGCGCGCACCAGGCGCAGCCGGCGCAGGTGCTCCTCGTCGTACTCGGCGGTCGTCGTGTTGATCTGGCGGCCGGGCGGCAACAGGCCCTCGCGCAGGTAGTACTTGATCGTCGCGGTGGACACGCCACTGCGCTCGCTCAACTCGGCCAGCCGCATCTCTTGTGCTCCTTGTTGGTCAGCGGCACTATCCAAGCATGGACGGGAACGGGAAAGGGACCTCCACCGCACGCCGGACCACCGCGGACGCCCGGGGAGAGGTGGTCGTCCTGCTGATCGGCATGCGGATCAACCACTTCCGGGCCGTGCACCAGTGGCTGCCGGTCATGCTGGCCATGTTCCGCATGCTGGCCGAGCTGAAGAAGGAACCCGGCCGCGGACTGCTCTCCCGGGTGCTGCTCACGGCTTCCCCGCGGACGTACTACGTCGTCCAGTACTGGGAGTCCAAGGAGAAGCTGTACGCGTACGCGAGCGCGCCCGACGCCTTCCATCACACGGTGTGGACGAAGGTCAACCGCATGGAACGGGACGGGAAGCTGGGCGGCCACGTGGGGATCTGGCACGAGACGTACGTCGTGCCGGAGGGGGCCTACGAAGCGATCTACGGCGACATGCCGGCGTTCGGCCTGGCCGCCGCGCACGGGCAGGTCCCGCTGGAACGGCGCGGCCGGTACGCGAAGGACCGCTACGCCCACCGCACGGCGGAGGCCGGCGGGAAGACCGGGTGACGGGGGGATCCGGGGGGACCGGGGAGAGCCTGCCGCGGCGTTGAGGCCGGCTCTCCCCGGTGACGTCCCGGGGGTCCCGTTCGACCGGGCGGCCGCTCAGCCGGTGCGGCGCAGGGCTTCCGACAGACGGGAGGCCGCGTCGATGACGGCCTGGGCGTGCATCCGGCCCGGGTGGCGCGACAGACGCTCGATCGGGCCGGAGACCGAGACGGCGGCCACCACGCGGTTGGACGGGCCGCGCACGGGCGCCGAGACGGAGGCGACGCCCGGTTCACGCTCGCCGATGGACTGGGCCCAGCCCCGGCGCCGTACGCCCGACAGGGCCGTCGCCGTGAAGCGGGCCCCCTGAAGCCCGCGGTGGAGGCGCTCGGGCTCCTCCCAGGCCATGAGGATCTGGGCCGAGGAGCCGGCCTTCATGGTGAGCGTCGAACCGACCGGGACCGTGTCCCGAAGGCCGGACAGGCGTTCCGCCGCGGCGACGCAGATGCGCATGTCGCCCTGGCGACGGTAGAGCTGCGCGCTCTCGCCCGTGATGTCGCGGAGGTGGGTGAGCACCGGGCCGGCGGTGGCGAGGAGACGATCCTCACCGGCGGCCGCGGCCAGTTCCGCCAGGCGGGGGCCGAGAATGAAACGGCCCTGCATGTCCCGCGCCACCATACGGTGGTGTTCCAGAGCCACAGCCAGCCGGTGGGCCGTGGGTCGTGCCAGTCCGGTCGCCGCGACCAAGCCCGCGAGGGTGGCCGGACCGGACTCCAGGGCGCTCAGGACAAGTGCTGCCTTGTCCAGGACGCCGACGCCGCTACTGTTGTCCATGAAACGATATTCCCGTCTCACTCTGTGAAACGCAAGTTCAATTTTCCGTGAGACGCGCAACCCTTGGATGCACAGCGCCCGAAGACCGACGGGCCTGGCGGCGGGTGCCCGTGAACAGGGGCGTGGGCGCCGCCTCCACAAGATCTCTAGTTGGGCCGGTGATCGTCTGCCGGCCGGAGGGAAAGCGATGGGTAGGACACTCGCGGAGAAGGTCTGGGACGACCATGTCGTCCGGCGCGCCGAGGGCGAGCCCGACCTCCTCTTCATCGATCTGCACCTGCTGCACGAGGTGACCAGCCCGCAGGCCTTCGACGGCCTCCGCAAGAGCGGCCGCCGGGTGCGCCGCCTCGACCTCACCATCGCCACCGAGGACCACAACACCCCGACCCTCGACATCGACAAGCCCATCGCGGACCCGGTCTCCCGCGTCCAGCTGGAGACGCTGCGCAAGAACGCGGCCGAGTTCGGTGTGCGTCTGCACCCGCTGGGCGACGTCGAGCAGGGCGTCGTGCACGTCGTCGGCCCGCAGCTGGGGCTGACCCAGCCCGGCATGACCGTCGTCTGCGGCGACTCGCACACCTCCACCCACGGCGCCTTCGGCGGTCTGGCCTTCGGTATCGGCACCTCGCAGGTCGAGCACGTGCTGGCCACGCAGACGCTGCCGATGACCCGGCCCAAGACCATGGCGATCACCGTCGACGGCGAACTGCCCGACGGCGTCACCGCCAAGGACCTGATCCTGGCGATCATCGCGAAGATCGGCACCGGCGGCGGCCAGGGCTACGTCCTGGAGTACCGCGGCTCCGCCATCGAGAAGCTCTCGATGGAGGCCCGGATGACCATCTGCAACATGTCGATCGAGGCCGGCGCCCGCGCGGGCATGATCGCCCCCGACCAGACCACCTTCGACTACCTCGAGGGCCGCCCGCACGCCCCCAAGGGCGAGGACTGGGACGCGGCCGTCGCGTACTGGAAGACGCTGAAGACGGACGACGACGCCGAGTTCGACGCCGAGGTCGTCATCGACGCCGCCGCACTGTCGCCGTTCGTCACCTGGGGCACCAACCCCGGCCAGGGCGCGCCGCTTTCGGCGAACGTCCCCGACCCGGCTTCGTACGAAGACGCTTCGGAGCGCCTCGCCGCGGAAAAGGCCCTGGAGTACATGGGGTTGGAGGCCGGCCAGCCGCTGCGCGACATCAAGGTGGACACCGTCTTCGTAGGCTCCTGCACCAACGGGCGCATCGAGGACCTGCGGGCCGCCGCGGAGATCGTCAAGGACCGCAAAGTCGCCGACGGCGTACGGATGCTGGTCGTCCCCGGCTCCGCCCGGGTGGGCCTCCAGGCCGTCGCCGAGGGCCTGGACGTCGTCTTCAAGGAGGCCGGCGCCGAGTGGCGGCACGCGGGCTGCTCGATGTGCCTGGGCATGAACCCCGACCAGCTCGCGCCGGGTGAGCGCTCCGCGTCCACCTCCAACCGCAACTTCGAGGGCCGGCAGGGCAAGGGCGGTCGCACCCACCTGGTGTCGCCGCAGGTCGCGGCGGCCACCGCGGTCCTGGGCCACCTGGCCTCCCCGGCCGACCTGTCCGACGCCGAGACCCGTACGCCCGCTGGAGTCTGATCAGCCATGGAAGCATTCACCACGCACACCGGCCGGGCCGTCCCGCTGCGCCGTTCCAATGTCGACACCGACCAGATCATCCCTGCTCACTGGCTCAAGAAGGTGACCCGGGACGGTTTCGAGGACGGGCTGTTCGAGGCCTGGCGCAAGGACCCGGAGTTCATCCTCAACCGCCCCGAGCGGCAGGGGGCGACCGTCCTGGTCGCCGGCCCCGACTTCGGCACCGGCTCCTCCCGTGAGCACGCCGTCTGGGCGCTGCAGAACTACGGTTTCAAGACCGTCATCTCCTCCCGCTTCGCCGACATCTTCCGCGGCAACTCGCTGAAGAACGGCCTGCTCACGGTGGTCATCGAGCAGGAGATCGTGGACGCCCTCTGGGAGCTCACGGAGAAGGACCCCACGGCTGAGGTCACTGTGGACCTTGAGGCGCGTGAGGTGCGGGCCGAGGGCATCACCGCCTCCTTCGAGCTGGACGAGAACTCCCGCTGGCGGCTGCTGAACGGCCTGGACGACATCTCCATCACCCTCCAGAACGAGGACGACATCGCCGCCTACGAGGCTGGGCGCCCGTCGTTCAAGCCGCGCACGCTCCAGGTCTGACCCCCTGGGACAGGTCGACTTTCGGCCACCGCGACACCCCCCTCCGTACCCCCGATCGGTCCGATCGGGGGTACGGCTGTGTCCGCACCCTTTCGGCCCCCGAGTCCTCACCATTTCTCCCAACGCCCCACGTTGACAGGGCGGTTGGCCGGGTAAGCGCCCTCTGGCGACGTGGCCCGCGACGGTGTCCGGGCGGCGGCTCAAGGCGGCAGTTGCCCCCTGGGGGGGCGACAACTCGCCCCAGATGGCACAATCTGTGCATGGAACACGACGGCCAACTCGAGCTCTATACGGCAGTCGCGAACCGGCTCAAGGAAGCGCACTCACGGGTGCGCGCACTGCAAGTCCCGGAGGGCGTACGGATGGCGCTGACCCGGAAGCTGCTGGTCATTACGGCCGCGGCCAAGCACGATCTCGCCGATGCGACAAGGCGTCTGGAGCGGTTCATGGCGGACCTCGACGAAGGGCGAATGCCCGAAGAGGAGAGCTGATCGCCTCCGGAGCAGCCGAGTTCGTTGCGGCACAAGGGTGATTAGCCCGTTTCGTGTTTGATTTGCGGTATATATCTGCCTAACGTGCGAAAAAGCTTGAACACTTTCGTTCTGGCGATGTCTCCGAAGGGGAAGACGTGAACAAGGCGCAGCTCGTAGAAGCGATTGCCGACAAGCTGGGCGGCCGACAGCAGGCCGCCGACGCCGTCGACGCGGTCCTGGACGCGATCGTCCGCGCGACCGTCGCGGGGGAGAGGGTCTCGGTCACCGGTTTCGGTTCGTTCGAGAAGGTCGACCGCCCGGCGCGTTACGCACGCAACCCCCAGACGGGCGAGCGTGTCCGTGTCAAGAAGACGTCCGTACCGCGCTTCCGCGCAGGCCAGGGCTTCAAGGACCTGGTGAGCGGCTCCAAGAAGCTGCCGCGTGGTGGCGAGGTCTCCGTCAAGAAGGCCCCCAAGGGCAGCCTGACCGGCGGCGCGACCGCGACGGTCAAGAAGGCCGCCGCCAAGAAGGCCACCACCAAGACGGCCGCGGCGAAGAAGGCCGCCCCGGCGAAGAAGGCGGCGACGGCGAAGAAGACCACGGCCGCCGCCAAGAAGACGACCGCCAAGAAGGCGGCCACCAAGACGACGACACCCGCGGCGAAGAAGGCCTCCACCGCGAAGACCGCGGCCGCCGCCAAGAAGACCACGGCCAAGAAGGCCCCGGCGAAGAAGGCGACGGCCACCAAGGCCCCCGCCAAGAAGTCGACCGCCCGCAAGACCACCGCCAAGAAGACCACCGCGCGCTAGGCGCCGGAGGCCAGAGGCACCCACGCGCCGGGCCGGACTCCCTCTCGGAGTCCGGCCCGCGGCGTGTCCGGGGGCTGTTCCCCGGCCCGGTCACCGGCCCTGATCGCCGGTTCCGGCACCGTCGGCCCGGTCACCGGCCCTGATCGCCGGTTCCGGCACTGCGGGTTCCTGCCGGCGGTCCCCGTCGTCGGTTCCTGTCATCGGGCCCAGCCGCCGGGCTCTGTCGCCGGTTCGGATCACCGGTTCGGGCTCCGGCTCCGGTGACCGGCGCTGATCGCCGGTTCCGGCACTGCCGGTTCCTGCTGCCGGTCCATGTCACCGAGCTCCCTCACCGGTCCGGAGCACCGCTCCGGCCGCCGACTCCGGTCACCGCTCCGGCCGCCGACTCCGGCCGCCGACTCCGGTCACCGCTCCGGCCGCCGACTCCGGCCGCCGACTCCGGTCACCGACCCGGTCGCCGGCTCCGGTCGCCGGTTCCGGTCGCCGGTTCCGGTCACCGACCCGGTCGCTGGCTCCGGTCGCCGACTCCGGTCACCGACCCGGTCGCCGACTCCGGTCGCCGACTCCGGTCACCGACCCGGTCGCCGGCTCCGGTCGCCGGCTCCGGTCACCGACCCGGTCGCCGGCTCCGGTCGCCGGCTCCGGTCACCGACCCGGTCGCCGGCTCCGGTCGCCGGCTCCGGTCGCCGGCTCCTGCACCGCCGGTTCCTGTCGTCGGCGCCGCTCGGAAGGTCTGCCGCTCAGGAGGTCTGCCGCTCAGAAGGTCTGCAGGGTCACCAGGGTGATGCGCCGGGCGTCGCCCTCGCCCTCGGTCTCGATCCGCACCCGCTGCCCCGGCCGCAGCAGCCTGAGCCCGCCCGCGTCGAACGCCGGGGCGTCGAAGGGCACCGGGGTGCCGTCGTCCAGCAGCACCTGTCCACTGCGGGTGCCGGGGTCGTAGGTGTACGCGGTGGCCTGCATGGTCGGCAGCCTACTGCCCGGGGATCAGCAGGCGCGCGGCCGCTGCCGCCGTCCGCGGACCCACGCCCAGGGTCAGCGCCGCCCGCAGGTCCTCGCCGGTGTCCACGTCCTGGCGTACGGAATCCACCGCGTCGAGGCCGAGTTCCACGGCTTGGGAAGCGCGGTGACGGGCGCGGGAATCCGTGCCGAATGCCGGAAGCAATTCACGGCCTCGGGCCACCGCGAGAAGCGTCGTGCCGATCGCGGCCGCGTCGGGGAGAAAAGAGCGCGGGAATTGTGCGGCCGCCTCCAGGACGCGGGTCAATTCCCGGGGGCGAAGAGCCGGAAGATCGGCGTTCAGGGCGGCGAGCGCGCCGTCCGGGCGCTCACCGCGCACGACGGCCGCGGCGTGCGCCAGAGCGGCGTTGAGACCGGAGCGCGGCTCGTCGGGGACGATGCGGGCGCCCAGCGCCGCGAGTTCCCGAGCGGCCAGGACGTCGTCCGTGACGACCACCACATCCCGTACCGCCGGGCAGGCCAGGGCGGCCGCGACCGTGTCCTGGGCGAAGGCGAGGGCGAGCCCCGGGCGCAGCCCGTCGCCCGCGGTGTCCGCGAGCCTGCTCTTGGCCAGCGCCAACGGCTTCAGGGGTATGACCATGCTCCACAGCACCGGTGTACCGTCCCTCTCTCGTCGCCGCCATTGTCACCCGGCTCTTCAGGAGGTCCCTCGAACGGGGCGTACGGTGTTCTCGACAGACCGGCGGCCCGGGGCGACACTTGTGCGGCCCCCAGGGGCCGGAGGAAGTTCTAGAGGAAGGTGTCCGCGTGCCCCGCCGCAGAATCGGCTTCTGGTACCGCTTCGCTGCGGTCCTCTGCAAACCGCCGCTGGTGGTTCTGATCAAGCGGGACTGGCGAGGAATGGAGCACATTCCGGCCGAGGGCGGATTTATCACCGCGGTGAACCACAATTCACACGTCGACCCCTTCGCCTACGCGCACTACCAGTACAACACCGGTCGAGTACCGCGATTCCTGGCGAAGAGCGGGCTTTTCCGGCAGGGATTCGTCGGCGCCGCGATGCGGGGCACCGGGCAGATCCCCGTCTACCGCGAGAGCACCGACGCGCTCAGCGCCTTCCGGGCCGCGATCGACGCCGTGGAGCGCGGTGAGTGCGTCGCCTTCTACCCCGAGGGCACCCTCACCCGCGACCCCGACGGCTGGCCGATGACCGCCAAGACGGGGGCCGCACGCGTCGCCCTGCAGACCAAGTGCCCGGTGATCCCGATCGCGCAGTGGGGGGCCAACGAACTGCTCCCGCCCTACGCCAAGAAGCCGCACCTCCTGCCGCGCAAGACGCACCACGTCCTGGCGGGCCCGCCCGTGGACCTGGACCGCTTCTACGGTCAGGAGATGACTCCCGAGCTGCTGAAGGAGGCGACGGAGGTCATCATGGCCGCCATCACCGTCCTGCTGGAGGAGATCCGCGGCGAGAAGGCGCCCGCCACGCCCTACGACCCCCGTCGGGAGCGGATCGAGCAGCGGCGCCGTACGCAGACACAGACAGAGACAGGCCGGACGGCCGGCCGAGAAGGGGAGAACGGCACGTGAGCAAGCCCGTCAAGGCGGCCGTCTTCGGCACCGGATCCTGGGGCACCGCCTTCGGCATGGTCCTCGCCGACGCGGGCTGCGAGGTGACGCTCTGGGCGCGCCGCGCCGACCTCGTCGACGCGGTCAACTCCACCCGGACCAACCCCGACTACCTCCCCGGCGTCGAGCTGCCCGGGAACCTGCGGGCCACCTCCGACCCCGCCGAGGCCGCGCGCGACGCCGACTTCACCGTCCTCGCCGTCCCCTCCCAGACCCTGCGCACCAACCTCGCCGAGTGGCGCCCGCTGCTCGCCCCGGACACCGTCCTCGTCTCACTGATGAAGGGCGTCGAACTCGGCACGACCATGCGGATGAGCGAGGTCGTCGAGGACGTCGCCAAGGTGGGCCGGGACCGCGTCGCCGTCGTCACCGGTCCCAACCTCGCGCGGGAGATCGCCTCGCGGATGCCGGCCGCGGCCGTCGTCGCCTGCACCGACGAGGCCGTCGCCCAGCGCCTCCAGGCCGCCTGCCACACCAGCTACTTCCGCCCCTACACCAACACCGACGTGGTGGGCTGCGAGCTGGGCGGTGCCGTGAAGAACGTCATCGGGCTGGCCGTCGGGATCGCCGACGGCATGGGCCTCGGTGACAACGCCAAGGGCTCGCTGATCACCCGCGGCCTTGCCGAGACCACCCGCCTCGGCCTCGCGATGGGAGCCGACCCGCTCACCTTCTCCGGCCTCGCCGGCCTCGGGGACCTGGTGGCGACCTGCTCCTCGCCGCTGTCCCGCAACCACACCTTCGGCACCAACCTGGGCAAGGGCATGACCCTCCAGGAGACCATCGCGGTCACCCGCCAGACCGCCGAGGGCGTCAAGTCCTGCGAGTCGGTGCTGGATCTGGCCCGCCGGCACGGCGTCGACATGCCCATCACGGAGACGGTCGTCGGCATCGTCCACGAGGGCAAGCCTCCGGTGGTGGCGCTGGAGGAACTGATGTCGCGCAGCGCGAAGCCGGAACGACGCTGAGCGATCCCCTGAGTCGACGCTGTCTCCGGGCCCTACCACCGGGTACTCTCATCGCGATATGAGCACCGAGAACCTCCCCCAGAGCCCTGAGCAGCCGTCTCGCAAGCCGCGCGTGGCCGTCGTGTTCGGCGGTCGCAGCTCCGAACACGGGATCTCCGTGGTCACCGCCGGCGCCGTCCTCGCGGCCGTCGACCGGACCAAGTACGAGGTCCTGCCGATCGGCATCACCCAGGACGGCCGCTGGGCGCTCACCGCCGACGCGCCGGAGCGCATGGCGATCAGCGACCGCCGCACGCCGAGCGTCGAGGACCTGGCCGAGTCGCAGGAGGGCGGCGTGGTGCTCCCCGTCGACCCCGCGAACCGCGAAGTCGTCTACAGCGAGCCCGGATCGGTACCGAAGGCGCTCGGCGAGGTCGACGTCGTCTTCCCCGTGCTCCACGGCCCCTACGGCGAGGACGGCACCCTCCAGGGGCTGCTGGAGCTGTCCGGGATCCCGTACGTGGGTTCGGGCGTGCTCGCCTCGGCCGTCGGCCAGGACAAGGAGTACATGAAGCGGGTGTTCACCTCCTTCGGGCTGAAGGTGGGCCCGTACCTGGTGATCCGGCCGCGCGAGTGGCAGCGGGACGAGTCCGCCGCCCGCAAGAAGATCATCGACTTCGCCGGCGAGCACGGCTGGCCGCTCTTCGTGAAGCCCGCGCGCGCGGGCTCCTCCATCGGCATCACCAAGGTCGACGACCTGTCGGGTCTCGACGAGGCGATCGCCGAGGCGCAGCACCACGACCCGAAGATCCTCGTCGAGGCGGCGCTGCGGGGCCGCGAGATCGAGTGCGGTGTGCTGGAGTTCGAGGACGGGCCGCGGGCCTCCGTCCCGGCCGAGATCCCGCCGCCGGACGCGCACGCCTACTACGACTTCGAGGCCAAGTACATCGACTCCACCCCCGGCATCGTCCCGGCGCCGCTGACGCCCGAGGAGACCGCCGAGGTGCGCCGGCTCGCGGTGGACGCCTTCGAGGCGGCCTCCTGCGAGGGGCTGGTCCGGGCGGACTTCTTCCTCACCGAGGACGGGGAGTTCGTGATCAACGAGATCAACACCATGCCGGGCTTCACGCCGATCTCCATGTACCCGCAGATGTGGCAGGCGACCGGCGTCGACTACCCGGAGCTGGTGGACCGGCTGGTGCAGTCGGCCCTGCGCAGGCCGACGGGCCTGCGCTGATCCGGCTCCCGCCGGTACGACCTAGTCGGCGATCCCTTCGGGGATCGCCTTCTTGACGGGGGCGGCCAGGTCGACGAGCGGTGCCATGCCGTTCCCCGTGCGGTCCTCGGGGATCGTGACCTCGACGTACGCCCTGCGCAGCGTCGTGGTGAAGCGGAACGAGCCGTTCTCCTGCTTCTCCAGCAGCCAGCCGACCCCGTCCACCTCGACCCCGTCGGCCTGCTCGTCGCTCATCTCGGCGGGCCGTTCGACACCGCAGCGCAGTATGATCGCCGGGTTCCCCCAGCCCGCGGTCAGCGGGGACGTGGGTGAGGGATCCCGTCGGCCGAGGTCGTCCACCTCGGACGGCAGCGCCTTGTCCAGGTTCCGGCACAGTTCGGTGACCGGGGCCGAGGGGCTGGGAACCGCCGCCGACGCGTCACCGTCTGCTGAGGAGCAGCCCACCGCAGCGAGCAGGAGGGCGAGCGACGGCGCAACGACCGGCCGGTGGCGGAGAAGGTTCACCGGCCCAGGGTAGACGGGGGCTACAGATGCACGACCGGGCAGGTCAGGGTACGGGTGATGCCGTCCACCTGCTGGACCTTGGCGACCACCATGCGGCCGAGGTCATCGACCGTGTCGGCCTGGGCCCGCACGATCACGTCGTAGGGACCCGTCACGTCCTCGGCCTGGACGACCCCGGGGATCTTGCTGATCGTCTCGGCGACGGTCGACGCCTTGCCGACCTCCGTCTGGATCAGGATGTACGCCTGTACCACGGAACCTCCAGGGCGGCCACGAGGATCATGTGGGGAAAAGGAACGCCACGGTATCGCGTCGCCGCTCGCCGCGGGGAGACCTGCGGGGACCACGGATCGCGCGCCGGGGTGCGGGCAGGACAGAAGTTGACGGCCTTCTCGACCGTATCCAGGACACTGGTGACGCGCGACCGGGCACGGACAGGGACAGAAGGGGAGCCAGGACGATGAAGGGCACGGTCGGTGAGCTCGGGGAGTTCGGGCTCATCAGGGAGCTCACCTCCCGTCTCACCACCACCCCGGCGGTCCGGGTCGGCCCCGGCGACGACGCCGCGGTGGTCGCCGCACCCGACCGACGGGTCGTGGCCACTACCGACATCCTGGTGGAGGGCCGGCACTTCCGCCGCGACTGGTCCACCGCCTACGACGTCGGCCGCAAGGCCGCCGCGCAGAACCTCGCCGACATCGCCGCGATGGGCGCGGTGCCGACCGCCGTGCTGCTCGGCCTCGTCGTGCCCGCCGAACTGCCGGTGACCTGGCCGACCGAACTGATGGACGGCCTGCGGGACGAGTGCCAGGTCGCCGGGGCCGCGGTCGTCGGCGGTGACGTCGTCCGCGGCGACACCATCATGGTGTCGATCACCGCGCTCGGCGACCTGCGCAACCAGGAGCCGATCACCCGGGCCGGCGCCCAGCCCGGCGACCTGGTGGCGGTCACCGGCTGGCTGGGCTGGTCCGCCGCCGGGTACGCGGTCCTCTCCCGCGGTTTCCGCTCGCCGCGCGCCTTCGTCGAGGCCCACCGCCGTCCCGAACCCCCGTACCACGCGGGTCCGGCGGCCGCCGCGCTCGGCGCGACGGCCATGTGCGACGTGAGCGACGGGCTGATCGCCGACCTCGGGCACATCGCCGAGGCGAGCAAGGTCCGTATCGACATCCGGTCCGGCGCGATCGACATCCCCACGCAGATGAACGACATCGGCCAGGCCGTCGGTGTCGATCCCCTCCAGTGGGTGCTGACCGGGGGAGAGGACCACGCGATCGTGGCGACCTTCCCGCCGGACGTGAAGCTGCCGGCCCGCTGGAAGGTGATCGGCGAGGTCCTCAACCCCTCCGCGCTGCCCCAGGTGACGGTCGACGGGGCACCCTGGACCAGCAAGGGCGGCTGGGACCACTTCGGGAGCATAGAGTCATGAGCGTCCTTCCCCGTGTGCTGACCGTCGCCGGCTCCGACTCCGGTGGGGGCGCGGGCATCCAGGCGGACCTGAAGACCATGCTGGCGCTCGGCGTGCACGGCATGAGCGTGGTCACCGCCGTCACCGCCCAGAACTCCCTCGGCGTGCAGGGTGCCTGGGAACTGCCCGCCGAGGCGGTGCGGGCCCAGTACCGCAGCGTCGTCGACGACATCGGCGTCCAGGCCGTGAAGACCGGGATGCTCGCCTCCGCCGAACTCGTCGAGACGGTGGCAGAGTTGCTCGCCGGTACGGACGCGCCGGCCGTCGTCGACCCGGTGGGCGTCTCCAAGCACGGCGACCCGCTGCTGGCGGCCTCGGCGCTGGACTCCGTCCGCACGAAGCTGCTGCCGGTCGCGACCGTCGCCACCCCGAACCTCGATGAGGTGGCGCAGCTCACGGGCGTGCGGGTCGCCTCGGAGCGGGAACTGCCCGAGGCCGCGGCCGCCGTACTGGCGTACGGGCCGCGATGGGTGCTGATCAAGGGCGGTCATCTCTCCGGTGACGCCGTCGACCTGCTCACCGACGGCTCCGAGGAGCACTGGCTGCGCGCCCCCCGGCACGACAACCGGCACACCCACGGCACCGGCTGCACCCTGGCGTCGGCGATCGCGTCGCAGCTGGCGCGGGGGCGGACCGTGCCGGAGGCGGTGACGGCGGCCAAGCGGTACGTCACCGGGGCGATCGCGGCGGGGTTCGCGCTGGGCGGGGGCATCGGGCCGGTGAACCACGGCTGGGAGCTCACCCGGCGGACGGGGACGCCCGGGGCCTGAGTGCCGTCGGGGAGCCCGTCGTTGCGGACAGCATGCCGTCGGGTACGGAACGCCGTCAGCTACGGAGCGTCGTAAGGGGCAGAACGTTGTCAGGTAGAGAACGCCGTCAGGTACAGCAGAAAGCCGGTCCACTCGAGGTGGACCGGCTTTGTGCAGCGAACCGGCAGTGGCCGCGCGCTCAGCTGAGCGTCAGCGCGAGACCTTGCCGGCCTTGATGCACGAGGTGCAAGCGTTCACGCGCTTCGGCGTCCCGCCCACCACGGTACGCACACGCTGGATGTTCGGGTTCCAGCGACGGGACGTACGGCGGTGCGAGTGCGAGATGTTGTTGCCGAAGCCCGGCCCCTTGCCGCAGACGTCGCAGTTGGCAGCCACGGGTCACTCCAAAGACTTCAGATGCACTTACGGTTGATCCCGGCATGCCGGGATCGAGATCGAAGGGATCAGAGATCTGAGTGGCGCTGCCAGGGGGAGAGCCCGATCAGGATCGGGCAACCGGAGCAGCATACAACGACTGCGCCAGTGCAACGAAACTATCATGGCTGCCCATGGGTCGGTGCCCGGCCCTCTTCCGGTGGACACCCGCCCACGGTCTACGCTGCGTCCCAGTCCAGCAGCTCAAGGAGGCGCAGGTGCCGCAGGTGCCGCAGGTGCCGCAGACATTCGATGCTCTCGCGGTGCGCACCTGGTGCGGTCTGGCGCTGCGCGCGCTGGGACGGGACCGCGAGGAGATCGACGCGATCAACGTCTATCCCGTCGCGGACGGGGACACCGGCACCAACCTGTACCTGACCGTCGAGTCGGCGGTGACCGCCGTCGAGGCCGTGTTCGCCGGGTACGAGGCCGGCTCGGCGGCCGCAGGGAAGCCCTCCCTCGCCGACGCCGTCCGCGCGATGGCGCACGGCGCGCTCATAGGCGCGCGCGGGAACTCCGGGACGATCCTCGCGCAGCTGCTGCGCGGCATGGCCCAGGTGCTCGCCGCGGGTGAGCCCCCTCACACGGACGCGGCGGGACTTCGGCTGGCCCTGCGGCACGCCTCCGACTCCGCCCGGCAGGCCGTGGCCCACCCGGTCGAGGGCACCGTCCTGTCGGTGGCCTCGGCCGCCGCCGACGCGGCGGGCGGGACCGGGGGAGACTGCGGGACGGTGGCCAGGGCGGCCCACCAGGGGGCGTGCGCGGCGCTCGCCGCGACCCCGGGCCAGCTGGCCGTCCTGGAGCGTGCCGGGGTCGTCGACGCGGGCGGGCGGGGGCTGGTGACGGTGCTCTCGGCGCTGGTGGAGACGCTGACCGGGGAGCGGCCGGGCAACTTCGTCCTGTCCACCGCAACCGCCACCTCCTCCTCCACCACCGCAACCGCCACCGCAACCGCCGTCACCGCCACTGTGGGACCCGCCGGGCACGCGCGCGTGGTGCCCGGGGAGGCGCGGCCCGCCGGGGGCGACGGCTGCGCGGAGACCGCAGGGGGCGACGGCCCCGCCTTCGAGGTCATCTACCTCCTGGAGGCGCCCGACGCGGCCGTGGACCGATTGCGGGAACGGCTCGACGCGCTCGGGGACTCGCTCGTCGTGGTCGGCGGCGACGGACTGTGGAACGTCCACGTGCACGTCGACGACGCGGGCGCCGCCGTGGAGGCGGGTGTCGAGGCAGGCCGGCCCCACCGCATCCGCATCACGCACTTCGGCGTGGGCGACGCGCACACCCGCGGAGGCGACCGCCCGGACCGGGGCCGGGCCGAGCGGGCGGTCGTCGCCGTCGTCCCCGGCGAGGGCCTGGCCGGGCTGTACGCCGAGGCCGGCGCGACCACGGTCCTCGCCCGGCCCGGAGAGCCCCCCGCGAGCGGTGAACTCGTCGAGGCCGTACGACGCGCCCACGCGCGCGAGGTCGTCCTGCTGCCCAACGACCCCGACCTGCGCCACACCGCGGCCGCCGCGGCCGAGCAGGTCCGCTCGGAGGGCGTCCGGGTGGCCCTCATCCCGACCCGGTCCGCGGTCCAGGGGATCGCCGCGCTCGCCGTGCACGAGCCGGACCGCCGGTTCGACGAGGACGTCGTGTCGATGACCTCGGCGGCCGGCGCCACCCGCCACGCCGAGGTCGCCGTCGCCGAGCGCCAGTCCTGGACCATGGCCGGCATCTGCCAGGCCGGTGACGTCCTCGGGCTCATCGACGGTGACGTGGCCGTCATCGGCGCCGACGTCACCGCCACCGCCGAGACCGTCCTGGACCGCATGCTGGCCGCGGGCGGGGAGCTCGTCACCCTGGTGCTCGGCGACGAGGCCCCCGAGGGCATCGCCGAGCACCTGCGCACCCGGGTGCGGGAGAGGTACCTCGCCGTCGACACGGTGGTGTACCGCGGCGGACGGCAGGGCGCGCTCCTGCTGATCGGCGTGGAGTAGCGACGGCCCGTCCCGGCGGCCCGTTCCGACGGCCTGTTCCGGCGGCCCGTCCTGGCGGCCTGTTCCGGCGGCCCGTCCTGGCGGCCTGTTCCGGCGGCCCGTCCTGGCGGCCTGTTCCGGCGGCCCTGTTCCGACGTTCCGGCGCCCCCGCCCCACCGGTCCGCTCAGCCCGTCGCCTGCTCCTCCACCACCTGGAGCAACTGCTCCGCCTCCGCCCGCCGCGCCCGTACGGTCTCGTCGGCCCCGCCGTCGGCGTCCGCGGCGTCCGCGGCGTCCGCGTACGCCCGGAGCACCGCACGCGCGCGTTCCGCCGCCTGTGCCGGACGGCCCAGGTCGGTCTCCAGCCAGCCCGCGGCCAGCTCGGCGCCGGTGCGGGCGTGCGGCGGGGTGCCGTCGTCCAGGGAGACGAACACCGCGACCGCCTGCGCCATCTGCTCCAGGGCCTCCTCCAGCGTGGCCCGGATGGAGTCGTCGTCGGCGTCCTCCGCCGCCGAGCGGGCCAGCAGGTCCCCGAACTGGCGGTGCGTGTGACCGAGTTCGCCGACGAGCCGCAGGCGGGCCTCCTCGGCCTCCGTCCCGCCCAACGCGTCCGCGCACTCCTCGACGGCGGCCGTCATCAGCGCCCGCGCCGCGTCCGGACCGTCCTCCGTGCGCAGCGCCAGCCACGCGCGGGCGCGCAGCGAGCGGACCAGGCCGTGGACGTTGCCGAGGGAACGCCACAGCTCGCCCGCGCGCGCGTAGGCCCGGTCCGCGTCGGCGGGCAGGCCCGCCTGGCCGAGGGACTCGGCGGCCAGGTGCGCCAGGGTGGCGTGGTCGTGCTGCTCGGGCCAGTGCCGGGCGGTCTCGGCGGCCTGGAGCCGGCGTTCGGCGGCGGCCCGGTGCTCGCCGAGCTCGCTCAGACAGTCACCGAGCCACCACTGCGTCTGGACGACGACCCCGTCGCCGTGCGTGTCGGCCCGCAGATCGGCCAGCGCCGACTCCAGCACCTCGGCCGCCTCCGCCCAGCGGCCCTGCCGCACCAGCAGCCCGCCCAACTGGTGCCGCGCCCACGCGCCGAGCGTCGGGCCCTCGCCCGCCGCGTCGGCCCAGTGCGCCGCCTCCAGCGCGTGCTCCGCGGCCTCCCCGCCCCGCCCCCGGCCGCAGACGACCTCGGCGAGCTGGAGGTGCAGCTGGGCCCGCCCTACCGGCTCCAGATGGGTGCCGCCGTGCTCCAGGGCGGCCCGCAGCGCCCGCTCCGCCTCCACCAGGTCGCCCAGCTGGTGCGCGAGCCCGGCCAGCCGGGCCTCGTACTCCACGGCGAACCACGGCAGCCCCGCCGCGACGAACTCCGCCGCGGCCCCGGCGAACAGCTCCGCGCCCCGCTCGGCGTCCCCCGAGCGCGCCGCCAGCTCCGCGAGCATCGCGTGCCCCTCGGCGACCCGCGCGGCGAGCCGTACGTCGTCCCCGGCCCGTCCCTCGACGAGCGCCAGCACCTCCCGTACGGCTGCCTCGGCCTCCGTCCGCACCCGCTGCGGCAGGGGCCCCTCGGTCTCCTGGACGCGGCGCATCAGGATCCGGGCACGGCCCATGAGGACGCCCGCCGCCTGCGGTATCCCCGTGCCGCCCTCGGCGTACAGCGCGAGGACCCGGTCGTAGGGCCCGGCGACCGCCGCGACCGCCCCGTCGACGTCCCCGGCGAGCGCCCGGACGTACGCGGCACGCGCGTGTGCCGCCAGGGCCTCCCCGGGGTCGCCCGCCTCCTCGTACAGCTCCGCCGCCCGCTCGAACGCTTCGGCGCCCTGCGGGCCGAGCCCCATCGCCTCGTGGTCGGCGATCTCCGCGCGGTCGCGTGCGTCCAGCTCCGCCCCCTTGGCGGCGCGCGCCACCGCCGCCCACGCCTCCACGGCGTGCGGCAGCAGGCCGTCCGACAACCGCCGCGCCTCGGCGAGCAGACCGGGCAGACCGGGCAGACCGGGCGGGCTGGACGGGCTGGACGGGCCGGATTCCTCGGCGGGGCCGGCCGCAGGCTCCGCGCCGGCCGGGGCCCCGGGGCCGGCCGCCGTCGCCGGGCGCACCGCCCGCACCCCCAGCGGCAGCCGCTGGGCCAGCGGCCGCTGCGCCATCCGCGCGCGGGCCCGCTCACTCACGTACGACGTGCCGTTGCGGTCGTCGAAGCGCGCGGCCAGCGCCAGGGCCTCCCCGCGCGCGTGGGCGGCGAGAGCGCTCGCGGTCCACGTCCGCCCGGCCGGCCCGGGCACCCGCTGGTCCCCGAGACCGAGACCGCACAGCCGCTCCATGAGCAGTGCGACCACGCTCAGGAACTCCAGCCTGCTGCGCGGATGCCCGTCGTCCGTGAAGTACGCGGGCCGCTCCGCCAGCAGCTCCAGGCCCCGCGCCTCGTTGCCGGTCAGCGCACAGAACTCCACGTGGTCGGCGTACGCGCCGCGCATGCTTTCCATGGTCCGCACCAGCCGGAAGCCCCGCAGATGGTGGGCGCGCGCCTCCTCCAGCCGGCCCAGCCGCAACAGCGGCACCAGGGACGACGCGAGCACGGTGTGCGGCTCGTGCGCGCAGCTGTAGACGCCCTCCAGGACCGGCGCCCACAGCTGGAGGGCCTCCGCGTCCCGGCCACGCTCCGCCTGCCACCAGCCCTGGCCGTGCAGCTCGCACGCGTGGCAGTCGGCCATGGTGTCGCGGTCCGCGGCCAGCCAGGCGGCGAACGCCCGCTCGGCCCGCTCGACGTCCCCCACGTGCGCGGCCACGCTGAACTCGGCGCCGCGGACCGCCCGCTCCGAGTGCCCGGCGAGCCGGTAGCGGTGCTCCATCTCGCCCAGCCACTTCTCCACGGACGCCAGCGGGACGTGCGGCTGGTCGAGCATGCCGGCCGACACCCACTTGAAGACCCAGTGCAGCGAGTGCGTCTCGTACTCGTCGAAGTCCTCCGGCCGCTCGTCCCACATGCGCAGCAGCCGCGCGAACGGGACGAACATCCTGTCCTTCTCGGAGCTGTAGTTGTAGACCTTCAGCTGGTGCCCGAGCGCCTCGATCACGGCGAGCGGGATGTTCAGCCTCTCGGCCTCCCCGAGCAGCTGTTCCGCGCGCGCGTTGCGGGCCGGACCCTCGGGCTGCTCGGAGTTCTCCGCCATCGCCCGGCGGAGCGCGTCGAAGTCCGTGATCCCCGTCATCAGTGACCGTCCTCCCCTTGTGCGGAGCCCCCCGGTGCGGAGCCCCCGTGCGTGGCCCACTCCAGAAGGCCGATGAACGCGCGGTTCAGGAGCGCGGAGTCGGCCGGCCGGAGCGGCCGCTGCGCCATCAGCAGCGCCTGTCCGTACAGCGACTCCGTCGCGGTGCCGATCAGCTCCGCGTCGCGCAGGGAACTGATCCGGCGGATCAGCGGGTTGAGGTGGTTGAGCACCAGACGCGCGCGCGGGGCGCTGCCGCGCAGCGACCCCAGGATGCCCGCCCACAGGTCGTCGGCCCCGGCCTCCGCCTCCGCCCGCGCCTGCTCGTGCCGGGCTGCCCGGTCGTCCAGGTGCAGCGCCGGCACGGACAGGGGGTGGAAGGCGCGCAGGACGACGTCGCAACCCAGCGGGTCGAGCCGCGCCCGCGCGGCCGCCAGGAAGCCGGAGAGCGCCAGCTCCTCCGCCGGGTCCACGGCGTCCAGGTGCGCGGTCACCGTGTCCGCGTCCAGCTCGGCGACCACGGTCCCCGGCCGCACCGACGGCAGCGCCTCGACCAGCTCGCTGTCGTAGGTGTAACCGCCGTTGACCACCCCGACGCCCTGCGCCGACGCGATCGGCGCGACCTGGCGGTACTCCTCCACGGTCCGGGTGAAGTGCATCACCGGGTGCCGCTGCGCGAACTCCTCCAGCGACAGCCGCCCGTCGGTCGTCTCGAACGGCAGCCACGGCAGCATCGTGCGCAGCATCTCCGCGTCGTGCCGCGCCAGGGACTTCACCCCCAGGTGGTGCACGGCCAGGAAGGCCGCGAGCCGCTCCGGATCACCGGCGGCCAGGCCCGTCAGCCAGGACCTGATCCGCTCCCCCAGCGCCTCCCGCACGGCCGCCAGCGTCTCGTCCTCGTACAGGGACTCGCGCGAGGCCGTGGGCCGCAGACTGTCGGTGTCCAGCACGCAGCGCACGAAGAACGCCCAGTCGGGCAGCAGCTGTTCGGCCCGCTCGGTCAGCAGCATGCCCTTCAGGTGCACGCGGTGGCCCGCCCGCTGCGCCGGGCTGACCGCGGCCGGCAGCACGTACGCCACCCCGCGGATCCCCGCCAGCGGCACGTTCAGCTCGATCGAGTCCAGCGGTGCGAAACCGAACAGCTCGTGGCAGTGCCGGGCCAGCGCCGCCCGCCGGCCGGCCGGAGAGGGGTACGGCCGGTCCCAGGGCGCCGGCAGGTCGGTGACCGCCTCGTCGCCCACCCGGACGTCGTACGGCAGCAGCGAGCCGAAGTCCCGGGCCAGTTGCAGGACCCGCCGCTCGGTGAGCCACTCCCCGGCACCCGCCCGCGCCACCAGGTGCACGGTGGTGCCCGGCTCGGGACGCTCCTCGTCGGGCAGCGTCCGCACGGTGTACGAACCGTCGTCCCGGGCCGTCCACTCCACCGGCGGCGCGTCCGGCGTGCGCGCGCTGCGGCTGACCACCCGGATCCGCTCGGCGACCACGAAACACGCCAGGAGTCCGATGCCGAACTGCCCGAGGAAGTCGGAGCGGGCCTCCTGCACCCCCTCGGCCCGCTTGGAGCTGCGCCCGATGGTCGCCAGCAGGCTGTGCACGTCGGCCTCGGTGAGACCGACACCGGAGTCCTCCACCCGCAGCCGGTCACCCGACGCGAACAGCCGCACCCGCGCCGGCGCGCCGGGCTCCCCCGCCCGCCGGGCGGTGATCGCGTCCACGGCGTTCTGGAGCAGTTCGCGCAGGTAGACCCTGGGACTGGAGTAGAGGTGATGGGAGAGCAGGTCCACCAGACCACGCAGGTCGACCTGGAAGGTATGAGGAGACGGTGATGCCTGGGATGACTGTGAGGTCTGGGAGTCCATCGCGTCAGCGCCGCGAGGTGGGGGAGGGTCGACGGCGCGGGGTCGGGCGGTCCCTGTGGGGCGGTGACCGCGGGGGATGGCCGGAGCGCGCCATCCTAGAGCCCCAACGAGCCGTCTGACCAGGGGTTTCAAGCCACGTATACGGCAATGTCAGTGGTGTGGTGTGCAATGGATCTCGTGCCCGCACTCGAAGAACCACTGAAAAGCGTGCTCGGCCCACCCACCGCGAAGGTGATGGCCGAGCACCTCGGCCTGCACACCGTCGGCGACCTCCTGCACCACTACCCGCGCAGATACGAGGAGCGGGGCCAGCTCACCCACCTCGCCGACCTCCCCATGGACGAGCACGTCACGGTGGTCGCCCAGGTCGCCGACGCCCGCCTGCACACCTTCGCCTCCGCCAAGGCCCCCCGCGGCAAGGGCCAGCGCCTCGAGGTCACCATCACGGACGGCAGCGGCCGCCTCCAGCTGGTCTTCTTCGGCAACGGCGTCCACAAGCCCCACAAGGAGCTCCTGCCGGGCACCCGCGCGCTGTTCGCGGGCAAGGTCTCCGTCTTCAACCGCCGCCTCCAACTGGCCCACCCGGCCTACGAACTGCTGCGCGACCCGGGGGACACCGGCGACGCCGTCGAGACCTGGGCGGGCGCCCTCATCCCGATCTACCCCGCCACCGCCAAACTGGAGTCCTGGAAGATCGGCAAGGCGGTCCAGACGGTCCTGCCCAGCGCCCAGGAGGCCCTCGACCCCCTCCCCGACACCCTCCGCCAGGGCCGCGGCCTGGTCTCCCTCCCCGAGGCACTGCTCAAGATCCACCGCCCGCACACCAAGGCCGACATCGCCGACGCCCGCGCCCGGCTGAAGTGGGACGAGGCCTTCGTCCTCCAGGTCGCCCTCGCCCGCCGCCGCCACGCCGACGGCCAACTCCCCGCCGTCCCGCGCAGGCCCCGCCCCGACGGCCTCCTCACCGCCTTCGACGACCGCCTCCCCTTCACCCTCACCGAGGGCCAGCGGGAGGTGACCGAGGAGATCTTCGACGACCTGGCGACGGAGCACCCGATGCACCGGCTGCTCCAGGGGGAGGTCGGATCGGGCAAGACCCTGGTCGCCCTGCGCGCCATGCTCGCCGTCGTCGACGCCGGGGGACAGGCCGCCATGCTGGCCCCCACCGAGGTCCTCGCCCAGCAGCACCACCGCTCCGTCGTGGAGATGATGGGCGACCTGGCCGAGGGCGGCATGCTGGGCGGCACCGAGCACGCCACCAAGGTGGTGCTGCTCACCGGGTCGATGGGCGCGGCCGCGCGCCGGCAGGCGCTGCTCGACCTCGTCACCGGGGAGGCCGGCATCGTCATCGGCACCCATGCGCTGATCGAGGACAAGGTCGCCTTCCACGACCTGGGCCTGGTCGTCGTCGACGAACAGCACCGCTTCGGCGTCGAGCAGCGCGACGCCCTGCGCGGCAAGGGCAAGCAGCCCCCGCACCTGCTCGTCATGACCGCCACGCCCATCCCGCGCACGGTCGCCATGACCGTCTTCGGCGACCTGGAGACCTCCGTCCTCGACCAGCTCCCGGCCGGCCGTTCCCCCATCGCCAGCCATGTCGTCCCCGCCGCCGACAAGCCCCACTTCCTCTCCCGCGCCTGGGAGCGGGTCCGCGAGGAGGTGGCGGGCGGCCACCAGGCCTACGTCGTCTGCCCCCGCATCGGCGACGAGGAGGACGACCCGCGGGGGTCCAGGAAGAAGCCCGCCGAGGACGAGGACGGCAAACGCCCGCCGCTCGCCGTCCTCGACGTGGCCGACCAGCTCGCCAAGGGCCCCCTCCAGGGCCTGCGGATCGAGGTCCTGCACGGCAGGATGCCCCCCGACGACAAGGACGCCGTCATGCGCCGCTTCGCCGCCGGCGACACCGACGTCCTCGTCGCCACCACCGTCATCGAGGTCGGCGTCAACGTCCCGAACGCCACCGCGATGGTGATCATGGACGCCGACCGCTTCGGCGTCTCCCAGCTCCACCAGCTGCGCGGCCGTGTCGGACGCGGCTCGGCCCCCGGCCTGTGCCTGCTGGTCACCGAGGTGCCGGAGGCCGCCGACGCCCGGCGCCGGCTCGGCGCGGTCGCCTCCACCCTCGACGGCTTCGAGCTCTCCCGCATCGACCTCGAACAGCGCCGCGAGGGCGACGTCCTCGGCCAGGCCCAGTCCGGCGCCCGCTCCAGCCTGCGCGTCCTCGCCGTCATCGAGGACGAGGAGGTCATCGCCGAGGCCCGCCAGGAGGCCACGGCGATCGTCGCGGCCGACCCGGAGCTCGCCGCCCTCCCGGGCCTGCGCACCGCCCTGGCCGCCCTGCTGGACGAGGAGAGGGAGCAGTACCTGGAGAAGGGCTGAGAGACTGGGACAGGTCACCGCTCGGGCACCCGTCCGAGCCGCCCGAGCCGTTCGAGCACACCGAGAAGGACCCGAGATGACCCGCGTGATCGCCGGCGCAGCCGGCGGACGCCGCCTGGCCGTCCCGCCAGGCACCGGCACCCGCCCCACCTCCGACCGCGCACGCGAGGGCCTCCTCTCCACCTGGCAGTCCCTCCTCGGCGGCCCCCTGGACGGCGAACGCGTCCTCGACCTGTACGCCGGCTCGGGCGCCGTCGGCCTGGAGGCACTCTCCCGCGGTGCCGGACACGTCCTGCTTGTGGAGGCCGACGCCCGCGCCGCCCGCACCGTCCGGGAGAACGTCCGCAGCCTCGGCCTGCCCGGCGCCGAGGTCCGCGCGGGCAAGGCCCGCCAGATCATCCAGACGCCCCCGCCCGCCCCGTACGACCTGGTCTTCCTCGACCCCCCGTACGCCGTCTCCGACGACGATCTTCGGGAGATTCTGCTCACACTCCGCACCGAGGGGTGGCTCGCGCCGGAAGCCCTCGTCACCGTGGAGCGCAGCACCAGAGGCGGCGCTTTCGGCTGGCCGGACGGCTTCGAGGAGATCCGGTCCCGTCGCTACGGCGAGGGAACGTTTTGGTACGGTCGCGCCGCCTCTACGTGCGAAGACGCACGATGACCGGACCGGAGAGCGAGGGATCACAAGTGCGCCGCGCCGTCTGTCCCGGGTCGTTCGACCCGATCACCAACGGACACCTCGACATCATCTCCCGCGCCTCCCGCCTCTACGACGAGGTCTACGTCGCGGTGATGATCAACAAGGCCAAGAAGGGCCTGTTCGAGATCGACGAACGGATCGACCTGATCCGCGAGGTGACCTCCGAGTACGCCAACGTCCGCGTCGAGGCCTTCCACGGTCTCCTCGTCGACTTCTGCAAGGAGCGCGAGATCCCGGCCATCGTCAAGGGCCTGCGCGCGGTCAGCGACTTCGACTACGAGCTGCAGATGGCCCAGATGAACAACGGCCTCTCGGGCGTCGAGACGCTCTTCGTGCCCACCAACCCCACCTACAGCTTCCTCTCCTCCTCTCTGGTCAAGGAGGTCGCCACCTGGGGCGGCGACGTCTCGCACCTGGTGCCCCCGGTGGTCCTGGAGGCCCTCGACAAGCGCCTGCGCGCCGACTGATGGGGCTACAGTCGTCCCGTCCGTCTCCAACACAGCTGTAGAGAGTGGCGAGCAACCGGTGGACGTGCAGAAGAAGCTCGACGAGATCGTCACGGCGGTCTCCAGCGCCCGATCCATGCCGATGTCGGCCTCGTGCGTGGTCAACCGCGCTGATCTGCTCGCCCTGCTGGAGGAGGTGCGCGCGGCCCTGCCCGACTCCCTCGCCGAGGCCCGGGAACTGATCGGCGGCCGCGAGCAGATGGTCGAGCAGGCCCGCCAGGAGGCCGAGCGGATCATCGAGACCGCGCACGCCGAACGCGGCTCCCTCATCTCCGACACCGAGATCGCCCGCCGCTCCCAGGCCGAGGCCGACCGCATCCTCGCCGAGGCCCGCACCGAGGCCGAGGAGGTCCGCGCCGAGGCCGACGACTACGTCGACTCCAAGCTCGCCAACTTCGAGGTCGTCCTCACCAAGACGCTGGGCTCCGTCGGCCGCGGCCGCGAGAAGCTCCTCGGCACGGGGTCCGGCGTCGACGAGAACGGCTACGAGGACGAGGACGCCCCCGAGCGCAGCCACGACCCCGAGACCCTGCGCCGCGACGCCGACGCCTACGTCGACGCCAAGCTGGGCGCCTTCGAGGCCGTCCTGGCCAAGACGCTGGAGGCCGTCGGCCGCGGCCGCCAGAAGCTGCACGGCCGGATCGCCACCGACGACCTCGGCGCCCTGGCCGACGACACCACGACCTACCAGCACTCCTCCGACGCGGACTACCTCGCCGACCTGGCCGCCCTCGCCGAGCAGGACACCCCGGCCGAGCAGCCGGCGCAGCACCAGCAGCAGTACGACCAGCAGGCCGCCCAGCCCCAGCCCGCGTACGGCTACCAGCAGCAGGACCCCTACGCCGGCGGCTACCAGCAGCAGACCTACGGCGGCCAGCAGGACCCCTACGGCTACCCGCAGGCCGACCCGTACGCCCCCGGCTACGCCGCGGCGGGCGGCGCCCCCTTCCAGGGCTACGACGCCCACCAGGCGCCGTACGACCCGAACCAGGCCGCTCAGCAGCCCCCGCACATCCCGCAGCAGCAGGACGGGCACGTTCCGGCGCAGGACGCCCAGGCGTACGCGCTCGACGAGACCAGCCTCTTCGACACGAGCATGATCAGCGCCGAGCAGCTGCGCGCCTACGAACAGGGCCGCGGACTGTGACGGGTGGGCCGGTGGCTCCCGACCGGCCTGGGACGGCCGGGGCGGCGGACACCCGATTGGGCTGAGAGCGAAAGCTCCAGTATCCTGGCCCTTCGGTCGCGTGTGCGCTTCGCTGACTTCGCAGACGTCCGCGATCGCCGCTGCCCGGAACACCGGAGGGCAGCACCCTCGTCAGCTCGGAAGATCGAAAGCAGGAATGGCACCCAACGCCCGCCTCGACCACCGCAACCCCCTCGTGTTCGACACGCACGAGCTGGGTCGGCGGCCAGGTGCGCTGCAGCGCCTGACCCGTACGATCGACGCCCCCCGGGACCTCGGTGTCCAGGGAGTCATCGGAGTGCCGGAAGGCGCCCCGGTGGAGCTGGAGCTCCGCCTCGAGTCGGTCATGGAAGGGGTGCTCGTCACAGGCACCGCCCGTGCACGGGCCGAGGGGGAGTGCGTAAGGTGTCTGGAGCCGCTGGAGCTCACGCTCGAAGCGGACTTCCAGGAGATGTTCTCGTACCCTGACGCCGACGACCGGGGCCGCGTGAAGGCGGAACCGGCCGACGACGCCGAGGAAGACGAGGACACGCTCTTTCTCGAGGACGGCCTGTTCGACCTCGAACCCGTGCTGCGTGATGCGGTGGTGCTCGCACTGCCGATGCAGCCGGTGTGCCAGGACGACTGCCCCGGCCTGTGCTCCGAGTGCGGAGCACGGCTCGCGGACGACCCGGACCACCACCATGACGCCGTCGACATCCGTTGGGCGGCATTGCAGGGACTCGCCGGTTCACTCGAAGACGGCGAGAAGGACGAGATGAGCGGCGGCGCGCTTCCTTCAGCGCACGCCGACGAGAAGCAGGAGAAGTAGCCGTGGCTGTTCCGAAGCGGAAGATGTCGCGCAGCAACACGCGCCACCGCCGGTCGCAGTGGAAGGCTGCGGTCCCCACCCTGGTTGCGTGCGAGCGCTGCCACGAGCCCAAGCAGCAGCACATCGCGTGCCCGTCGTGCGGCACCTACAACAAGCGCCAGGTCCTCGAGGTCTGAGCGGCTGGTGAGAGGCTTCATGTCTGACGCCAAGGCGGACTCGACCGCCAGGAAGAAGGCGGACACCACGGCCTCGTCCCACACGCTTCTGGAAGGGCGGCTCGGCTACCACGTCGAGTCCGCCCTTCTGGTGCGTGCGCTGACCCACCGCTCCTACGCGTACGAGAACGGCGGTCTGCCGACGAACGAGCGGCTGGAGTTCCTCGGGGACTCCGTGCTCGGCCTCGTCGTCACGGACACGCTGTACCGCACCCACCCCGACCTGCCCGAGGGCCAACTGGCCAAGCTGCGGGCCGCGGTGGTCAACTCGCGTGCGCTGGCGGAGGTCGGTCGCGGCCTCGACCTGGGCTCCTTCATCCGGCTGGGCCGCGGTGAAGAGGGCACGGGCGGCCGGGACAAGGCGTCCATCCTCGCCGACACCCTGGAAGCGGTGATCGGCGCGGTCTATCTCGACCAGGGCCTCGACGCGGCCTCCGAACTGGTGCACCGCCTGTTCGACCCGCTGATCGAGAAGTCCTCCAACCTCGGTGCCGGCCTGGACTGGAAGACCAGCCTCCAGGAGCTCACCGCGACCGAGGGGCTCGGCGTGCCCGAGTACCTGGTCACGGAGACCGGTCCCGACCACGAGAAGACCTTCACCGCTGCTGCCCGCGTCGGAGGCGTCTCGTACGGCACCGGCACCGGCCGCAGCAAGAAGGAGGCGGAGCAGCAGGCTGCCGAGTCCGCGTGGCGGTCCATCCGGGCCGCGGCGGACGAGCGGGCCAAGGAGGCCGACACCCTCCAGGCCGTCGACGGCAGTGCGGGCCCCGAGTCCGCCTCCGCCTGAGCCGCGGGTCCGCCCGCGGCGCACCGACGTACAGCGCGAACCGAGCGCCCGCCCCGCTCCGGGGTGGGCGCTCGGCCCGTGCGGAGCCACCCGCGCACAGAGGGAGTGACAGGGAGACCATGCCCGAGTTGCCCGAGGTCGAGGTCGTCCGGCGCGGCCTGGAGCGGTGGGTCGCCCACCGCACGGTCGCCGAGGCGGAGGTGCTGCACCCGCGCGCCGTACGCCGTCACCTCGCCGGCGCCGACGACTTCACGCACCGCCTCAAGGGCCACCGCGTCGGCGTTCCCAGCCGTCGCGGCAAGTACCTCTGGCTGCCGCTGGAGGACACCGACCGGGCGATCCTCGCCCACCTGGGCATGAGCGGTCAGCTCCTGGTGCAGCCGCAGGGGTCGCCCGACGAGAAGCACCTGCGCATCCGCGTCCGCTTCGCCGACGCCCTCGCCACCGAGCTCCGCTTCGTCGACCAGCGCACCTTCGGCGGGCTGTCGCTGCACGACACCACACCGGACGGCCTGCCCGACGTCATCTCGCACATCGCCCGCGACCCCCTCGACCCGCTGTTCGACGACGAGGCCTTCCACCGGGCGCTGCGCCGGAAGCGGACGACGATCAAGCGGGCGCTGCTCGACCAGTCCCTGATCAGCGGCGTCGGCAACATCTACGCGGACGAGGCCCTGTGGCGCTCCCGCCTCCACTACGACCGCCCGACCGCCACCCTCACCCGTCCCCGCACGGCCGAACTCCTCGGACACGTCCGGGACGTGATGAACGCCGCCCTTGCCGTCGGCGGCACCAGCTTCGACAGCCTGTACGTCAACGTCAACGGCGAGTCGGGCTACTTCGACCGGTCGCTGGACGCCTACGGGCGTGAGGACCTGCCCTGCAAGCGCTGCGGCACGCCGATGCGCCGACGTCCGTGGATGAACCGGTCCAGCTACTTCTGCCCGAAGTGTCAGAGGGCGCCGCGCGTCTCGTCGTAGCGCGAGCGGGCCGCGAGGACGTCGTCCATGCGGCTCTCCACCAGGTGGATCAGCCCGAGCAGCCGCTCGGTGACCTCGTGGCCCAGCAGGGTGAGTTCGTAGTCCACGCGGGGCGGGTTGGTCGGCTGGGCCTCACGGTGCACCAGGCCGTCGCGCTCCAGCGCGTGCAGCGTCTGGGAGAGCATCTTCTCGCTCACGCCGTCGACCCGGCGGCGCAACTCGTTGAAGCGCAGGGAGCCCTCGTGCAGCGCTCCCAGGGTGAGCGCGCCCCAGCGCCCGGTGACGTGCTCCAGCGTGCCGCGCGAGGGGCAGGCCCTGGCGAACACGTCGTACGGGAGGTCCTGCTCCTCCGTGCGCTCCTGGGTACGGGTCATGGCGCCAGCGTACGTGAGGGCAGCGCTGGCCGACAGATTGCGCTATCCAGTAGTTAGTTGCGGTAGTGCGGGGTGCGTGCGGGGCGGGGACGGTCCGGTCAGTAGCCGAAGTCCTGGGTCCACCAGGGGCCGCCGGACCCGAAGTGGACACCCACGCCCAGCGTGGTGAAGTCGCAGTTCAGTATGTTGGCGCGGTGGCCGGGGCTGTTCATCCAGGCCTCCATCACCGCCGCGGCGTCGGCCTGGCCCCGGGCTATGTTCTCGCCGCCCAGGTCGGATATGCCGGCCTTCGCCGCCCTGTCCCACGGGGTCGCCCCGTCCGGGTCGGTGTGGTCGAAGAAGCCGCGCGCGGCCATGTCCTCGCTGAAGCTCTGGGCGAGGCCGGCCAGCGCGCTGTTGGCGGAGAGGGCGCTGCACCCGACCTTGGACCGCTCCTCGTTGACCAGCTTCAGCACCTCCGCCGCCGCCTGCGCCTCCGCCGAGACCGTCACCGGGGCGCTGGTCTTCTCCGGCGCTTTCGTGGCCGTCTTCGAGGGGGTCTGCTGTGCCGTCTCCTGCGGGGTCTTCCGCGGCTCCTCCGTCGGGGCCGCCGTCGACTGCCCGGCCGACGGCGAGGCGCTCGGGGACGCCTTGGAGGCCGAGGGGGTGGGCGACGCCGAAGCCCGGGCCGAGGGCGACGCGGACCGTCCGGCGCCGCTGCCGGCGGACGCGCCGTCCCGGCCGGCCGCCAGGGAGTCGGAGGTGCCGCCCTGCTCGGAGGCGGAGTTGGTCGGCGAGTCGGCGGCCTGGACCTTGTCGGCCGAGCCGCCGCCGAACCGGTAGTTGTCGAGGCCCGGCACGGCGCCCGTTGCCACCGCGACCGTGCCGAGGGCCACGGCCGCGGACACCCCGAGCAGGCCCGTACGGACCGGCGTCACCGCCCTCTTCCTGCGGCGCCCCGGTCCCGCGCGCTCCGCGCCGTCGTCTCCCGGGCCGGACCGGCCCGGTGCGTCGCCCGGCGTGAACCCGTCCGAGGAGAGCACCGCGGTGTCGGTCGAGTCGGCCGGCGCCCGCGTGTGCGCTTCGTCCGTCGCGAAGAGGTACTCCTGGCTTCTGGCCACCGACTCGGCGTACGCCTCCGGGTTCAGGTACGGAGCGATCCCCGTCGCCGCCGCCGGGTGATCGCCGGTGTACCCGCCCTGCCGCGCGTGCCCTTCCGGGTGCGATCCGTCGGTGCGGGTGACCCCCGTGGCGCGGCCCGTGGCGGCGCGGCCGGCGGCGGAGCGTCGGTGGCGTCCCATGTCCTGGCCTTCCTCGTCCAACTGGTCTGAGCGGTCCCCCCCGCGGTCGACCCGACGCCCTGTGGCGCATGACTCCAAATGGTCAACCTGACTCACTCGATCGAGTGAGTTTCATATGAGATTCATTGGGTGGGGACGGTACCGCATGGCGCTGGGGGAGGAAGTGTCCCCAGAGACATTGCCTGGTTAGGTTGCACCCATGAGCGAGGATGTAAGGCTGGTCGCCTGGGTGCGCGGACACGTCCAGGGCGTGGGTTTCCGCTGGTTCGCGCGGGCCAAGGCGCTGGAGATCGGCGGCGTGAGTGGTTTTGCTCTCAATCTGGCCGACGGGCGCGTCCAGGTGGTGGCCGAGGGGCCGCACAAGAACGTCGAAGCGCTGCTCGATTGGCTTCAGGGTGACGACACGCCCGGGCGCGTGGACGGAGTCACCGAGATATGGGACACACCGCGCGGCGGTTACGACGGCTTCGCGATCCGCTGACGACTCGGCGCGAGGACGCCCCGGAAAAGCGGAGGGACATGCCACCGGCATCTGCCCGAAGCGGAAACGAGCAGGTTATTGCCAAGAATCGCTTGTGGTGGCAGGCTCCGCACGTAAGGATGATCGCCACGCCCCCCGGGGCCCCGCAGGAGTCGCAGCGCCGCCGTTTCCGGCCGCGCGCCCGGGGTTACCCGCCGATACGGGGCGTGATCGTGTTGACCGTCAAACTTTTTGGTGAGACGCTGAAAGCACCCCGCGCACCTAGCAGTTTGGCATGGATGAACGGCAGCACGAACAAGATTCCTGCCAAGCATCGCGGGTGCGAATCCCTCACGACCCACACCGCTTCGGTCGGTCACTCAGTGTGGAGGACCATCCATCATGGCAAAGGCGCTTCTCGGTTACGTCGGCGGCTCCGACCCGCGACTCCTCGCCGAGATGCGACGGCTCCAGCAGCGCGTCCAGGACCTGGAATCCGAGCTCGTACGGATTCAGGCCGAGAACGACGCCCTGACGGCTGCCGCTTCTCACGACAGGATCATGGAGAGCATCGACGCACACCAGGCGGAGCCTGCGCTCACCTGATCACTGCACGCTCCACAACAGCACACGCAGTGGTCGGGCGACTTTTTCAGCCGCGTCGGACCGCTTAGTTGACAGAAGTTGCAAGGGACGCTTCGGCGTCCCTTCTTTCTTTCCCCCGCGCATCCTTTCAGTCTCTTTAACGAGTGGTGTGCCCTGCGCGTTCATGGGTGAAACCGCGGGTTCATGGAGTGGGACATTCCCGGGCGGTAGAGTCCACCGCCGTGCACCTCAAGGCCCTGACCCTCCGCGGGTTCAAGTCGTTCGCCTCGGCCACCACACTCCGGTTCGAGCCGGGGATCACGTGCGTCGTCGGACCGAACGGCTCGGGCAAGTCCAACGTGGTGGACGCGCTCAGCTGGGTCATGGGCGAACAGGGCGCCAAATCCCTGCGCGGCGGCAAGATGGAGGACGTCATCTTCGCCGGCACCACCGGGCGCCCCCCGCTGGGCCGCGCCGAGGTGTCCCTGACCATCGACAACTCCGACGGCGCCCTGCCCATCGAGTACGCCGAGGTCACCATCACGCGGATCATGTTCCGCAACGGCGGCAGCGAATACCAGATCAACGGCGACACCTGCCGTCTGCTGGACATCCAGGAGCTGCTGAGCGACTCCGGCATCGGCCGTGAGATGCACGTCATCGTCGGCCAGGGCCAGCTCGACTCCGTCCTGCACGCCGACCCCATGGGCCGCCGCGCCTTCATCGAGGAGGCCGCGGGCGTCCTCAAGCACCGCAGGCGCAAGGAGAAGGCGCTCAGGAAACTGGACGCGATGCAGGCCAACCTCGCGCGCGTGCAGGACCTGACGGACGAGCTGCGGCGCCAGCTGAAGCCCCTCGGCCGGCAGGCCGCCGTCGCCCGCCGCGCCGCCGTCATCCAGGCCGACCTGCGCGACGCCCGCCTGAGACTGCTCGCCGACGATCTCGTACGGCTGCGGGAGGCACTGCGGGCGGAGGTGGCCGACGAGGCCGCGCTGAAGGAGCGCAAGGAGGCCGCCGAGCGGGAGCTGGAACAGGCCCTCCGGCGGGAGGCGCACCTGGAGGACGAGGTCCGCCGGCTGACACCCCGGCTCCAGCGCGCCCAGCAGACCTGGTACGAGCTGTCCCAGCTCGCCGAACGGGTCCGCGGCACGATCTCGCTGGCCGACGCGCGCGTGAAGAGCGCCACCTCCGCGCCGCCCGAGGAACGGCGCGGCCGGGACCCCGAGGACATGGAGCGCGAGGCCGCCCGCATCCGTGAGCAGGAGGCCGAGCTGGAGGCGGCGCTGGAGGCGGCGCAGCGGGCCCTCGAGGACACCGTCGCCCACCGCGCCGACCTGGAGCGTGAACTGGCCGTCGAGGAACGGCGCCTGAAAGACGTCGCCCGGGCCATCGCCGACCGCCGCGAAGGGCTCGCCCGGCTGCACGGCCAGGTCAACGCTGCCCGCTCCCGCGCCGCGTCCGCCCAGGCCGAGATCGGCCGCCTGGCCGCCGCCCGGGACGAGGCCCGGGAACGGGCCGCCGTCGCGCAGGAGGAGTACGAGGCCCTGAAGGCGGAGGTCGACGGCCTCGACGCCGGCGACGCCGAGCTCACCGCACAGCACGAGGCGGCGAAGCGGCAGCTCGCCGAGGCGGAGGCCGCGCTGAGCACCGCCCGCGAGGCGGCCACCGCCGCCGAACGCAGGCGCGCCGCGACCCAGGCCCGGCACGAGGCTCTCGCCCTGGGCCTGCGCCGCAAGGACGGCACGGGCGCCCTGCTCGGCGCGCGGGACCGTCTCACCGGCCTGCTCGGCCCCGCCGCGGAACTCCTCACCGTCACCCCCGGCTACGAGGTCCCCCTCGCCGCCGCCCTCGGCGCCGCCGCAGACGCCCTCGCCGTGACCACCCCGTCGGCGGCCGCGGACGCCCTCCGGCTGCTGCGCAAGCAGGACGCGGGACGGGCGGCCCTGCTGCTGGCCACGGACACACCGGACAGCACCGCCCCTCCGGCGGGCGCCGCAGCCTCCGACAGCACGGCCTCCCCGGTGGGCGCCCTCGGCTCCGGCACCGCTGCCTCTTCGGTGGGCGCCCTCGGCTCCGGCACTGCTGCCTCTTCGGTGGGCGCCCTCGGCTCCGGTACTGCTGCCTCCCCGGTGGGCGCCCTCGGCTCCGGCACCGCTGCCTCTTCGGTGGGCGCCCTCGGCTCCGGCACTGCTGCCTCTTCGGTGGGCGCCCTCGGCTCCGGCACTGCTGCCCCTCTGGTGAGCGCCCCCGGCCCCGAGGTCACTACCGGCCCCGACGCCACCGGCGGTTTCGCCACCGCCGACCCCGACACCACCGTCGGCTCCGACACCCCCGCCAGCTCCGGAACCCCCGCCGACCCCGACACCACCGCCGACCCCGACACCCCCGACACCCCCGTCGGCTCCGACACGCCCGCCGACGCCGGCGCCGCCAACGGCCCGTGCGTCACCACCGGCTCCCGCGCCCACCCCGGTGCCGCCCCCCGCCCACCCGCCGCACCCCCCTTCGCCGCCGATCTCGTCCGTGCCCCGGCCGACCTCATGCCCGCCGTACGACGTCTGCTGCGCGGAATCGTCGTCGTCGGGACGCTGGAGGACGCCGAGAACCTCGTGTACGCCCGGCCCGAGCTGACCGCCGTGACCGCGGAGGGCGACCTGCTGGGGGCGCACTTCGCGCAGGGCGGGTCCGCCGGGGCGCCGAGCCTGCTGGAGGTGCAGGCGTCGGTGGACGAGGCCGCCGCCGAGCTGGAGGAGCTCGCGGTGCGGTGCGAGGAGCTGGCCGAGGCACAACGGGCGGCGGGGGAGCGGCGCACGGAATGCGTCGGGCGCGTCGAGGAGCTCGGGCAGCGCGGGCGGGCGGCCGAGCGGGAGAAGTCGGCCGTCGCCCAGCAGCTCGGGCGGCTCGCCGGGCAGGCCCGCGGCGCCGCCGCCGGGGAGGCGGAGCGGTCCACCGCTGCCGCCGCCCGCGCGCAGGAGGCGCTCGACAGGGCCGTCGAGGAGGCCGAGGAACTGGCCGAGCGGCTGGCGGTCGCCGAGGAGATGCCCGTCGAGGAGGAACCGGACACGTCGGTGCGTGACCGGCTCGCCGCCGACGGGGCCAACGCGCGGCAGACCGAGATGGAGGCCCGGCTCCAGGTCCGTACGCACGAGGAGCGGGTCAAGGGGCTGGCCGGGCGGGCCGACGCGCTCGACCGGGGCGCGCGGGCCGAACGCGAGGCACGCGCGCGTGCCGAGCGGCGGCGGGCGCGGCTGCGGCACGAGGCCGCGGTGGCGGAGGCCGTCGCCTCCGGCGCCCGGCAGCTGCTCGCGCACATCGAGGTCTCGGTCCGCCGGGCCGACGCCGAACGCGTCGCCGCCGAGGCCGCCAAGACCCGACGGGAGCAGGAACTGGCCGCCGCCCGCGGTGCCGGGCGCGACCTCAAGGCCGAGCTCGACAAGTTGACGGATTCAGTTCACCGGGGCGAGGTACTCGGCGCCGAGAAACGGCTGCGGATCGAGCAGTTGGAGACCAAGGCGCTGGAGGAACTGGGTGTCGAACCGGCCGGGCTGGTGTCCGAGTACGGACCGCACCAACTGGTGCCGCCCTCGCCCCCCGCCGAGGGCGAGGAGCTGCCGGACGACCCCGAGCATCCGCGCAACCGGCCCACCCCCTTCGTGCGGGCCGCGCAGGAGAAGCGGCTGAGGACGGCGGAACGCGCCTACCAGCAGCTCGGCAAGGTGAACCCGCTCGCCCTGGAGGAGTTCGCCGCGCTGGAGGAACGCCACCAGTTCCTCAGCGAGCAGCTGGAGGACCTCAAGAAGACGCGCGCCGACCTGCTCCAGGTGGTGAAGGAGGTCGACGAGCGTGTCGAGCGGGTCTTCGCGGAGGCGTTCCGGGACACCGCCCGGGAGTTCGAGGGCGTGTTCGGCCGGCTCTTCCCCGGGGGAGAGGGGCGGCTGGTCCTGACCGACCCGGACAACATGCTGACCACGGGCGTCGACGTCGAGGCCCGGCCGCCGGGCAAGAAGGTCAAGCGGCTCAGCCTGCTCTCGGGTGGCGAGCGGTCGCTCACCGCCGTCGCGATGCTGGTGTCGATCTTCAAGGCGCGGCCCAGCCCGTTCTACGTGATGGACGAGGTCGAGGCCGCTCTCGACGACACCAACCTGCAACGGCTCATCCGCATCATGCAGGAGCTCCAGGAGTCCTCGCAGCTGATCGTGATCACGCACCAGAAGCGCACGATGGAGGTCGCCGACGCGCTCTACGGCGTCTCCATGCAGGGCGACGGTGTGTCGAAGGTGATCTCCCAGCGGCTCCGCTAGGTCCTGGGGCCCAGGCCGCACCGCACGGGCCGCACGCACGGGCCGCACGCACGGGCCGCACGCACCGGGCGGCCTGCGCACGAGATCAACTCTTCAAGTCTTGAACGCACCCCCCTCGCGCGTGCCGCTTTTCTCACACCCGCTCACCTATTGACTTCGAAACTTGAAGGCATACCCTCGCTTACGTTGCTTTCACCTTCAGGTAGGACCTACCTCGAAGGGCAGATCCACACCGGCGGCGTTGCCGGTGGCCCGAGGAGTACACGTGACCAGCACAGCGCAGGCACCCAAGTCAGGAGCCGGGACGGCTCACCCCGATCATCTCGGGCACGTCATCTTCATCGCCGCGGCGGCCGCGATGGGCGGCTTCCTTTTCGGCTACGACAGCTCCGTGATCAACGGCGCGGTCGAGGCCATCCGTGACCGCTACGACGTCGGCTCCGCGGCCCTGGCCCAGGTCATCGCCATCGCCCTGATCGGCTGCGCCGTCGGCGCCGCGACCGCCGGCCGCATAGCCGACCGCATCGGCCGCATCCGGTGCATGCAGATCGCCGCCGTCCTCTTCACCATCAGCGCGGTCGGCTCGGCCCTCCCGTTCGCCCTGTGGGACCTCGCCTTCTGGCGCGTCGTCGGCGGCTTCGCCATCGGCATGGCCTCGGTCATCGGCCCGGCCTACATCGCCGAGGTCGCCCCGCCCGCCTACCGCGGCCGCCTCGGCTCCTTCCAGCAGGCCGCGATCGTCGTCGGCATCGCGATCTCGCAGCTGGTCAACTGGGGCCTGCTGAACGCCGCCGGCGGTGACCAGCGCGGTGAGCTGATGGGCCTGGAGGCCTGGCAGGTCATGCTCGGCGTCATGGTCGTCCCGGCCGTCCTCTACGGCCTGCTCTCCTTCGCCATCCCCGAGTCGCCGCGCTTCCTGATCTCCGTCGGCAAGCACGAGCGCGCCCGCGAGATCCTCACCGAGGTCGAGGGCCGGAACGTCGACCTCGACGCGCGCGTCGCCGAGATCGAGCACGGTATGAAGAGCGAGCACAAGTCGAGCTTCAAGGACCTGCTCGGCGGCTCCTTCTTCTTCAAGCCGATCGTCTGGATCGGTATCGGCCTGTCGGTCTTCCAGCAGTTCGTCGGCATCAACGTCGCGTTCTACTACTCCTCGACGCTGTGGCAGTCGGTCGGCGTCGACCCGGCGGACTCGTTCTTCTACTCGTTCACCACGTCGATCATCAACATCGTCGGCACCGTGATCGCGATGATCTTCGTGGACCGCGTCGGCCGCAAGCCGCTCGCCCTGATCGGCTCCGTCGGCATGGTGATCGGCCTCGCGCTGGAGGCCTGGGCGTTCTCCTTCGACCTGGTCGACGGCAAGCTGCCGGCCACGCAGGGCTGGATCGCCCTGATCGCCGCCCACGTGTTCGTCCTCTTCTTCGCCCTGTCCTGGGGTGTGGTCGTCTGGGTCTTCCTCGGCGAGATGTTCCCGAACAAGATCCGCGCCGCCGCCCTGGGCGTGGCCGCCGCCGCGCAGTGGATCGCCAACTGGGCCATCACCGCGAGCTTCCCGTCCCTGGCCGACTGGAACCTCTCCGGCACCTACGTGATCTACACGGTCTTCGCCGCGCTCTCCATCCCGTTCGTCCTCAAGTACGTCAAGGAGACGAAGGGCAAGGCGCTGGAGGAGATGGGCTGACCGCCCTCCCCGGACCCGAGGAGACGGGGCCTCACCCCCGCTGCCCCTCTCCTCGCCCCCGTAAGGCGTACCGCCCCGGCTCGTCACCCGAGCCGGGGCGGTACGCCTTGCACGCTTCCCCCGCCCAAGACACCCCCCGTGGAGCAGGGCCCCGCCGCGGGCCGGGATGGATACTGGACGGGTTATGGAAACCGTCATCCTTGCTGTAGTCATCGCCGTGGTCGTGCTCGGCGCGATCGGCGGGCTCATCGTCGGCAGCCGGCGCAGAAAGCCGCTGCCCCCGCCGCCGCCCTCCGCCCCCGACATCACCGCGCCTCCCGCCGAGCCGCACGTCGGCGACGAGGCCGAGACGCCGCGCGACGAACCGCGCCGCACGATCGAGGAGGTGGACCTCCCGGGCGGTGGCGCTCCCACCGCCGTGGAGGAGCCTCCTGTCGTCGAGGCTCCCGGGATCGAGATCCCGGAGCCCACCGAGGGACGCCTGGTCCGCCTGCGCGCCCGCCTCTCCCGCTCCCAGAACGCCCTCGGCAAGGGCCTGCTCACGCTGCTCTCGCGCGAGCACCTCGACGAGGACACCTGGGAGGAGGTCGAGGACACCCTCCTCACCGCCGACGTCGGCGTCCAGCCCACCCAGGAGCTGGTGGAGCGGCTGCGCGAGCGGGTCAAGGTGCTCGGCACCCGCACGCCCGAGGAGCTGCGCGGCCTGCTGCGCGAGGAACTCCTCAAGCTGGTCGGCACCGACGTCGACCGCACCGTGAAGACCGAGCCCGACAACCGCAAGCCGGGCATCGTGATGGTCGTCGGCGTCAACGGCACCGGCAAGACCACCACCACCGGCAAGCTCGCCCGTGTCCTGGTCGCCGACGGCCGCACGGTCGTGCTGGGCGCCGCCGACACCTTCCGGGCCGCCGCCGCCGACCAGCTGCAGACCTGGGGCGAGCGCGTCGGCGCCCACACCGTGCGCGGGCCGGAGGCCGGCGACCCCGCCTCCGTCGCCTTCGACGCGGTGAAGGAGGGCAAGGAGATGGGGGTCGACGTGGTCCTCATCGACACCGCCGGCCGGCTGCACACCAAGACCGGGCTCATGGACGAGCTCGGCAAGGTCAAGCGCGTCGTGGAGAAGCACGCCCCGCTCGACGAGGTGCTGCTCGTCCTGGACGCCACCACCGGGCAGAACGGCCTCGTCCAGGCCCGGGTCTTCGCCGAGGTCGTCGACATCACCGGCATCGTGCTGACCAAGCTCGACGGCACGGCCAAGGGCGGCATCGTCGTCGCCGTCCAGCGCGAGCTGGGCGTGCCCGTCAAGCTGGTCGGGCTCGGCGAGGGCGCCGACGACCTGGCGCCGTTCGAGCCGGAGGCGTTCGTTGACGCCCTTGTCGGAGCGTGACCGGCCGCTGAGCGCGCCCGCCGCCGAGAAGCGCCCGCCCCCCGAGTGCAGTGGGGGCGGGCGCTTCGGCGTACGGGACGGACGTCCCAGTGCGGCGTATGCGGTGGCGGACCCGGCGCGGTGCACCGGACAGCGAGTCCGGCACGGCGTAGCGGACGGCCGGCTCAGCGCGGTGTGACGGACGGCGGGCTCGGCGCGGTGCCTACCGTGCGGCGGGCTCGGCGCGGCGCCTACCGTGCGGCGGGCTCGGCGCGGCGCCTACCGGGCGGCGGGCTCGGCACGGCGTACCGGGCGGTGGACTCCGTGTGGTGTACCGGGCGGTGGACTCAGTGCGGGGTGCGGGAGCGGTGTGCCACGTATGCCAGCGTCCCCAGCAGCAGCCGGGCCTCCGGCGGGCGGGTCGTCCCGTCCAGGGCGGGCGGACGCAGCCAGCGCACCGGACCGAGTCCGCCCCGGTCGGAGGGCGGAGCCGTCAGGTGCGCGCCCGGGCCGAGGCCGCGCAGGTCCAGGGAGCCCGGGTCGTCCCAGCCCATGCGGTAGAGCAGACCGGTGAGGTCGTGGGCGGCTCCGGGAGCGACGAGGAACTGGGCGCGGCCCTCGGGGGTCGCGGTCACCGGACCGACCGGCAGCCCCATCCGCTCCAGCCGGACCAGAGCGCGGTGCCCGGCCGGCTCGGCCACCTCGATCACGTCGAAGGCGCGCCCGACCGGCAGCATCACCGCGGCACCCGGGAACTCCGCCCACGTCCGCGTCACGTCGTCGAGCGTGGCGCCCGCCGGGACCCGCGGGGCGAACGGCAAGGGGTGCGCACCCGGCGCGCGGCAGTCGCCGCGTCCGCACGAGCAGGTGCCCGCCGTGGCGCGCGCGCCCGGCACCACGTCCCAGCCCCACAGGCCGGTGAACTCGGCGACGGCGGTGCACTCGGACGAGCGACCGCGCCTGCGCGCGCCGGAGCGGATGTCGCGAATGCCGCCGATCGTGAAGCCCATGCCCCCTCCAACGGGTCCGACGCACCGATGGTTACGTAACGGGCCCTCTCCGTCACTCTGTGTACTGACGCCCTTCCCCGTGCCGCCGGAAACAGGCAGCGCTCTGAAGCGTCGCGGGTGGTGTGGCCGGCCGTGCGCGCCCCTGGGCGCATCGCTCCGCCCGCTTTCGGCCGTCCTCTGTCAAGTGAATCGCGTACCGGCCATCGTGAGTTCATTCGAAGGGGTGGCGAATGGTGGCGATTCCGGGACCGCCATGGCTGGACGCGTGATCGTGGGACTACGTTGAGTGTGCGAGACCCGGGGGCACATGCCCCTGTGGGTATGCCGGGGGCAAGGCGGCCCTCCGTTCGAAGGGTGGCGACCGACGGACGGCGAGCGGCGATCACCGGCATTCTGATAAGGCTTGGCGCACTCGGGCGACAAGTGGTCTCAGGGATGGGGGCGTTCCAGTGAGCGGCAACGGCGGAAGCGGGACGGGTGCTGGGAGCGCTGCGCACGCTGACAGGCACCCCAACGAGCTGCTCACCTCCTGGTTCGTGCGCAGCGGCTGGTCCAAGGGCGAGCTCGCCCGCCAAGTGAACCGCCGTGCCCGCCAGTTGGGCGCCAACCACATCTCCACGGACACCTCCCGCGTCCGCCGCTGGCTGGACGGCGAGAACCCCCGCGAACCGATCCCGAAGATCCTGTCCGAGCTGTTCTCCGAGCGGTTCGGCTGTGTCGTCTCCGTCGAGGACCTCGGTCTGCGCACCATGCGGCAGACACCCGCCGCGACCGGCGTGGACCTGCCCTGGACGGGTCCGCAGACGGTGGCCCAACTCAGCGAGTTCTCGCGCAGCGACCTGATGCTGGCGCGGCGCGGCTTCCTCGGAACCTCGCTGGCCCTGTCCGCGGGCCCGTCCCTCATCGAGCCCATGCAGCGCTGGCTCGTCCCCTCCCCGCCCGCCCCGCGGGAGGACGCGGCGTCCGTCCCGACCAGCCGTGCCCGCGGCCGGCTCTCCCGGCCCGAGCTGGAGCTGCTGGAGTCCACCACCGTGATGTTCCGGCAGTGGGACGCCCAGTGCGGCGGCGGACTGCGCCGCAAGGCGGTCGTCGGACAGCTGCACGAGGTGACCGACCTCCTCCAGGAGCCCCAGCCCGAGGAGACCGCGCGCAAGCTCTTCAAGGTCGCCGCCGAGCTGGCCGAGCTGGCCGGCTGGATGTCGTACGACGTGGGGCTCCAGCCGACCGCGCAGAAGTACTTCGTGCTCGCCCTGCACGCCGCCAAGGAGGCCGGCGACAAGCCGCTCGGGTCGTACGTCCTCTCCAGCATGAGCCGCCAGATGATCCACCTCGGACGGCCCGAGGACGCCCTGGAGCTGATCCACCTCGCCCAGTACGGCAGCCGTGACTGCGCGAGCCCGCGCACCCAGTCCATGCTGTATGCGATGGAGGCCCGCGCCTACGCCAACATGGGACAGCCCGGCCGGTGCAAGCGGGCGGTCCGGATGGCCGAGGACACCTTCGCCGACGCGGAGGAGTGGGACGAGCCCGACCCCGACTGGATCCGCTTCTTCTCCGAGGCCGAACTCCACGGCGAGAACTCCCACTCCTACCGCGACCTCGCCTACGTCGCCGGACGCAGCCCCACCTACGCCTCGCTGGCCCAGCCCCTGATGCAGCGGGCCGTCGACCTGTTCGCCGAGGACCCCGACCACCAGCGGTCGTACGTGCTGAACCTGATCGGCATGGCCACCGTCCACCTGCTGCGGCGCGAGCCCGAGCAGAGCGCGGTCCTCGCCGCGCAGGCGATGAAAGAAGCCAAGAAGGTCCGCTCCGAACGCGTCAACACTCGTATCCGAAAGACCGTCGACACCGCCGTACGCGACTTCGGTGACCTCAGCGAGGTCGTCGATCTCACCGACCGGCTCGCCGTCGAGCTGCCGGAGACCGCGGAAGCGGTCTGACCCGGCGAGCGTCCCCAGAGCCCCGGCCGCGGCCGGCCCTCCCGAACTGCCCGACTCGGCTCCCCCAGCCAGGTCATCGGAAGGCCGACCGCGGCCGGTTCGCTTCCCCCGGTGAAGGTTGCGCCACGATAACGATCGTCGCGGGCGATATCCGCCAGTTCATCGACGCGTAACACACACGGTGCCTTCGTCACGGCCGCGAAACAACGAGGGGCTTCGACCGAAACCGCGCTGCGTCAATCTCATGGCGCATAACCGGCCCACCCCTCAATTGCTCAGGCTTCGCCCGCACGGGGCCGTACCTACGACGAGGAGACGCCGATGGCAGCTGCCATCACGCTTGCGGCGGACGCACCCACGCTGTCGTCCGCCAACACAGGCTTCATGCTCATCTGTTCCGCCCTGGTGATGCTCATGACACCGGCGCTGGCCTTCTTCTACGGAGGCATGGTCCGCGTCAAGAGCACCCTCAACATGCTGATGATGAGCTTCATCAGCCTGGGCATCGTCACCATCCTGTGGGTGCTGTACGGCTTCTCCCTGGCCTTCGGTACGGACTCCGGCAGCATCATCGGATGGAACTCCGACTGGGTCGGCCTCAGCAACATCGGCCTGACGGAGCTGTGGGACGGCTACACCATCCCCGTCTTCGTCTTCCTGGTCTTCCAGATGATGTTCGCGATCCTCACGCCCGCCCTGATCAGCGGCGCCCTCGCGGACCGGGTGAAGTTCAGCGCCTGGGCGCTGTTCATCGCCCTGTGGGTCACCGTCGTCTACTTCCCCGTCGCCCACTGGGTCTGGGGCGCCGGCGGCTGGGCCTTCGAGCTCGGTGTCATCGACTTCGCCGGTGGTACGGCCGTCCACATCAACGCCGGTGCCGCCGCCCTCGGCGTCATCCTGGTCATCGGCAAGCGCGTCGGCTTCAAGAAGGACCCGATGCGCCCGCACAGCCTCCCGCTGGTCATGCTCGGCGCGGGCCTGCTGTGGTTCGGCTGGTTCGGCTTCAACGCCGGCTCGTGGCTCGGCAACGACGACGGCGTCGGCGCGCTGATGTTCGTCAACACGCAGGTCGCCACCGCCGCCGCCATGCTCGCCTGGCTCGTCTACGAGAAGATCCGCCACGGCGCGTTCACCACGCTGGGCGCCGCCTCCGGCGCGGTCGCCGGTCTGGTCGCCATCACCCCCGCGGGCGGCGCGGTCTCCCCGCTCGGCGCCATCGCCGTCGGCGCCATCGCCGGCCTGCTGTGCGCCATGGCCGTCGGCCTGAAGTACAAGTTCGGCTACGACGACTCGCTGGACGTCATCGGCGTCCACCTGGTCGGCGGTGTCGTCGGCTCCCTGCTGATCGGCTTCTTCGCCACCGGCAAGGGCCAGTCCGATGTCGCGGGCCTCTTCTACGGCGGCGGCCTGGACCAGTTCTGGAAGCAGTGCGCCGGCGTCTTCGCGGTCCTCGCCTACTCGCTGGTGGTCTCCGCGGTCCTCGCCTTCGTCCTCCACAAGACGATCGGGATGCGCGTCTCCGAGGACGAGGAAGTGGCCGGCATCGACCAGGCCGAGCACGCCGAGACCGCATACGACTTCAGTGGTGCCGGCGGCGGTGCCGCCCGCACCACGGCCGTCCCGGCCCCGGTCGCCGACACTGCGAGCAAGAAGGTGGACGCATGAAGCTCATCACCGCCGTCGTCAAGCCCCACCGGCTCGACGAGATCAAGGAGGCCCTCCAGGCCTTCGGCGTCCACGGCCTGACGGTCACCGAAGCCAGCGGTTACGGTCGTCAGCGGGGACACACCGAGGTCTACCGCGGTGCCGAGTACACCGTCGACCTGGTCCCCAAGATCCGCATCGAGGTGCTGGCCGAGGACGACGACGCCGAGCAGCTGATCGACGTCATCGTCAAGGCGGCCCGCACCGGCAAGATCGGTGACGGCAAGGTCTGGTCCCTGCCGGTCGAGACCGCCGTACGGGTCCGCACCGGCGAGCGCGGCCCGGACGCGCTCTGACCGAAGAAGAGAACAGGAGTCGCTGGGTGACGAGTACGGACGTGCGCAACGAAGCAGAGGACTCGGGACCCAGCGGCTACGCGGCGGCCCGGCTGCGCCTCCTCACCGAGGGGGCGCGGTCCGGGCCGCCGCGCCGTGCGGCCCTCGCCGAACTGACCGACGACTGGCTCGCGGGCCTGTTCACCGCGGGCGCCCGGGACGAGGACGGCGCCGACCGGCTCCCCCGCGGGGACGGGGGCGGGCGACGGGAGGCCCCGCAGGGCGTGTCCCTGGTCGCCGTCGGCGGCTACGGCCGCGGCGAGCTGTCCCCGCGCAGCGACCTCGACCTCCTCCTGCTGCACGACGGCACCGACCCCAAGGCGGTCGCCGCCCTCGCCGACCGCCTCTGGTACCCGGTGTGGGACCTCGGCCTCGCGCTCGACCACTCCGTGCGCACCCCGGCGGAGGCCCGCAGAACGGCCGGCGAGGACCTGAAGGTCCAGCTCGGCCTGCTGGACGCCCGCCACCTCGCCGGCGACCTCGCCCTGACCGCCGGACTGCGTACGGCCGTCCTGGCCGACTGGCGCAACCAGGCGCCCAGGCGCCTGCCCGAACTCCAGGAACTCTGCGCCGAGCGCGCCGAACGCCAGGGCGAACTGCAATACCTGCTGGAACCCGACCTCAAGGAGGCCCGCGGCGGCCTGCGCGACGCCACCGCCCTGCGCGCCGTCGCCGCCTCCTGGCTCGCCGACGCCCCGCGCGAGGGCCTCGACGACGCCCGCCGCCGGCTGCTCGACGTCCGGGACGCCCTGCACCTGGCGACCGGCCGCGCCACCGACCGCCTGGCCCTCCAGGAACAGGACCAGGTCGCGGCCGAACTGGGCCTCCTGGACGCCGACACCCTCCTGCGCCAGGTCTACGAGGCCGCCCGCGTCGTCTCCTACGCCAGTGACGTCACCTGGCGCGAGGTGGGGAGGGTGCTCCGGTCGCGCGCCGTGCGGCCGCGGCTGCGCGCCATGCTGGGCGGCGGAAAGCCGGTCGCCGAGCGCTCCCCGCTCGCCGAAGGCGTGGTGGAGCAGGACGGCGAGGTGGTGCTCGCCCGCGCCGCACGCCCCGAACGCGACCCCGTGCTCCCCCTGCGCGCCGCGGCCGCCGCCGCCCAGGCCGGCCTCCCGCTCTCCCTGTACGCCGTACGGCGCCTCGCGGCCACCGTGCGCCCCCTGCCCACCCCCTGGCCCGCCGAGGCCCGCGAACAACTCGTCACCCTGCTCGGCTCCGGCCGGCCCACGATCGAGGTCTGGGAAGCCCTGGAGGCCGAGGGCCTGATCACCCGCCTGCTGCCCGACTGGGAGCGGGTCCGCTGCCGGCCGCAGCGCAACGCCGTGCACGTCTGGACCGTCGACCGGCACCTCATCGAGACCGCCGTGCGCGCCTCCGAGTTCACCCGCCGCGTCAGCCGCCCCGACCTCCTCCTGGTCGCCGCGCTGCTGCACGACATCGGCAAGGGCTGGCCCGGCGACCACTCCGTGGCCGGCGAGATCATCGCCCGGGACGTGGCCGCCCGTATCGGCTTCGACCGCGCGGACGTCGCCGTCCTCGCCACCCTCGTCCGCCACCACCTGCTGCTCGTCGAGACGGCCACCCGGCGCGACCTGGAGGACCCGGCCACCGTGCGGTCGGTCGCCGAGGCGGTCGGCGCGCAGGGGACGCTGGAGCTGCTGCACGCGCTCACCGAGGCGGACGCCCAGGCCACCGGTCCGGCCGCCTGGTCCTCCTGGCGCGGCTCGCTCGTCGCCGACCTGGTCCGACGGGTCTCGGCGGTGCTCGCCGGGGAGACCCCCGAGGAGCCGGAGGCCGCCGCGGCCACCGCCGAACAGGAGCGGCTGGCGATCGAGGCGGTCGCGACCGGCAGCCCGGTGCTGGCACTGCGCGCGCAGACCGAGCCGCCGGCCGAGCCCGAGGCGGAAGTGCCGCCCGGCGGCCCCGAGCCGCTCGGCGTGGAACTCCTCATCGCCGTACCCGACCAGGCGGGTGTGCTGCCCGCGGTGGCCGGCGTCCTCGCCATGCACCGGCTGACCGTGCGCACCGCCGAACTGCGGGCCCTGGACCTGCCGGCCGGCGTGGAGGGCTCCGTCCTGCTGCTGAACTGGCGGGTCGCCGCCGAGTACGGCTCACTGCCCCAGGCCGCCCGGCTCCGCGCCGACCTCGTCCGCGCCCTGGACGGCACCCTGGACATCGCGAACCGGCTTGCGGAGCGCGACGCGGCCTATCCGCGGCGCCGCGGCGTGGTCGCGCCCCCGCCGCGCGTGACGGTGGCCCCGGCGGCCTCCCGCCTGGCCACCGTGATCGAGGTCCGCGCCCAGGACGCGCCGGGGCTGCTGTTCCGGATCGGGGCCGCGCTGGAGGACGCGACGGTCCGGGTGCGCAGCATGCACGTCAGCACGCTCGGCGCCAACGCCGTCGACGCCTTCTACGTCACCGGGCCGGAGGGCGCGCCACTGCCGGGGGACGAGGCCACGGCGGTGGCGCGGAAGCTGGAGGAGATGCTGCGGGCGTGACCGGGCGGTCATGTCATGCGTCGGCCCGGTGTTCCCCGCCGTGGCGGGGATGGTCCGCCGCGGGGCAACGGGCGGCTCTCCGAGGCCGCGTGCTCCCCGCCGGGGCGGGGCTTGCGTCCCCGCCCCGGCGGGAGCGATCCGGCCGCCGACGTGTTCGGTGCCGCAGGGCCCGGGCGGTCCCGGCGGACCGCCCGGGCGGTCCTCGCGGACGTGTTCCGTGTCACCTGGCCCGGCCGCCCCGCCGACGCGGCGACAAGCCCGGCTGTCCCCACCGGCGCGGACATCCTGCGTCGCCGCCCGCTGAATGAATCCAGCAGGCGGGGACGAATGCCTTGCGCGGCCGGATACCCTGGAAGACGCTCAGACTGCTCCCGACCCCCGAGGACCGACGCCGCCGTGTTCGATACTCTCTCCGATCGCCTCTCAGCGACTTTCAAGAACCTGCGCGGCAAGGGACGGCTCTCCGAGGCGGACATCGACGCCACCGCGCGCGAGATCCGCATCGCCCTCCTCGAGGCGGACGTCGCCCTGCCCGTCGTGCGGACGTTCATCAAGAACGTCAAGGAACGCGCCCTCGGCGCCGAGGTCTCCCGGGCGCTGAACCCCGCCCAGCAGGTCCTGAAGATCGTCAACGACGAGCTCGTCACGATCCTCGGCGGCGAGACCCGGCGCCTGCGCTTCGCCAAGCAGCCGCCGACCGTGATCATGCTGGCCGGTCTGCAGGGCGCCGGTAAGACCACCCTCGCGGGCAAGCTGGGCCACTGGCTGAAGGAGCAGGGCCACTCGCCGCTGCTCGTCGCCTGCGACCTCCAGCGCCCCAACGCCGTCAACCAGCTCAGCGTCGTCGCCGAGCGCGCCGGCGTGGCCGTGTACGCGCCGCAGCCGGGCAACGGCGTCGGTGACCCGGTGCAGGTCGCCAAGGACTCCATCGAGTACGCGAAGTCCCGCGTCCACGACATCGTCGTCGTCGACACCGCCGGCCGCCTCGGCATCGACCAGGAGATGATGCAGCAGGCCGCGGACATCAGGGACGCGACCCGGCCCGACGAGATCCTCTTCGTCGTCGACGCGATGATCGGCCAGGACGCGGTCAACACCGCCGAGGCCTTCCGCGACGGCGTCGGCTTCGACGGCGTGGTGCTCTCCAAGCTCGACGGCGACGCCCGCGGCGGCGCGGCCCTGTCGATCCGGCAGATCACCGGCAAGCCGATCATGTTCGCGTCGAACGGCGAGAAGCTCGACGACTTCGACGCCTTCCATCCCGACCGGATGGCCTCCCGCATCCTCGACATGGGTGACCTGCTCACCCTGATCGAGCAGGCGGAGAAGACGTTCAGCCAGGAAGAGGCCGAGAAGATGGCCTCCAAGCTGGCGTCCAAGAAGGGCCAGGACTTCACCCTGGACGACTTCCTGTCCCAGATGGAACAGGTCAGGAAGATGGGGTCGATCTCCAAGCTGCTCGGCATGCTGCCGGGCATGGGGCAGATCAAGGACCAGATCAACAACCTCGACGAGCGGGACGTCGACCGCACCGCCGCGATCATCAAGTCGATGACCCCGGGCGAGCGCCAGGACCCCACGATCATCAACGGCTCGCGCCGCGCCCGTATCGCCAAGGGCTCCGGTGTCGAGGTCAGCGCGGTCAAGGGCCTGGTCGAGCGGTTCTTCGAGGCCCGCAAGATGATGTCCCGCATGGCCCAGGGCGGCGGCATGCCGGGGATGCCGGGGATGCCGGGCATGGGCGGCGGCCCCGGCCGCACCAAGAAGCAGCCGAAGAAGGCCAAGGGCAAGCAGCGCTCCGGCAACCCGATGAAGCGCAAGCAGCAGGAGCAGGAGGAGGCCGCCCGCCGCGCGGCCGGTGCCCAGGGCGGCGCTCCCGGCGGCGCCTTCGGCCTGCCGGGCCAGCAGGCCGGCCAGGACTTCGAGCTCCCGGACGAGTTCAAGAAGTTCATGGGCTGACCCGCCCGGCGTCGGTGGGCCGACCCGCCCGGCCGACCTTCCGAGCCGTACGGTGCCGAGGGCGTCCACCCGCACGGGTGGGCGCCCTCAGCGCGTGCCGAGGCCCATGGTGTGCCGTAACGTCCAGATATGAGCGATTCCGCTCCCCGGCGCAGGGCTCCCGACCAGCCGTGGCGCACCGAGGGCACCCCGGACGAGGCGGCACGACAGCCCGGCGGCAGAAGACCGCGCGGCCGATGGTGGGCGCTCGCCGTCACCGCCGTGATCGTCTTCCTGCTGGTCTACGGCGGGCTGCACTTCTACGGCCGGGGCAACGAGCCGACGATCTCCTACACGGAGTTCAGCCGGCAGGTCGACCGGGGCAACGTCGACACCATCTACTCCAAGGGCGACGCGATCCAGGGCCGGCTCAAACAGGCCCGGGACGATCCCGAGGGCGGCGGCGAGTACACCCGGTTCAGGACGCAGCGCCCGGCCTTCGCCGACGACGCCCTCTGGCAGAACCTGAGCAGGCACGACGTCACGGTGACCGCGCGGCCGGTCGTCCAGGAGCGCGGTCTGCTGGCCAACCTGCTGATCTCGCTGGTGCCGATCGTCGTCCTGGTCGCGGTGTGGGTCTTCTTCGCCCGGCGGCTGCGCGGGGGCCTGGGCGGCGCGGGCGGCATGCTCGGCCGCAAGGCGCCGCCCCGGCCGGTCGAGCTGCGGTCGGGCACCGGGCGCACCACGTTCGCCGACGTGGCCGGGATCGACGAGGTCAAGGGGGAGCTCGACGACGTGGTCGACTTCCTGGAGCACCCGGACGTCTACCGCAGGATGGGCGCCAAGATGCCCCGCGGCGTGCTGCTGGCGGGCTCGCCCGGCACCGGCAAGACGCTGCTGGCGCGCGCGGTGGCGGGCGAGGCGGGCGTGCCGTTCTTCTCGGCCTCCGCCTCCGAGTTCATCGAGATGATCGTCGGCGTCGGCGCGTCCCGGGTCCGTGAGCTGTTCGCCGAGGCCCGCAAGGTCGCGCCGTCGATCATCTTCATCGACGAGATCGACACCATCGGGCGGGCCCGCGGCGCCGGCGCGTCGGTGAGCGGCCACGACGAGCGCGAGCAGACCCTGAACCAGATCCTCACCGAGATGGACGGCTTCACCGGCTCGGAGGGCGTCGTCGTCATCGCGGCGACGAACCGCGCCGACATCCTCGACCCGGCACTGACCCGGCCCGGCCGCTTCGACCGGGTGGTCAACGTCTCCCCGCCGGACCGCGCCGGCCGCGAGGCGATCCTGCGCATCCACACGCGGGACATCCCCCTCGCCCCTGACGTGGACCTGGCCCGGGTGGCCCGCACGACCCCGGGGATGACGGGCGCGGACCTGGCCAACCTCGCCAACGAGGCCGCCCTGCTCGCCGTCAAGCGCCAGCAGGAGCGGGTCACGCCGGCCGACCTGTCGGAGGCGCTGGAGAAGGTGCAGCTGGGGGCGGAGCGCACGCTCGTGATGCCCGAGGAGGACCGCCGTCGCACCGCCTACCACGAGAGCGGGCACGCCCTCCTCGGCATGCTGCAACCCGGCGCCGACCCGGTCCGCAAGGTCACCATCGTGCCGCGCGGCCGGGCGCTCGGGGTGACCATGTCGACGCCCGAGGTGGAGCGGTACGCCCTCTCCGAGGAGTACCTGCGCGGCCGCATCATCGGCGCCCTCGGCGGGATGGCGGCCGAGCAGGTGATCTACGGGGTCGTCACGACCGGCGCCGAGAACGACCTCGAACAGGTCACCAACATCGCGCGCGGCATGGTCGCCCGGTGGGGCATGAGCGAGCGCGTGGGCCGCCTCTCCGCACTGCCCGGCGACGCCCAGCAGGCGTACGGCCTCGCCGCCGCCCCGCGGACCCTCGACGTCATCGACGACGAGATGCGCCGCGTCGTCGAGGCGTGCTACGAGGAGGCGTGCCGCAAACTCCGCGACCACCGGGGGCAGTTGGAGGCGCTCGCCGAGGCGCTGCTGGAGCACGAGACGCTGGAGGAGGTGGACGCGTACCGCGTCGCGGGGATCACCCGGCTGACCAAGGGCGAGGGGGAGAGGGAGGCGTAGCCCCGCTGGAGCTCTCGCTCGGAGGTCTCGCTCAGAGGTCGTGTGCAGAGGTCGTGCTCAGGGTTCTCGCTCAGGGTCTCGTTCAGGGAGTCCGGGCGATCAGGTACCGGAACACGTTCGGCATCCAGACCGTGCCGTCCTTGCGCCGGTGCGGGTGCAGCGCCTCGGTCACCTCCTTCTCCACCTGCACCTGGTCGGTCGCGGCGATCGCCGCGTCGAACAGGCCGGTGGACAGCAGGCCGCGGAGGGCGCTGTCGACCCCCGCGTACCCGAAGGGGCACGCCACCCGTCCGGAACCGTCCGGCTTCAGCCCGGCCCGCTGGGCGACGTCCTCCAGGTCGTCGCGCAGGGCGGGGCGCCAACTGCCGTCGGCGCGCAGGGGATCGGCCGGCTTGGTGGCGACCCGCAGCACGCCGGAGGTGGCGCAGCGCTCCGGCGGACCCCAGCCGACGAGCACCACGGGCGCGCCCCGCTCGGCCAGCGGTGTGGCGGCCGCGAGCAGGTCGCCGAGGCCCTCGGAGTCGCCCGCGAGGCAGCCGATGGGTTCGAAGGCCGTCACCAGGGTGTACGCGGGTGCCCCGGCGTCGGCGGTGCCGGCCGCGTCCTCGGGCGTGCCGTCGACGAGCCGGATGCCGGTGGGCGCGGGCCCGCCCGGCGTCTCCGGCAGCAGCCGCCGGCGGGCGAGGGCCAGCCGCTCGGGGTGCCGGGTCTCGACGCCGGTCAGGGCGGCGCCTCTGGAGGCCGCCATCAGCAGGGCCAGACCGGATCCGCAGCCGAGGCCCAACAGCCGTGTGCCGGGGCCCACTTCCAGTCGCTCGTGGACGGCCTCGTAGAGCGGGACCAGCATCCGCTCCTGGATCTCGGACCAGTCACGCGCGCGTGCACCCGGATCAGCGCGGGGCGCCGGCCCCGTGTGAGGAAGGTGCTGCCGCACGAGCGTAGGTGTCATGGAAAAGCGCCCCAATCCGCCGAGAGTTGCCGCTGTGCCCGTTCTTCATGTGGCCCCCGTCAGTCGTCCGCACTCCCCCCGTATGTCAGGTAACTCCCCACCCGACCCCGCGTCCAGGGGTCGCGGCGCCCGGAGTGCGGTCCACCCGTGCGAGTGGCGAGATTTCACATGGCGGCAACCTGGGGCCGTACCATCGCGCCATGGCAACGGCACCCGTTCTCACCCCGCGGGCGGACGACTTCCCCCGCTGGTACCAGGATCTGATCGCCAAGGCCGAACTGGCCGACAACGGACCGGTGCGCGGCACCATGGTGATCCGACCGTACGGGTACGGACTGTGGGAGCGGATGCAGGCGGAGATGGACGCCCGCATCAAGGAGACCGGCGCCCGGAACGCGTACTTCCCCCTGCTGATGCCGCAGTCGTACCTCACGCGCGAGGCCGACCACGTCGAGGGGTTCGCGCCCGAGCTGGCGGTGGTCACGCACGGCGGCGGCAAGGAGCTCGAGGAGCCGGCGGTGGTCCGCCCCACCTCCGAGATGATCATCAACGCGTCCTTCTCGAAGTGGGTGCAGAGCTACCGCGACCTGCCGCTGCTCATCAACCAGTGGGCGAACGTGGTGCGCTGGGAGCTGCGGCCGCGGCTCTTCCTGCGCACGACCGAGTTCCTCTGGCAGGAGGGCCACACCGCACACGCCACCCGCGAGGACGCGCGCGACTTCGCCTCCCGCATCCACCGCCGGGTCTACGAGGACTTCATGGTGGACGTCCTCGCCATGGACGTCGTCGCCGGCCGCAAGACCGCCAGGGAGCGGTTCGCCGGAGCGGTCAACACCCTCACCCTCGAAGGGATGATGGGTGACGGCAAGGCCCTCCAGATGGCCACCAGCCATGAACTGGGGCAGAACTTCGCCCGGGCCTTCAACACCTCGTACCTGTCGAAGGACGGCACGCGGGAGCTGGTCTGGCAGACCTCCTGGGGCTCGACCACGCGCATGATCGGCGCCCTGGTGATGATGCACGGCGACGACGACGGTCTGCGGGTGCCGCCGCGGCTGGCGCAGGTCCAGGCCGTCGTCCTGGCGGTCAAGGGCGACGAGGCGGTTCTGGCCAAGGTCCACGAGCTGGGCGCCCGGCTGACGGCGGCCGGCCTCCGCGTCCAGGTCGACGACCGCACCGACGTGCCCTTCGGGCGGCGCGCGGTCGACTGGGAGCTCAAGGGGGTGCCCGTCCGTATCGAGATCGGCCCCCGTGACCTGGAGAACGGCACCGCGATGCTGGCGCGCCGCATCCCGGGAGGCAAGGAGCCGGTGGCCCTGGACGCGCTGGCCGATCTGCTGCCCAAGGTCCTCGAGGACGACCAGACCCTGCTGCTGCGGCAGTCCCGCGAGCGCCGCGAGTCCCGTACGGCGGACGTGGCCACGGTCGAGGAGGCCGTCGAGGCGGCCGGCGCCGGCGGCTGGGCGCGCATCCCGTGGGCGACGCTCGGCGAGGAGGGCGAGGCCAGGCTCGCCGACCACGCGGTGACCGTACGGTGTCTGGTCGCCGAGGACGGGTCGGTGCCCGAGGACGGCGACGCGCCCGGTAACGTCGCGATCGTCGCGCGCGCTTACTGAGACGACACCCTCCGGCGAGGCGGCGGCCGAAACACCTCTTGCGCCTCCGTCGCACATCTGCACCCCGGCGCGCGGGCATCGTCTACGCGCCGGGGCAGAAGGGGCGGACCGAAGGCGTATGGCGGACTACGCACCACCTTGGGGCGAGCTGTGAGACTTCTCCGCAGATCAGCGCACCCGCCCTCGTCAGGACGCATCAGCGGCAACTGACGGGTACGTGCAAATTATTTGGGATGCCCCGGAATAGGAACACAGCGGCACCCCCGCTCGTTGTCATTACGTGAGCACGACACAGACACCACCTGTTCTCGCCGCAGAGCTGGCGCAGGCGTGGGCCGACATTCAGCGGTACCACCCCGAGCTGCCGGACCTTGCCGCGCCAGAGTCCCTGATCGGGGAGTCGTCGTCCGCCTGCGGTCACGAGCTCTCCTTCGAGCGACTGCTCCATGAGGCAGTCCACGGGATCGCCGCCGCGCGCGGCGTCCGCGACACCTCCCGCGCCGGCCGATACCACAACCGCAGATTCCTCGCGATCGCCGAGGAGCTGGGCCTGGACCACCCCGAGGAACCGCACCCCAGCAGCGGCTTCTCGCTGGTCACACTCAATCCCGAGGCCAAGCGCCGCTACCGTCCGACGATCGAGCGCCTCCAGCGGGCCCTCAAGGCCCACACCGCGGCCACCTCCGCCGACACCACCCGCGCCTTCCGCGGCCCGGCCGCCCGCCACGGCTCCTCCGGCGGCGGCGTCCGCGTCAAGGCGGTCTGCGACTGCGGCCGCAACGTCCGGGTGGTGCCGTCGGTCCTCGCCCAGGCCCCCATCGTGTGCGGAGGGTGCGGCAAGCCGTTCCGCATCCCCGAGGTGGCCGGCGCGGCATGACCCGAGGGCCGTCGTGGCCCGCCCGTGGTGTACCGGCATCTCGTGGCTGCCGGGTGCGCGGGGCAGGGGGCCGGCACCGGCCGCGGGCGCGTGGGGACTGAGCGCGCACTTCCCCGCGCCCCGCTCCCGGGCACGCCTGTGAGGCACCCGAACCGCCGGGTGCCTCACAGGCGTGCCCGGGCGGACCTCCCCGCACCCTCGTCCGGAAGCGGCCCGGAGCATGTGGCAGAATGGCTGGCTGTACTCGACAGCCGCACAGGACCCCTCTCTCCTCCGGCTGACGCGTCCGTCGGGCACTCGGGTACCGCAACCCCACGCGGCGTCCCGCCGTGCCCCACCACGTCAATCCAGGAGAACCCACTCCCGTGGCAGTCAAGATCAAGCTGAAGCGTCTGGGCAAGATCCGTTCGCCTCACTACCGCATCGTCGTCGCCGACTCCCGTACCCGTCGTGACGGTCGTGCGATCGAGGAGATCGGCAAGTACCACCCGACGTACAACCCGTCGGTCATCGAGGTCGACGCCGACCGCGTGGCCTACTGGCTCGGCGTCGGCGCCCAGCCGACCGAGCCCGTGCTCGCCATCCTGAAGAAGACCGGCGACTGGCAGAAGTTCAAGGGCGAGCCCGCCCCGGCTCCGCTGCTCGTGGCCGAGCCGAAGAAGGCGCGTGTGTCGTTCGAGGCCCTCGGCGGCGACGACCAGGGCAAGGGTGAGGCCATCACCCAGAAGAAGAAGGCTGAGAAGAAGGACGAGGCCGCTGCCGAGTCCGAGTCGACCGAGGCCTGAGCAGCATGCTCGAAGAGGCGCTTGAGCACCTCGTGAAGGGCATCGTCGACAACCCCGACGATGTGCAGGTCGCCTCGCGCAACCTGCGCCGAGGGCAGGTGCTCGAGGTCCGGGTCCACCCCGACGACCTCGGCAAGGTGATCGGCCGCAACGGCCGCACCGCACGTGCCCTGCGCACCGTCGTGGGCGCCATCGGCGGCCGTGGAGTCCGCGTCGACCTCGTCGACGTCGACCACGTCCGCTGACGCAATTCGCAGCACCGGCTCGGGCCGGGGAGGGCCACTGGGCCGTCCCCGGCCCGACGTCGTGACGACAGGAGATCTTCGAACAGTGCAGCTCGTAGTCGCACGGATCGGCCGCGCCCACGGCATCAAGGGCGAGGTCACCGTGGAGGTCCGCACCGACGAGCCGGAACTGCGGCTCGCCCCCGGCGCCGTACTGTCCACGGACCCCGCCACGGCGGGGCCGCTCACGATCGAGACCGGCCGGGTGCACAGCGGCCGCCTCCTCCTGCGCTTCGCGGGCATCACCGACCGCACCGCGGCCGAGGCCCTGCGCAACACCCTCCTGATCGCCGAGGTGGATCCCGAGGAACTCCCCGAGGACGAGGACGAGTACTACGACCACCAGCTCATCGACCTCGACGTGGTGACCGAGGACGGCATGGAGGTCGGCCGGATCACCGAGATCTCCCACCTGCCCTCCCAGGACCTCTTCATCGTCGAGCGGGCCGACGGCAGCGAGGTGATGATCCCCTTCGTCGAGGAGATCGTCACCGAGATCGACCTGAAGGAGCAGCGCGCGGTCATCGCCCCGCCGCCCGGCCTCATCGACGACCGCGCGGAGATCGCCTCCGCGCGCGACTCGTCCGGGGACGGCGCCTGATGCGCCTCGACGTCGTCTCGATCTTCCCCGAGTACCTCGCCCCCCTGCACCTCTCCCTGGTCGGCAAGGCACGCGCGCGCGGACAGCTCGACGTCCATGTGCACGACCTGCGGCACTGGACGTACGACCGGCACAACACCGTCGACGACACCCCGTACGGCGGTGGCCCCGGCATGGTGATGAAGACCGAGCCGTGGGGCGACGCCCTGGACTCGGTCCTGGCCGACGGCTACGAGAGGGGCGCGCACGCCCCCGCGCTCGTCGTACCCACCCCCAGCGGCCGCCCGTTCACCCAGGAACTCGCCGTCGAACTCTCCGAGCGCCCCTGGCTGATCTTCACACCGGCCCGCTACGAGGGCATCGACCGCCGCGTCGTCGACGAGTACGCCACCCGTATCCCCGTCTACGAGGTCTCCATCGGCGACTACGTCCTCGCCGGCGGCGAGGCGGCCGTCCTGGTCGTCACCGAGGCCGTGGCCCGGCTGCTGCCCGGCGTGCTCGGCAACGCCGAGTCCCACCGCGACGACTCCTTCGCGCCCGGCACCATGGCCAACCTCCTCGAAGGCCCCGTCTACACCAAGCCGCCCGCCTGGCGCGGCCGGGACATCCCCGAGGTGCTGCTCAGCGGCCACCACGGGAAGATCGCCCGCTGGCGCCGTGACGAGGCCCTGCGGCGGACCACGGCCCGCCGGCCCGACCTGATCGAGCGCTGCGCGCCCGGCGCCTTCGACAAGAAGGACCGCGAGATGCTCTCGATCCTGGGCTGGGCGCCGGACCCCGAGGGCGAGCCGTACGGCCGATTTTGGCGCAGGACCCAGAGCGTGGAACAATAGGCCGCTGTTGTGCGCCGTCCGGTATGCGCCCCTGCCACAGGGGGACACGACGCCCGCCCCGATGCGCACGCCCCTTTTCCCGTACATCTAGTTCCCGTTGATGACCTGTGGCATCAGCGAAGAAAGCAGACGACATGTCCCACCTGCTCGACTCCCTCGACGCCGCGTCGCTGCGCAGCGACGTCCCGGCCTTCCGCCCGGGCGACACCGTCAACGTCCACGTCCGCGTCATCGAGGGCAACCGCTCCCGTGTGCAGCAGTTCAAGGGCGTCGTCATCCGCCGCCAGGGCGCCGGTGTCCGCGAGACCTTCACGGTCCGCAAGGTCTCCTTCTCCGTCGGCGTCGAGCGCACCTTCCCCGTGCACACCCCGATCGTCGAGAAGATCGAGCTCGTGACCCGCGGTGACGTGCGTCGCGCCAAGCTGTACTACCTGCGCGAGCTGCGCGGCAAGGCCGCGAAGATCAAGGAGAAGCGCGACAACTGAGCGCGCTCGGGAGTTCAGAGCGGGGCCGGATAACATCTGGCCCCGATGGACACCGAAGCACAGTCGACGGAGCGCGACCGCTCCTCCCGCCCTTCCGACACCACGCACGCCTCACAGCAGGCCGTGGGACCGGACGGGCCGGAGGGACGGTCGCGCTTCGCGTTGGTGGCGCGGATCACCGACCTGCTCCCGGGCGGCCGGATCAGCCTCACCCTGCTGATCTGCCTGCTCTTCCTGCTGCTCCTGAACGCTTTCGTGGTCAAGCCGTTCCAGATACCCAGCGGATCCATGGAGAACGGATTGAGGATCGGCGACCGCGTTCTCGTAAATAGGTTGGCGTACCGTTTCGGTGCGGAGCCGCGCCGCGGTGACGTGGTGGTGTTCGACGGCACCGGGTATTTCGGGGACGCCGACTACGTCAAGCGCGTTGTGGGTGTGGGGGGAGACCACGTGGTCTGCTGCGACGAGGAGGGGAGGATCCAGGTGAACGGCCGGCCGGTCGACGAGTCGACGTACCTGTATCCGGGCGACAGCCCGTCCACGGTGCCCTTCGACGTGGAGGTGCCCGACGGGACCCTGTTCGTCCTCGGCGACCACCGCAGCGCCTCCAGCGACTCCCGCGACCACCTGGGCTCACCGGGCGGCGGCATGATCCCCGTCGACGACGTGATCGGCCGCGCCGACTGGATCGTGCGGTCCCTCGTCGACGTCACCCGCCTGCACCGACCGGACGCCTACGCGCGCGTGCCCGCGGCGGATGCGCCGACGGACGCGGCGGTCACCCCTGCGGGCGTGGCGGTCACCACCCCTTCGGGCGCAGCGGTCACGCCTGCGGGCACGGAGGTCACCCGTACGGACACGGAGGTCACGCGTACGGACGCGGCGGTCACCCCTGCGGGCACGGCGGTCACTCGTACAGACACGGAGGTCACCCGTACGGACGTGACGGTCACCCCTGCGGGCTCGACGGTCACCCGTACGGACGTGACGGTCACCCGTACAGGCATGACAGGCACCCGTAGCGTCGCGGCAGGCACCCCGACGGACACGGCGGACGCCCATGGGTAACCGCGGCAAGCCCCGCGGCGTCCCCAGCAGCCCCGCGGACAACCTCCTGCCCACCGGAGCCCGGCGCGCCTCCGGCCCCTCGGCCGGCCGCACCCGCGCGGAGCGGCGCAAGCTCCAGCGCAAGGTCAAGCGCAAGCGCAGGCGCGGCGCCGTCCGGGAGATCCCGCTCCTCGTCGGGGTCGCCGTCCTCATAGCCCTGGTGCTGAAGACGTTCCTCGTGCAGGCCTTCGTGATCCCGTCCGGCTCGATGGAGCAGACCATCCGGATCGGCGACCGTGTCCTGGTCGACAAGTTCACGCCGTGGTTCGGCTCCAAGCCGGAGCGCGGCGACGTCGTCGTCTTCAAGGACCCCGGTGGCTGGCTCAACGACGAGCAGACCACCACCAAGAAGGACGACCCCGTCGGCGTCAAACAGGTCAAGGAGGCCCTCACCTTCATCGGCCTGCTGCCGTCCGACGACGAGAAGGACCTCATCAAGCGGGTCGTCGGCGTCGGCGGTGACCGCGTCAAGTGCTGTGATACGCAAGGGCGGGTCACCGTCAACGGCGTTCCCCTGAACGAGGGGGACTACCTCTACCCCGGCAACGCCCCCTCCGGCACCTCGTTCGACATCACCGTCCCCCAGGGACGGCTGTGGGTGATGGGTGACCACCGGGACAACTCCGCGGACTCCCGCGCCCACCAGAACACCGACTACGGCGGCACCGTCTCCGAGGACGAGGTGGTCGGGCGGGCCATGGTCATCGCCTGGCCGCTGGGCCACTGGAACACCCTCAAGGAACCGCAAACCTTCTCTTCGGTGACCGACGCGGTCGCCGGGACGGCCGCGTCCTCCAAGACGTCGCATAGGGTTGATCCCGACGATCCGAACGGAACGATCCGACTCCCGAGCCCTGCGGAACTCCCGCTCGTTATGGGAGTGGTGGGCCTGCGCCGTACCTGGGGCAGGCAGCGGCACAGAGTGAGGAGTTGGCGTGGGGGATGTGGCGGTTGGCGCACGGTCCGGGCACGACGGCGAGGAGCACCGCGGACGTCCCGTGGACGCGGCCGACCCGGCGTCGGACGACCTCGTGACCTCAGACAATGACGGCCCGGCGGCCGGCGGCGACGGACCCGGCGACGGGCCGCCCCGCACGACCGGACCGGGGCCGGACGACGGGGCGCCCCAGGCGAAGAAACCGCGTTCCTTCTGGAAGGAACTGCCGATCCTCATCGGCATCGCCCTCGTCCTCGCCCTGCTGATCAAGACGTTCCTGGTCCAGGCGTTCTCGATCCCCTCCGACTCGATGCAGAACACCCTCCAGGAGGGTGACCGCGTCCTGGTCGACAAGCTGACACCATGGTTCGGCTCCGAGCCCGAGCGCGGCGAGGTCGTGGTCTTCCACGACCCCGACAACTGGCTGGCGGGCGAGCCCACCCTCGAACCGAACGCCGTGCAGACCGTCCTCAGCTGGATCGGCCTGATGCCGTCCGCGGAGGAGAAGGACCTGATCAAGCGGGTGATCGGCGTCGGCGGCGACACCGTCTCCTGTAGCAAGACCGGCCCGCTGAAGGTCAACGGCAAGGCGCTGGACGAGTCGTACGTGTACCCCGGCAACACGCCGTGCAGCATGGACGACCAGGGCGGCCAGTTCACGGTGAAGGTCCCCGAGGGCTACATCTGGGTCATGGGCGACCACCGCCAGAACTCGCGGGACTCCCGCTACAACCAGTCCGACAAGCACCACGGCATGGTCCCCGTCGACGAGGTCGTCGGCCGCGCCGTCGTCAAGGCCTGGCCCATCAACCGCTGGGGCACGCTGCCCGTGCCGGACACCTTCGACCAGAGCGGCCTCGACGCCCGGTCGGCCGCCTCCACCGCCCTGACGGTCGCCCCGGAGGGCCTCGCCCTCGCCGGCGTCCTCCCGCTGGCGCTGTGGCGGCGCCGGCGCGCGCAGGCGTCCGGGACCCGCTGACCCGCCGTCCGCCCCGCCGCACCCGCTCGGCAAACCCTTTCCCAAGCTTGCGACCACGGCCGGGGGAGAAGGGCTGACCCGGCTCGGTACCGCCGGGTAGGGTGCGGATCCATGGGCGGCGAGAGCACGACACGTACGGCCCCGCACAGCGGCGGCAGCACCAGCAGTGGCCCGGTGGGCAGCCGGACCGGACAGCGTCTGTCCGGTGCGGCGGTCGCGCTGGGCCTCGTGCTGTTCCTCGCCGGATTCGGGTGGGCCGCGCTGACCTACCGGCCGTACACCGTGCCCACCAGTTCCATGGCCCCCACGATCGACGCCGGGGACCGGGTGCTGGCCCAGGTGGTGGACGGCGACGAGGTACGGCGCGGGGACGTGGTGGTCTTCACCGACAAGACCTGGGCGGACAACGTGCCCGTGGTCAAGCGCGTCGTCGCGGTCGGCGGTGACACGGTCTCCTGCTGCACCGACGGCAGGCTCACCGTCAACGGCCGGCAGATCGAGGAGCCCTACCTGCCCGAGGGCAGCCCCGCCGAGATCAAGAACTTCGCCGCCGTGGAGGTCCCCGAGGGCCGGCTGTTCCTGCTCGGCGACGAGCGCCAGGGCTCACTGGACTCCACCGCCCACCTCACGGACGCGGCCGCCGGCACGGTCGCGCGCGGTGCCGTCAAGGCCCGCGTCGACGCCGTCGTCTGGCCCATGGAGGGCATGCTCGAGCGCCCGACCGGCTTCGAGCCGCTCGGCGCGCTCTCCCGGCCGGGCCCGCTGAGCACGATCGGCTGGCTGATCGTCGTCGGCGCGGCCCTCGTCCTCGGCGGCGGCGCGTACGGCCCGATCGCCCAGCGCGTCACCCGTCGTTCCCGGCCGGAGTCCGCCGGTGACCGCTGAGACGAGCCGCGCGAGCACCGACTCGTACGAGGGCGGGCTGCGCAGGGTCGCCCGGGTGGTCCTGCTCGACCCCGAGGACCGCATCCTGCTGCTGCACGGCCACGAGCCGGACGACCCGGCCGACGACTGGTGGTTCACGCCCGGCGGTGGAGTGGAGGGCGACGAGACCCGTGAAGAGGCCGCGCTGAGGGAACTCGCCGAGGAGACGGGCATCACCGACGTCGACCTCGGCCCGGTGGTGTGGCGGCGCAGGTGCTCCTTCCCGTTCGCGGGCCGCCGCTGGGACCAGGACGAGTGGTACTACCTGGCCCGTACGACCGTGACGGTGACCGGGGCCACCGCCCTGACCGAGCTGGAGCGGCGCAGCGTCGCCGGAGCGCGCTGGTGGACGTGTCGGGAACTCGCCCGGACACATGAGACGGTGTATCCGACCAGACTCGCCGAGCTGCTGCAGCGGCTGCTCGACGAAGGTCCCCCGGCCCGCCCCGAAACCCTCGACACGGAAATCGTCTAGCGGCTCACGGTACGGGCGCACAATGGGGAGATCGCACGGCTGAAGGGGAACATGCCATGAGCGCCGAGGACCTCGAGAAGTACGAGACCGAGATGGAGCTGAAGCTCTACCGGGAGTACCGCGACGTCGTCGGTCTGTTCAAATACGTGATCGAGACCGAGCGGCGTTTCTACCTGACCAACGACTACGAGATGCAGGTGCACTCGGTCCAGGGCGAGGTGTTCTTCGAGGTGTCGATGGCGGACGCCTGGGTGTGGGACATGTACCGGCCGGCCCGGTTCGTGAAGCAGGTACGGGTCCTCACGTTCAAGGACGTGAACATCGAGGAGCTGAACAAGAGCGACCTGGAGCTTCCGGGCGGGTGACGGGCACCCCCGTGCGGGTGGCTGCTCACCCATGTGGGTGACGGGGTTTTCCACAAGCACCGAGTTGCGCACCAAGATCCATCTCTTCGCCGCCGATGCGTGAACGTGGGCACCGGAGGTGGTGCCCACATGAGCACGGATCTGGCGCGAGGAGCGCTCGGCAGGTACGGCGAGGAACTGGCCGCCCGAAGGCTGGCCGAAGCCGGGATGACGGTCCTGGAGCGCAACTGGCGCTGCGGCAGGACCGGAGAGATCGACATCGTCGCGCGGGACGGCGACGTCCTGGTCGTCTGCGAGGTCAAGACCCGCAGGAGCGGTGGCTTCCAGCACCCCATGGCGGCGCTGACACCCGCCAAGGCCCAGCGCCTGCGCGGCCTCGCCGAACGCTGGATCCAGACACACGGAGGAGCGCCGCCGGGCGGCGTCCGCATCGACCTGGTCGGCGTCGTCCTGCCGAGCCGCGGCGCCCCCGTCGTCGAGCACGCACGGGGGGTGGCCTGAGATGGGGTTCGCACGGACGTGCTCGGTCGCGCTGGTGGGCGTCGAGGGGGTCGTGGTCGAGGTCCAGGCGGACCTGGAGCCCGGAGTGGCGGCCTTCACCCTGGTGGGGCTGCCGGACAAGAGCCTGAGCGAGAGCCGGGACCGGGTGCGCGCGGCGGTGGTGAACTCGGGCGCCGAATGGCCGCAGAAGAAACTCACCGTCGGGCTCAGCCCCGCCTCGGTACCCAAGGGCGGCAGCGGTTTCGACCTCGCCATCGCCAGCGCCGTACTCGGCGCGAGCGAGCGGATCGACCCCCGCGTACTCGCCGACATCGTGATGATCGGGGAACTGGGACTCGACGGACGCGTACGGCCGGTGCGGGGCGTGCTGCCCGCCGTCCTGGCCGCCGCCGAGGCCGGCTACGAGCAGGTGGTCGTGCCGGAGTGCGCCGCCGCCGAGGCATCCCTGGTACCAGGCGTCTCCGTGCTCGGGGTACGCAGCCTGCGGCAGCTGATCGCCGTCCTGGCCGACGAGCCCGTACCGGAGGAGGAACGGGACGACCCGGACCGGCCGGACCCGCTCCTGGCCGGCCTGCGGATGCCCGGCACCGCAGCGGCCAGCGGCATGCTCGGCGCGGGCGGGCACGACCAGGGCCTCGACCTCGCCGACGTCGTGGGCCAGCGCTCGGCGCGGACAGCCGTCGAGGTCGCCGCGGCAGGCGGACACCACCTGTTCCTCGAAGGGCCCCCGGGCGCGGGCAAGACGATGCTCGCCGAACGCCTCCCCGCCGTGCTGCCCCAGCTCACCCGGGAGGAGTCCCTGGAAGTCACGGCGGTCCACTCGGTGGCAGGGCTCCTGCCGCCCGGCAAACCCCTCATCGACGTTCCCCCCTACTGCGCCCCGCACCACTCCGCCACCATGCAGGCACTCGTCGGGGGCGGCGCGAACATCGCCCGCCCGGGCGCCGTCTCCATGGCACACCGAGGGGTGCTCTTCCTGGACGAGACCCCGGAATTCAGCAGCCGGGCCCTCGACGCCCTGCGCCAGCCCCTCGAGGCGGGACACGTCGTGATCGCGCGCAGCGCCGGCGTGGTGCGATTCCCCGCGCGGTTCCTGATGGTGCTCGCGGCCAACCCCTGCCCGTGCGGCCGCTTCTCCCAGCGGGACACCCTGTGCGAGTGCCCGCCCTCCGCGGTCCGCCGCTACCAGGCCCGGCTCTCCGGGCCGCTGCTCGACCGGGTCGACCTGCGCGTCGAGGTGGACCCGGTCGGCAGGGCGGAACTCGTCCACCGAGGACCCGGAGGCGAGTCCACCGCGACCGTCGCCGACCGCGTGCGAGCAGCCCGCCAGCGTACGGCGGCCCGGCTCGCCGACACCCCCTGGCGGACCAACAGCGAAGTGCCCGGACGGGAGCTGCGCAGCCGGTTCCGCCCCGCGACCGGGGCCATGGACGAAGCCGAACGGAACCTGGAACGCGGCGTGCTCACCGCCCGTGGCCTGGACCGGGTCCTGCGCGTCGCCTGGACCGTCGCCGACCTCGTCGGCCACGACCGGCCCGCCCCCTCGGACGTCGCCCTGGCGCTGCAACTGCGCACGGGCGTGCCGCGCGGGGTGCCGATGGCGCTCGGAGCCCTGACATGACCGCCGCCACCGACCCGGACGAGGAGCGGCTCGCCCGGGTCTTCCTGGCCCGGGTCGTCGAGCCCGGCGACGAGGCCGGCGGGCAGTGGGTGCGCGAGCGAGGAGCCGCCGAGGTGGCCCGACGGCTACGGGACGGCGGAGAGCCCCTGCCCGGGGTCACGGCGCGCAAGTGGGCCGGACTCCTGGCGCGGGCCGCGCGGGCCGAACCGGAGCGCGACCTGGCCGTCGCACGGGACGCGGGCGTGCGGTTCGTGTGCCCGGGGGACGTCGAGTGGCCCCGGCCCCTGGACGACCTCGGGGACGCCCGTCCCCTGGGCCTGTGGGTCCGCGGCGGGCCCAGCCTGCGGATGTGGGCGCTGCGCTCGGTCGCGGTCGTCGGCGCCCGCGCCTGCACCGAGTACGGCGCCCACATGGCGCTCACCCTCGCCGCCGGACTCGCCGAACGCGGCTGGGTGGTGGTCTCCGGCGGCGCGTACGGCGTCGACGGCGCCGCCCACCGCGGCGCCCTCGGAGCGGGCGGCGCCACCGTGGCCGTCCTCGCCTGCGGAGTCGACCGGCCCTACCCGCGCGGCCACACGGAACTGATCGGCAGGATCGCGGCACAGGGGCTGGTCGTGGGAGAACTGCCGCCGGGCGACCACCCGACACCGAGCAGGTTCGTCCAGCGCAACCGGGTGATCGCCGCGCTCACCCGCGGCACGGTGGTGGTCGAGGCCGCCCACCGCAGCGGCTCGCTGGTCACCGCACGGGCGGCCCTGCGGCTCGGCCGGCACACGATGGGGGTGCCCGGGCCCGCCACCAGCGCCCTGTCCGCGGGGGTACACGAACTCCTGCGGCAGGAAGCAGTGCTGGTCACCGACGCCGCGGAGGTCATCGAGCTGGTCGGTGACATGGGCGAGCTGGCGCCGGAACGGCACGGGCCGGTGCTGCCGCGCGACCTGCTGCACGCCGGTGCCCGGCGGGTCCTGGCCGCCCTCCCCGGCCACCGGGCCGCAGCGGCCGACGAGATCGCCCGCGAGGCCTGGACCACCCCGGACGACGCGATCGCGAGACTGTACGAACTCAGGGCACTCGGCTACGTCGAACGACATGGCGACGGCTGGAAGTTGACACGCCAGGCGATGCTCTCCGTCCGAGGAGGGCGACACCCGTGTTGACCGACGGGTTCGGCCGTCCGGGGGAACGCCGAACCCCTTGCAAACCACCGCAGTTGACGCGCCCCGGCCGTCAGCCGCGGCGACCGCCCCGCCCCGGCGCGCCGCCCACGGGGACGCCTCCGCGGACAGGCCCGACCCGGTCCTTCGCGCACCGCGACACTCCAGTCACGCTACGCTCACAAGGCTTCCGGTACAGAACGGCACCCACCGCCCACTTCCCGCAGGACGGCACCACCCGGCACCAGACGGAGCAACGACGACAGCTCACCCCGTACCCCTTCCATCCCCCGTACGTCACGGCAGAACGGCACAAGGCGACGAATGCCCCAGCACACCTCCGGGTCCGACCGGGCGGCGATCCCCCCAGCCGCCCGCGACGGTGGCAGCGCGCGGCCGCCCGCTCCCTCGACGCTCGAGGAGCTGTGGCGCTCGTACAAGGCGACGGGGGACGACCGGCTGCGGGAGCAGCTGATCCTGCACTACTCGCCACTGGTGAAGTACGTCGCCGGCCGGGTCAGCGTGGGCCTGCCGCCCAACGTGGAGCAGGCGGACTTCGTGTCCTCCGGGGTCTTCGGGCTGATCGACGCGATCGAGAAGTTCGACATCGACCGGGAGATCAAGTTCGAGACGTACGCGATCACCCGGATCCGGGGCGCGATGATCGACGAACTGCGGGCGCTGGACTGGATCCCGAGATCCGTGCGGCAGAAGGCCCGCAACGTGGAACGGGCGTACGCGACGCTGGAGGCGCGGCTGCGGCGGACGCCCACGGAGTGCGAGGTCGCCGCCGAGATGGGCATCGCCGTCGATGAACTGCACACGGTGTTCAGCCAGCTGTCGCTGGCCAACGTGGTGGCGCTGGAAGAACTGCTGCACGTCGGGGGCGAGAGCGGAGACGGTCTCAGCGTCATGGACACGCTGGAGGACACCGCCGCGGACAACCCCGTGGAGGTCGCCGAGGACCGGGAACTGCGCAGATTCCTGGCACGGGCGATCAACACGCTGCCCGACCGCGAGAAGACGGTGGTCACGCTCTACTACTACGAAGGGCTGACCCTCGCCGAGATCGGCAACGTACTGGGGGTGACCGAGAGCCGGGTCAGCCAGATCCACACCAAATCGGTGCTCCAGCTGCGTGCGAAACTGGCGAGCTTCGGTCGTTGACCTGGCCGGATGACGGAAGTGGGAGCGGAGTCACTCCCGTCGGCGGTGCGGCGTCCGTAAAGTGGTCGACGTGCCAAGGATTCGAGCGGCCTCCGTGGCCGAGCACCGGTCGATGCAGCGAGCCGCCCTGCTGGACGCGGCCCGCTCGCTGCTGTCCGAGGGCGGGACGGAGGCGCTGACCTTCCCCGCCCTAGCGGAGCGGACGGGGCTCGCCCGTTCGTCCGTGTACGAGTACTTCCGGTCCCGCGCCGCCGTGGTCGAGGAACTGTGCGAGGTCGACTTCCCCGTGTGGGCGGCGGAGGTCGAGGCGGCGATGGCCGCGGCCGACGTGCCGGCGGCCAAGGTCGAGGCGTATGTGCGGCGGCAACTGGCGCTGGTCGGCGACCGGCGGCACCGGGCCGTCGTGGCCATCTCGGCGAGCGAGCTGGACGCGGGGGCACGGGAGAAGATCCGCGCCGCCCACGGCGGACTCGTCGCGATGATCGTCGAGGCGCTGGGCGAGATGGGACACGCGGAGCCCCGGCTGGCGGCGATGCTGCTCCAGGGCATCGTGGACGCGGCCGTGCGCCGGATCGAGCTGGGAGCCGCAGAAGATCCCGTGGTGATCACGGACGCGGCGGTCGCAATGGTGCTGCGGGGGGTCACCGGCTGACACCGGCCGGGCAGGGTGCCGGGGCCGCCGTTGCGGTGGGGGCCACCGCGCCCGTCCTCGCCATCGGGCCCCCTCCCCCCTTCCCCCTCCCCCCCACCCCCCCACCCCCCGACCCACCCTCCCTGTCCCAGCCCGCCCAAAGCCCCGCAGCCGAACTGCTCGGCGTGCCCGCCGTCTACGGAAGCGGTACTCCCAGGACCGGCAGCAGTCGCGGCGGGCCCTTTCTCAGTAGCTCCGGCGGCAGCAGTGTGAGTGGGTTCAGGTAGGTTCGGCCTCTCAGTAGTCCCCAGTGCAGGCACGGTGCCGTGCAGTGCGAGCCGGTGGGTTCCACGGTGCCGATCGCCTCGCCCGCCATCACCTCGTCGCCCCTGGCGACCGACGCCCGTACCGGCTCGTACGTGGTGCGCAGGTCCGTGCCTGTGAGTTCCACGGACACCACGCCCCGCCCTGCGACCCGGCCCGCGTACGACACGTGGCCGGCCGCCGCCGCGTGCACCGGTGCGCCGGGTGCTGTCGTGAGGTCCACGCCTCGGTGGCCGCGGGTGTACGCCGTCGCCGGGGGTTCCCAGCCGCGTAGCACGGTCGGGCGCGTGCCCACCGGCCAGGACCGGCCGATGGGTGGGGCCGGGGCCGGCGGGGGAGGGGTGGCGTGTGGCGGTGGGGGCGGATCGGCCCACGCCACGGGGGCCGCCATGGTGATCAGGAGCCCCAGCAGCAGGGCCGTACATCGCTTCGGGTGCATGCGGAAAGGGTCCCGTGAGCCGGCCGATCACGGCCGGAACCTGTGGACAACCTTCCGCTTGTGGACGGCGGCGTCACCCGGCGCCCCCCGGGTCCCGTACACTTCTTCTGGCGATCCGGGTCACCGGGTCGACTTCGCACGCCCCGGTACCAGGGCCGACACGCTCGGTCCGCCGGTATCCGCGCCCCTCGGTCCTTCGTGGCTCGGCGCACCGCGGGCGTCAGGCGCGGGAGCCGTCCGGCTCTCGCGGCACAACCGAGAAACTCAAGGAGAACGGCCATGGCCGTCGTCACGATGCGGGAGCTGCTGGAGAGCGGCGTCCACTTCGGTCACCAGACCCGTCGCTGGAACCCGAAGATGAAGCGCTTCATCTTCACCGAGCGCAACGGCATCTACATCATCGACCTGCTCCAGTCGCTGTCGTACATCGACCGCGCCTACGAGTTCGTCAAGGAGACCGTCGCCCACGGCGGCACGGTCATGTTCGTCGGCACGAAGAAGCAGGCGCAGGAGGCCATCGCCGAGCAGGCGACCCGCGTCGGCATGCCCTACGTCAACCAGCGCTGGCTGGGCGGCATGCTCACCAACTTCTCGACCGTCTACAAGCGTCTGCAGCGCCTCAAGGAGCTCGAGCTCATCGACTTCGAGGACGTCGCCGCGTCCGGTCTGACCAAGAAGGAGCTCCTGGTCCTCTCCCGCGAGAAGGCCAAGCTGGAGAAGACCCTCGGCGGTATCCGCGAGATGTCCAAGGTCCCGAGCGCCGTCTGGATCGTGGACACCAAGAAGGAGCACATCGCGGTCGGTGAGGCCCGGAAGCTCAACATCCCGGTCGTCGCCATCCTCGACACCAACTGCGACCCCGACGAGGTCGACTACAAGATCCCGGGCAACGACGACGCGATCCGCTCCGTCACCCTGCTCACCCGTGTGATCGCCGACGCCGTCGCCGAGGGCCTCATCGCCCGTTCGGGCGTCGCCACCGGCGACAAGGGTGAGAAGGCCGCGGGCGAGCCGCTCGCCGAGTGGGAGCGCAACCTGCTCGAGGGTGAGAAGAAGGCCGACGAGGCTCCGGCCGCCGAGGCGCCCGCCGCTGAGGCCCCGGCCGCCGAGGCTCCGGCCGCTGAGGCCCCGGCTGCCGAGGCGCCCGCCGCTGAGGCTCCGGCCGCCGAGGGCGAGCAGGCCTGACCGTCCCGTCAGCGTCGACGGCGGGAGTGGTGACATGAGATCCGCTCCCGCCGTTCACCCGTAGGTCAGCGCAGAGTCGGAGATCTACATCTCCATGTAGATCGCAGACCGTGCAGATCTCCGATCTTCCAGACTTCGAGAAAGATTCACAGACTCATGGCGAACTACACCGCCGCCGACGTCAAGAAGCTCCGTGAGCTCACCGGCGCCGGCATGATGGACTGCAAGAAGGCGCTGGACGAGGCCGAGGGCCAGGTCGACAAGGCCGTCGAGGCGCTCCGCATCAAGGGCCAGAAGGGCGTCGCCAAGCGCGAGGGCCGCTCCGCCGAGAACGGCGCCGTGGTCTCGATCATCGCCGCCGACAACTCCTCCGGTGTCCTGGTGGAGCTGAAGTGCGAGACGGACTTCGTCGCCAAGGGCGAGAAGTTCCAGAGCGTCGCCACCGCGATCGCCGAGCACGTCGCCAAGACCTCCCCGGCCGACATCGAGGCCCTGCTCGCCTCGGAGATCGAGGCCGGCAAGACCGTCCAGGCGTTCGTGGACGAGGCCAACGCCAACCTCGGTGAGAAGATCGTCCTGGACCGCTTCGCGCAGTTCGCCGACGGCTTCGTGATCGCGTACATGCACCGCACGATGCCCGACCTGCCCCCGCAGATCGGTGTCCTCGTCGAGCTGGACAAGCCGAACGCCGAGGTCGCCAAGGGCGTCGCCCAGCACATCGCCGCCTTCGCGCCGAAGTACCTCTCCAAGGAGGACGTGCCGGCCGAGGTCGTCGAGTCCGAGCGCCGCATCGCCGAGGAGACCACCCGCGCCGAGGGCAAGCCCGAGGCCGCGATCGCCAAGATCGTCGAGGGTCGTCTCAACGGCTTCTTCAAGGACGCCACGCTGCTCGGCCAGCCGTACGCGCTCGACAACAAGAAGTCGGTCCAGAAGGTCCTGGACGAGGCCGGTGTCGCCCTGAAGCGCTTCGCGCGCATCAAGGTCGGCATCTGAGTCCGTACCGCGACGGACGCCCGGCCCCGATAGGGTCGGCAGCAGTCGTCCGCGTGCGTCGTCACGGGACGTGTGACGGACGACAGCAGATCTGACGAGGAGGCCATTGCCGCGCACGGGTTGCGAACACCCCACCGGCAATGGCCTTCTTCGTATGTGCACCATGTGAAAGAGGCGGGATCTCCCATGACCACCAAGGCCCAGAAGAGCGACGACGGCAAGGTACGCGGCCGGTTCCTGCTGAAGCTGTCCGGAGAGGCATTCTCCGGCGGTGGCGGCCTGGGCGTGGATCCCGACGTGGTGCACAAGATCGCCCGCGAGATCGCGGCCGTCGTGCGCGACGGAGCGCAGATCGCGGTCGTCATCGGCGGTGGCAACTTCTTCCGCGGCGCCGAACTCCAGGTGCGCGGCATGGACCGGGCCCGCTCGGACTACATGGGCATGCTCGGCACCGTGATGAACTGCCTCGCCCTCCAGGACTTCCTGGAGAAGGAGGGCATCGACAGCCGGGTCCAGACCGCGATCACGATGGGCCAGGTCGCCGAGCCGTACATCCCGTTGCGGGCCGTGCGCCACCTGGAGAAGGGCCGCGTGGTCATCTTCGGCGCGGGCATGGGCATGCCGTACTTCTCCACCGACACCACCGCCGCGCAGCGCGCCCTGGAGATCGACGCCGAGGCGCTGCTGATGGGCAAGAACGGCGTGGACGGCGTCTACGACTCCGACCCGAAGACCAACCCGGAGGCGGTCAAGTTCGACGCCCTCGGTTACGGCGAGGTCATCACCCGCGAGCTGAAGGTCGCCGACGCCACCGCGGTCACGCTGTGCCGCGACAACAAGCTCCCGATCGTCGTCTTCGAGCTTCTCGCCGAGGGCAATATCGCGCGGGCCGTCAAGGGTGAGAAGATCGGCACGCTGGTGGGTGACGAAGGCAGCCGGGCCTGACCGCAGGACCCCCCGGTCCCACGGTCGAGGACCCCGGTTCGTACGACAACACCTGACCGGGGGACGGAGCCTGGCCGGGGGATGGACAATGTCCTGCCGGTCGGGAACCGTGCAGGAAGAAGACGCGACGCAGCCGGCCGCCGCCACCGACAGGGAACCGCAGCCGGGCCTACTCAAGACACGCAGGAGCAAGTGGTGATCGAAGAGACCCTCCTCGAGGCCGAGGAGAAGATGGAGAAGGCCGTCGTGGTCGCCAAGGAGGACTTCGCCGCGATCCGCACCGGCCGTGCGCACCCGGCGATGTTCAACAAGATCGTGGCCGACTACTACGGCGCGCCGACGCCGATCAACCAGCTGGCTTCGTTCTCCGTGCCGGAGCCGCGCATGGCGGTCGTGACCCCGTTCGACAAGAGCGCGCTGCGCAACATCGAGCAGGCGATCCGCGACTCCGACCTGGGCGTCAACCCGAGCAACGACGGCAACATCATCCGAGTGGTGTTCCCCGAGCTCACCGAGGAGCGCCGCCGCGACTACATCAAGGTCGCCAAGGGCAAGGGCGAGGATGCCAAGGTGTCCATCCGCTCCGTCCGCCGCAAGGCCAAGGACGCGATCGACAAGCTCGTCAAGGACGGCGAGGTCGGCGAGGACGAGGGCCGCCGTGCGGAGAAGGAGCTCGACGACACCACCGCGAAGTACGTCGCCCAGGTGGACGAACTCCTCAAGCACAAGGAATCGGAGCTGCTCGAGGTCTGATGAACGACTCTTCCTGGGGCGCTCCGCCGCACGCCGGTTCACCGACCGGGTACTGGGGGCCCACCGACCAGGGGCCTGTCCAGGGGGCTTCCCCGGCGGGTCCCGCGTACGATGCGCCTGAGGCGCAGCAGACTCGCCCCATGCCCATCGTCCCCGACGTCCCCGCCGACGACGGACACCAGGATGACGACCGGGGGGCCGCTCGCAGGGGCGGCCCCCTGTTCCGGGACGAGACGTTCCGCGGCGGGGCGGCTCCCGGTGAGGCGACTCACGGTGAGCCGTACCGCGGGGGGACGCCGCCCCCGGGCGGGACGTTCCCCGGCGGGATGCCCCCCGGCGGGGGGTTCCGCGAGGAGGCGTTCCGCAACGAGCCGTTCCGCGACGAGACCCCGTCGGCGCTGCCCCCTGCGGCGGCGCCGCAGAATCCGGATCCCATGCCCGACGCCCCGCAGCCGGCGCCCGCCCCGCAGAAGAAGAGCGCGGGCCGGGACCTGGGTGCGGCGATAGGGGTGGGCGTCGGGCTCGGCGCGGTGATCGTCGTCTCGCTGTTCGTGGTGAAGGCCGTCTTCATCGGTGTCATAGCGATCGCCGTCGTGGTGGGCCTGTGGGAGCTCACCAGCCGGCTCCAGGAGCGCAAGGGCATCAAGGCGCCCCTGGTGCCACTGGCGCTCGGCGGCGCGGCGATGGTCGTCGCCGGGTACGTCCGGGGGGCCGAGGGCGCCTGGCTTGCCATGGCCCTGACCGCGCTCGCGGTCCTCGTCTGGCGGATGACGGAACCGCCGGAGGGCTACCTCAAGGACGTCACGGCCGGTCTCTTCGCGGCCTTCTACGTCCCGTTCCTGGCCACCTTCGTCGCCATGATGCTCACGGCCGAGGACGGCGCGCAGCGCGTGCTGACGTTCCTGCTCCTGACGGTGGTCAGCGACACCGGCGCGTACGCCGTCGGCTGGCGCTTCGGCAGGCACAAGCTCGCCCCGCGCATCAGCCCCGGCAAGACCCGTGAGGGCCTGCTGGGCGCGGTGTCGTTCGCGATGGTCGCGGGCGCGCTGTGCATGCAGTTCCTCATCGACGGCGGCACGTGGTGGCAGGGCCTGCTGCTCGGCCTCGCGGTCGCCGCCAGCGCCACGCTCGGTGACCTCGGCGAGTCGATGATCAAGCGGGACCTCGGCATCAAGGACATGGGCACCCTGCTCCCGGGTCACGGCGGCATCATGGACCGTCTCGACTCGCTGCTGCCCACGGCTCCGGTGGTGTGGCTGCTGCTGGTGCTCTTCGTGGGATCGTCCTGACCGGGACCCGCCCCACCCGCGTCGAGCGAGCCCCCGTCCCCGGCGGACGGGGGCTCGCCGTCGTCACGGCCCGGGGCGGGGTGCCACGACGGCGAGCCGGGGCACCCGAGTCGATCTGCGACACTGGTAAGGCCATGCCTAAGCCCGGAGAACTCACTTTCGTCGCCCCCCGCGGAGCCAAGAAGCCGCCGCGGCACCTCGCCGACCTCTCGCCCGCCGAGCGGAAGGAGGCGGTGGCGGGGATCGGTGAGAAGCCGTTCCGGGCGAAGCAGCTGTCGCAGCACTACTTCGCGCGGTACGCGCACGACCCGGCGGAGTGGACCGACATCCCCGCCGGGGCCCGCGACAAGCTGCGCGAGGCGCTGCTGCCGGAGCTGATGACGGTCGTGCGGCACCTGTCGACCGACCAGGGCACCACCCGCAAGACCCTGTGGCGGCTCTTCGACGGCACGCTCGTGGAGTCGGTGCTGATGCGCTACCCGGACCGGGTGACCATGTGCATCAGCTCCCAGGCGGGGTGCGGGATGAACTGCCCGTTCTGCGCGACCGGGCAGGCGGGGCTGGACCGGAACCTGTCGACCGCCGAGATCGTGCACCAGATCGTCGACGGGATGCGGGCCCTGCGGGACGGAGAGGTCCCCGGAGGGCCGGCCCGGCTGTCCAACATCGTCTTCATGGGCATGGGCGAGCCCCTCGCCAACTACAAGCGGGTCGTCGGCGCCGTCCGCGCCCTGACCGACCCCACACCGGACGGGCTCGGGCTGTCGCAGCGCGGGATCACCGTGTCGACCGTAGGGCTGGTGCCGGCCATCCACCGGTTCGCCGACGAGGGCTTCAAGTGCCGGCTCGCCATCTCGCTGCACGCCCCGGACGACGAGCTGCGCGACACCCTCGTCCCGGTGAACACCCGGTGGAAGGTGCGCGAGGTGCTCGACGCCGGGTTCGAGTACGCCGAGAAGTCCGGTCGGCGGCTGTCCATCGAGTACGCCCTGATCCGCGACATCAACGACCAGGCCTGGCGCGGTGACCGCCTCGGACGCCTCCTCAGGGGCCGACCGGTGCACGTCAACCTGATCCCCCTCAACCCGACGCCCGGCTCGAAGTGGACCGCGTCCCGGCCCGAGGACGAGAAGGCGTTCGTGGAGGCCATTGCCGCGCACGGGGTGCCGGTGACCGTCCGGGACACCCGCGGCCAGGAGATCGACGGGGCCTGCGGTCAGCTCGCGGCCACCGAGCGGTAGTCTGAGCGCCGTACGACATCTTCATATCCGACATCTGTCCGTCTGATGACATCTTCATATTCCGACAGGGGAGCGCCACAGCGCTGAGAGTGCGGCACCAGGCCGCAGACCCTCTGAACCTCGCCCAGGTCATTCTGGGTAGGAAGTTCGGTCACCGCTCAAGCTGTTGTGCCCCGCCCGGGTCCGCCGGGCGGGGCCGCGTCTCTTCCTGGTCAACCCCAGGAGGAAAACCAGTGCACACCAGGACGTTCGTGGCCGCGGCCGTCGGCCTCGGCCTCGTCACGCTGTCGGCGTGCGGATCGTCGGACGATTCCGCGTCCGGCTCCGGCTCCACCACCGTCACCCTGATCAGCCACGACTCGTGGGCCGTCTCCGAGGACGTGCTCGCGGAGTTCGAGAAGCAGTCCGGCTACCAGGTGAAGGTCCTCACGGACGGCGACGCCGGGCAGGCCGTGAACAAGGCCGTCCTCACCAAGGACAACCCCCAGGGCGACGTCTTCTTCGGCGTCGACAACACGCTCCTGTCCCGCGCCCTCGACAACGGCCTCTTCCAGTCGTACGAGGCGAAGGGGCTCGACCAGGTCGACGCCGCCTACCGGCTCGACGGGGACAAGCACCGGGTCACGCCCGTCGACTACGGCGACATCTGCGTCAACTACGACAAGGAGTACTTCGCCGACCACAAGCTGGCCCCGCCCACCTCCTTCGACGACCTGACGAAGCCCGCCTACAAGAACCTCCTCGTCACCGAGAACGCCTCCACCTCCTCGCCCGGCCTCGGCTTCCTCCTCGGCACCGCCGCCCGGTACGGCGACGACGGGTGGGAGGGGTACTGGAAGAAGCTGAAGGCCAACGGCGTGAAGGTGGTCGACGGCTGGGAGCAGGCCTACAACGAGGAGTTCTCCGGTTCGGCCGGAGGGAAGAAGGCCGGCGGCGACCGGCCGCTCGTCGTCTCCTACGCCTCCTCGCCGCCCGCCGAGGTGATCTACGCGGACCCCAAGCCCACCACCGCCCCGACCGGTGTCGCGACCGGCACCTGCTTCCGGCAGGTCGAGTTCGCGGGGCTGCTGAGCAACGCGAAGAACAGCGCGGGCGGCAAGGCGCTGATCGACTTCCTGATCTCCCAGCGCTTCCAGGAGGACATGCCGCTCAACATGTTCGTCTACCCGGTGCTGAAGGGCGCGGCCGTGCCCGCCGAGTTCACCGCGTACGGGCCCGCCGCCGAGGACCCCGAGACCATGGCCCCGGCGGACATCGCCGCGCACCGCGACCAGTGGGTCAAGTCGTGGACCTCGCTCGTACTGAAGTGACGAAGGCGGGCGGCGCGGCGGCCCGCACGGGCCGTTCCGGGAGCGCGGCGCGGCTCGGGCTCATGGCCCTGCCCGTCGCGTTCTTCGGGGTCTTCTTCGCCTACCCCGTCGCCGCGATCGTCGCGCGCGGGCTCGGCTCCGACGGGACGTGGCACGCCGGGCGCCTGCTCGACGTGCTCGGCGACCCCGGCATCCGGCACGTGCTGTGGTTCACCACCTGGCAGGCGCTCGCCTCCACCGCGCTCACCCTGCTGGTCGCCCTGCCCGCCGCCTACGTCTTCGCCCGCCTCTCCTTCCCCGGCAAGCAGGTCCTGCGGGCCGTCGTCACCGTCCCGTTCGTGCTGCCGACGGTCGTCGTCGGGACGGCCTTCCTGGCGCTCGTCGGGCGCGGCGGACTGCTCGACGAGCTGTGGGGCGTACGGCTGGACACCACGGTGTGGGCGATCCTGGCCGCGCACGTCTTCTTCAACTACGCGGTCGTGGTGCGGACGGTGGGCGGGCTCTGGGCGCAGCTCGATCCGCGGCAGGAGGAGGTGGCGCGGATGCTGGGCGCGTCGCCGTGGCGGGCGTGGCGCCGGGTGACCCTCCCGGCCCTCGCGCCGGCCGTGGCCGCGGCCGCGCTCATGGTGTTCCTGTTCACCTTCACCTCCTTCGGCGTGGTGCAGATCCTCGGCGGGCCCACCTTCTCGACCCTGGAGGTCGAGATCTACCGGCAGACGTCGGAGCTGTTCGACCTGTCCACGGCGGCCGTCCTCACGATCGTCCAGTTCACGGCCGTCGGCGCGGTCCTCGCCGTGCACGCCTGGACCGTACGGCGGCGGGAGAGCGCGCTGCGGCTGGTGGACGCCTCCCTGACGGCGCGGCGGCCCCGCGGGGCCGGGCAGTGGACGCTGCTGGCCGGCGTCCTGGCCACCGTCGTCGTGCTGATCCTGCTGCCCCTGGCGGTCCTGGTCCAGCGCTCGCTGGACGCGCCGGACTTCGCCTACTACCGGGCGCTGACCGGCGACGACGGCCATGTCTTCCTCGTCCCGCCGATCGACGCGATCGGCAACTCCCTGGAGTACGCGCTCGCCGCCACCGCGATCGCCGTGGTGATCGGCGCTCTGGCGGCCGCCGCGCTGACCCGCCGGGACGCCGGACGCCTCGTCCGTGGGTTCGACGCGCTGCTGATGCTGCCGCTCGGCGTCTCCGCGGTGACGGTCGGCTTCGGGTTCCTGATCGCGCTGGACGAGCCCCCGCTGGACCTGCGCGGCACCTGGATCCTGGTGCCGCTGGCGCAGGCGCTGGTCGGTGTCCCCTTCGTCGTACGGACCATGCTGCCGGTGCTGCGCGCGGTGGACGTGCGGCTGCGGGAGGCGGCGGCGGTGCTGGGCGCGTCGCCGTGGCGGGTGTGGCGGGAGGTGGACCTGCCGATGGTGCGGCGGGCGCTGCTCGTCGCGGCCGGGTTCGCCTTCGCGGTGTCGCTCGGGGAGTTCGGGGCGACGGTGTTCATCGCGCGGCCCGACAACCCGACGCTGCCGGTCGCCGTGGCGCGGCTGCTGGGCCGGGCCGGTGAGCTCAACTACGGCCAGGCGATGGCCCTTTCGACGATTCTGATGCTGGTGTGCGCGGTGGCCCTGCTGGTGCTGGAGCGGCTGCGGACCGACCGGACGGGGGAGTTCTAGATGCTGCTGCGGCTCGAGGGTGCGACCGTGCGGTTCGGCGGCGGGCGGCCGGTGCTGGACGCCGTCGACCTCGCCGTCGCCGAGCACGAGGTGGTGTGTGTGCTGGGGCCGAGCGGCAGCGGCAAGTCGACCCTGCTGCGGGCGGTGGCCGGGCTCCAGCCCCTCGACGCCGGGCGGGTGCTGCTCGACGGGCGCGACCAGGCGGGTGTGCCCGCGCACCGGCGGGAGCTCGGGCTGATGTTCCAGGACCACCAGCTCTTCCCGCAGCGGGACGTGGGCGGCAATGTGGCCTTCGGGCTGCGGATGCACGGCGTTCCCGGGCGGCGGCAGCGGGAACGGGTGGCGGAGCTGCTCGATCTCGTGGGGCTGCCGGGGGCCGCCCGCCGGGCCGTCGCCGCCCTCTCCGGCGGTGAGCAGCAGCGGGTCGCGTTGGCCCGCGCGCTCGCGCCCCGGCCCCGGCTGCTGATGCTGGACGAGCCGCTCGGGCAGCTCGACCGGTCGCTGCGGGAGCGGCTGGTCGTCGAACTGCGCGAGCTGTTCGGGCGGTTGGGCACCACCGTGCTGGCGGTCACCCACGACCAGGGCGAGGCGTTCGCGCTGGCCGACCGGGTCGTGGTGATGCGGGAGGGGCACATCGCCCAGTCCGGTACGCCGCTGGAGGTGTGGCAGCGGCCGGCGGACGCGTTCGTCGCCCGCTTCCTCGGCTTCGACAACGTGGTGGAGGCGGGCGTCGCCGGGGAGGCCGCGGTCACCCCGTGGGGCAAGGTGCCGGTGCCGGCCGGCTCCCCGCAGGGCACGCGCACCCTGCTGGTCCGGCCGGCCGGGGTGCGGCTGGCCGACGCGGGCGAGGGCCTGCGCTGCACGGTCGCCGCCCGCACCTTCAAGGGCACGCATGTCGCCGTCCACCTCCAGCCGGAGGACGCGCCGCGCCTGGAGGCCGCGTGCGCGCTGCGGCTGGCGCCGGAGGTCGGGGACGTGGTGGGGGTGGTGTTCGACCCGGCCGACGTCGTCGTGCTCGACTGACCGGGCCGGTCTCCGGGGCCGCGGACGCCGACGGCCCGCCTGCGCCGGGGTCTTCGGAGCAGGCGGGCCGTGCGGGTTCAGCGGCTCGTGCCCCGGCGGCGCATGCCGAGGAACACCGCTCCGCCGCCCACGGCGACCAGGACGACGGCGAGGCCGACGATCAGCCCGGTGTGGGAGTCGGCGCCGGTCTCGGCGAGGTGGGACTCGCCGACGGCGGGCGAGGGGGCGTTGCTCGCGCCGGAGTCCGCGGCCGCGGTGCTCTCGCTCCCGGAGACCGAGGCCGAGGCCGACGGGGACGACGGGGACGACGGGGCCGGCGTGGCGGACCCGGACGCGGCCGGGGCGGGGGAGGAGTCCGACGGCGAGGGCGTCGGGGTGGTGGCGGGGGTGGCGTCGTCGGCCGCGCAGGCCTTCGCCGGGGTCGTCAGGGTGGGGATGTCGGTGTTCACGTCATCCCCGGCCTTGACGTGGATCCGGTACTTCGCGTTCGGCTGCCAGTCCTCGGGGAAGGTGACGGTGACGCCCGCGGCCGAGCCGGTGACCTCCTGTTCGCCGACCTGCCTCAGGTCGGCGTTGTTGTTCTGGAGGTAGACGGTGACGACGGCGGGGGTCGCCGTCGGGTCCTTGTCGACGACCGTGATGACGCCCTTGGCGCCGTCGCAGGAGGCCGCGGCGGAGAACGTCCCGATGTCGAAGGCCGAGGCGGAGGCGGACGCCCCGAGGACGAGGGCGGCCGAGGCGGCGGCGACACCGAGCATGCGCACCGGACGGGCGGCGGTACGGCGGGATGGGGACACGTTTGTCCTTACGTGATGCGCAACTGAGGGGGGGTGACCGGGGAGTTGACGCCCCTGACATGGCGGGCGACGGCATCCCCGGGAGGCTCACAGGTCTATAAGCGTTTCATAAGCACTGTCAACGTGCTGATGGTTCAGCACTTCTGGCTTTGCCCGCTTATTAACCGGCGATACGTTTCAGCGCCTCCCGTTCCCCCTCGTTCCCCTCATGTACGGTCCCGCGCCCGCCGTCCGACGGACGGTCAGCCCTCGAGCGACGCCGGGTCCATCCAGACGATTTCCCAGGTGTGGCCGTCCAGGTCGTCGAAGGAACGGCCGTACATGAAACCGAGGTCCTGGGTGTCTCCGCTGGGCGTGCCGCCCGACGCCAGCGCGCGGTCGACCAGTTCGTCGACCTTCTCGCGGCTCTCGGCGCTCAGCGCGACCAGGACCTCGCTGGTCCTCGTGGCGTCCGCGATCTCCTTCTTGGTGAACGTCGCGTAGAACGGCTTGGTGAGCAGCATCGCGACGATCGTGTCGCTGATCACCACGGAGGCCGCGTTCTCGTCACTGAACCGGGGGTTGATCGAGTAGCCCAGCTCGGTGAAGAACTTCTTCGAGGCCTCGAGGTCGTCCACGGGCAGGTTGACGAAGATCATCTGCTGGTAGGCGGAGGCGGTCATCGGTCTCTCCCATCGGTGCGGGCGGTCCGTGCGCGGCCCGTGCGGGGCCCGCGCGCGGCTCGTGCGGGGTGTGCGTGATGTTCGTGGGGGTAGACCGGCGGGCCGCGCGGAACTCATCGGAGCCCGGAGATCTTTTTTCTCGCGCGCGTTCCCCGCCGCGGGAGGGCTCAGTGCCCCAGGGGGAGGGACGCGAGCGCGGCCACGAGCAGGGTGAGGGGGACGAAGAGCACGGCGAGGGCGCCGGCGCGCAGGGCGGCCGCGCTGCGCAGCACCGTCGTCGGGGCGCCGAGGCGGAGCAGGGCCGCGGTGGTGTCGGCGCGCGCCTGACGTGCCTCCACGGCCGCGGTGAGCAGGGTGGCGAGGGTGCAGCCGGCGACCAGGAGCGCGCCGAGCGTGGTGAGCGGTCCGGCGGCCGGATCGGCCGGGTCGTCCAGGGCGGCCAGGGCGTACGCGCCCGAGGCCACCGCGCTGACGATGCCCAGCGGCCGGCCGATGCGGGAGGCCTCCTGCATCAGACCGCGCCCGGCCAGCAGGCGCAGGGCGCCGGGGCGGACGGCTTGCAGGAGACGGCCGCAGAGGTGGGTGAGGCCGGGGCCGGCGAGGGCGAGGCCGACGGCGGTGAGGGCCCAGCCGACGAGGACTGCGGCGGGGCCGGTGGGGCCGCCGGGGAGGGTGAGGCGGGTGCCGTCCGTGGTGTGGGTGGTGTAGGCCTCCACGGCGAGGCCGGCGGCGAGGAGGGCCGCGCCCCAGGGCAGGGCGGTGGGGTGGGGAGCCGGGGGCTCGGGGGCCTGGACGGGTGCTTCGGCCGGGTCGTCGGCTCCGGCCGGGGCGGGGGTGGCCTCGTCCGGTACCGGCGGGGCGCCGGCCGTGCCGTCCGGTGCCGAGGGGGCGGTGCCCGGCGCCGGGGGGCCGTCGTGCGGGCCGTGCGTCGTCGCCGGCGTCCGGTTCAGCCGGAGCGGGGGGATCGCCGTCACGGCGGCGGCGCGGCCGCCCGGGGTGACCGTGGCGGCGGGGGTGGCCGGGCGGGACGGCCGGCCGTCGGCGGCGGGGCGGGCCGTCGCCCGCCCCCGGAACCGTCCGTAGGCCCCGAACGTCTCGCCGGGCGTGCGCGTGCCCGTCGCGAACCGCCGCAGCGCGCGGGCCGCGCCCCGGGGGTTCGCCGCCGGCCGGGCCTCCCGGGGACGCAGGGACCACGCCACCGACAAGGAGGCCGTCGCCGGCACCAGGGCCAGCAGGGTCAGGGCCGCCGGGAGCGGGAGAGGGACCCCCGCGGCCAGGAAGCCCGCGGCCGCCCTGTCGAAGGGCATGCCGGTGAGGTCGCCGCGGAGGTGGAGGAAGACCAGCAGGGCCAGCAGGGAGCCGACGGTGGTGGACAGGGCGGTAGTCGTCGCGCAGACGGCCATCAGCCGGGCGGGACCGAGGCCGGCGGCCGCGAGACCGGGGCGGGGGCGGGTGCCGGGGTCCGTGCGGGCCACCGCCAGGGCGAGCTGGACCGTCGCCGCGACGGGGACCACGCACCAGGCGAGACGGAGGGTGGAGGCGGCCGGGGTGCCGGGGTGGACGAGGGCGTTGCCGAGGGTGCACAGCAGGAGGAAGCCCGTGCCCGCCGAGGCCGCCGCCACCAGCAGGCGGCGCAGTTGGACGGCGGGGTGGGCGCTGCGGGTCAGGCGGAGAGCGAGCACGCCGCCCGGCCTTCCGTCTCGGCGGTGACGGGCGGCAGGTGGACCGTGTTCACCCGCCGGCCGTCCAGGAGGGACACCGTGCGGTCGGCGAGGGCCGCCGTGTCCGCGTCGTGGGTGGCCAGGACGACGGTGATGCCGTGCGAGCGGGCCGCCGTCGTCAGGGTGCGCAGGACGTGGGAGCGGTCCGCGCGGTGCAGGGGGGCGGTCGGCTCGTCGGCGAAGAGGACCGAGGGGGCGGGGGCCAGGGCGCGGGTGATGCAGACGCGCTGGCGTTCGGCCTGGGTCAGCTCGTGCGGCCGGCGGCCGGCCCGCTCGCCCACGTCGAGACGGTCCAGCCACTCCAGGGCGGAGGCCTTGGCGCGGCGGCGGCTGGTGCCGCGCAGCATCAGGGGGAGGGCCGTGTTCTCCCAGACGGTGAGCTCGGGGACGAGCACGGGCGCCGGGTCGATCCAGGAGAAGCGGTCGCGGCGCAGCCGTTCCCGGGCCATCGGGCCCATTGTGTGCACGGGGACGCTGTTGAACCACACCTCGCCGCGCTGGGCGGGCGCGAGGCCGGACAGACAGTGCAGCAGGGTCGTCTTGCCGCTGCCGCGCGGGCCGGTCACGGCGAGGATCTCGCCCTCCCGCACGCCGAGCGAGACACCGCCCAGTGCGGGGGAGCCGTCGTGGTGCGTGAAGTGCAGGGACCGTGCCCACAGCACGTCGTTGTCCGGCGGGGCCTCCATGGGCGTACACCTCGGTTCAGATCTGTGGTTCCCGTGCGCTTTCCCCCGTCCGGGGGAACGAAGGCAGGGCCGATCGGTCACTGGCACGCTAGGCAGCTCAGGACGGGCATCCGGACAGCACACGGCCCCGGGCGCCCGTTTCTCACTCGAACGGGCGGCGCCGGGGCCGGTGTCGATCACTGCGGGGGGCGGACCGCGGGAGGGGTCCGCCCGGAGGTCACAGCTTCGTCCACGCCTCCGTCAGGGTCGCGCGCAGGATCTGCTCGATCTCGTCGAACGTCTTCTGGTCGGAGATCAGCGGCGGGGCGAGCTGGACGACCGGGTCACCCCTGTCGTCCGCACGGCAGTACAGGCCGTTGTCGAAGAGGGCCTTGGACAGGAAGCCGTACAGGACGCGCTCGGTCTCCTCGTCGTTGAAGGACTCCTTCGTGGCCTTGTCCTTGACCAGCTCGATGCCGTAGAAGAAGCCGTTGCCGCGGACGTCGCCGACGATCGGCAGGTCGTGCAGCTTCTGGAGCGTGGACAGGAAGGCGCCCTCGTTGTCCAGGACGTGCTGGGTGAGGTTCTCGCGCTCGAACAGGTCGAGGTTGGCGAGGCCCACGGCCGCCGAGACCGGGTGGCCGCCGAAGGTGTAGCCGTGCAGGAAGGTGTTGTCGCCCTTGTAGAACGGCTCGGCCAGGCGGTCGGAGACGATGCAGGCGCCGATCGGGGAGTAGCCCGAGGTCATGCCCTTGGCGCAGGTGATCATGTCCGGCACGTAGTCGAACTTGTCGCAGGCGAACATCGTGCCCAGGCGGCCGAAGGCGCAGATGACCTCGTCCGACACGAGCAGCACGTCGTACTGGTCGCAGATCTCGCGGACCCGCTGGAAGTAGCCGGGCGGGGGCGGGAAGCAGCCGCCGGCGTTCTGCACCGGCTCCAGGAACACCGCGGCGACCGTGTCCGGGCCCTCGAAGAGGATCTGCTGCTCGATCTGGTCGGCGGCCCAGCGGCCGAAGGCCTCGGGGTCGTCGCCGTGGATCGGGGCGCGGTAGATGTTGGTGTTCGGGACCTTGTGCGCGCCCGGGACCAGCGGCTCGAAGGGGGCCTTCAGTCCCGGCAGGCCGGTGATGGACAGGGCGCCCTGCGGGGTGCCGTGGTAGGCGACCGCGCGGGAGATGACCTTGTACTTGGTGGGCTTGCCGACCAGCTTGAAGTACTGCTTGGCGAGCTTCCAAGCGGTCTCGACCGCCTCGCCGCCGCCGGTGGTGAAGAAGACCTTGTTCAGGTCGCCCGGGGCGTGGTGCGCGAGGCGCTCCGCCAGCTCGACGGCCTTGGGGTGGGCGTAGGACCAGACGGGGAAGAACGCCAGCTCCTGGGCTTGCTTGAAGGCCGTCTCCGCCAGTTCCGTGCGGCCGTGGCCGGCCTGGACCACGAACAGGCCGGCGAGACCGTCGAGGTAGCGCTTGCCCTTGTCGTCGTATATGTAGGTGCCCTCGCCCCGGACGATGGTGGGGACCGGGGAGTTCTCGTACGACGACATGCGGGTGAAGTGCATCCACAGGTGGTCGTACGCGCTGCGGCTGAGGTCCTTGGTGCTCACGGTTATCGGGTCCTCACGGTTATCGGGTTCCCCACATGTAGGTCTGCTTCTTCAGCTTCAGGTAGACGAAGCTCTCGGTGGAGCGCACGCCGGGCAGGGCACGGATGCGTTTGTTGATGACGTCCAGCAGGTGGTCGTCGTCCTCGCAGACGATCTCGGCGAGGACGTCGAACGAGCCCGCGGTCATCACCACGTACTCGACCTCCGGCATGTCGGTGAGCGCGTCCGCTATGGACTCCACATCGCCCTCGACGTTGATCCCGACCATCGCCTGCCGGCGGAAGCCCACGGTGAGCGGGTCCGTGACGGCGACGATCTGCATCACGCCCTGGTCGAGCAGCTTCTGGACGCGCTGGCGCACGGCCGCCTCGGACAGGCCGACGGCCTTGCCGATCGCGGCGTACGGCCGGCGGCCGTCCTCCTGGAGCTGCTCGATGATGGCGAGGCTGACGGCATCCAGGTGCGGGGTGCCGTTCTTGGACTCGCGGGAGTCCCGGTGCTCTGCGCTTCGACTGGCCACGGCCTCACTGTGCACGACGGATCGGTGGTTCCGCAAGGCCGGTGCAATGAAATCCGTTGTTTATGTGATCGCATCCTGCGGATTTCGCAGTAATGGTGCGACCGGGGGGTTGAAAACGTCGCGCTGCCGATTAGGGTGGGTGTCTCAGCCATTGGACAGTTCGACCTTGACAGGAGGCCGGCAGTGAGCACCGAGCTGCGTCGTCTGCGCAATTACATCGACGGTGAGTTCCGGGACGCCGCCGACGGACGGACCACCGAGGTGGTCAACCCCGCGACCGGCGAGCCGTACGCGACCGCGCCGCTGTCCGGGCAGGCGGACGTCGACGCCGCCATGCGGGCCGCCGCCGCGGCCTTCCCGGGCTGGCGGGACACCACCCCGGCCGAGCGTCAGAAGGCCCTGCTGAAGATCGCGGACGCGTTCGAGGAGCGCGCCGAGGACCTGATCGCCGCGGAGGTGGAGAACACGGGCAAGCCGGTCGGGCTGACCCGCACCGAGGAGATCCCTCCGATGGTCGACCAGATCCGCTTCTTCGCGGGCGCGGCCCGGATGCTGGAGGGGCGCAGCGCCGGCGAGTACATGGAGGGGCTGACCTCGATCGTGCGCCGTGAGCCGGTCGGCGTCTGCGCGCAAGTCGCGCCGTGGAACTACCCGATGATGATGGCCGTGTGGAAGTTCGCCCCGGCGATCGCGGCGGGCAACACGGTGGTCCTCAAGCCGTCGGACACCACCCCCGCCTCCACGGTCCTGATCGCCGAGATCGTCGGCTCGATCCTGCCCAAGGGCGTCTTCAACGTCGTCACCGGCGACCGCGACACCGGCCGCCTGATGGTCGAGCACCCCGTCCCCGCGATGGCCTCCATCACCGGTTCGGTACGCGCCGGCATGTCGGTCGCCGAGTCGGCGTCCAAGGACCTCAAGCGCGTCCACCTGGAGCTGGGCGGCAAGGCCCCGGTCGTGGTCTTCGACGACACCGACATCGCCAAGGCCGTCGAGGACATCTCCGTCGCGGGCTTCTTCAACGCCGGCCAGGACTGTACGGCCGCCACCCGCGTCCTCGTCCAGGAGGCCGTCCACGACGAGTTCGTGGCGGCGCTCGCCAAGGCCGCGTCCGAGACGAAGACGGGTCAGCCCGACGACGAGGACGTGCTGTTCGGCCCCCTGAACAACCCCAACCAGCTTCGGCAGGTCTCCGGCTTCATCGAGCGCCTCCCCGCCCACGCCAAGGTCGAGGCGGGCGGCCACCGGGTCGGCGACAAGGGCTACTTCTACGCCCCGACCGTCGTCTCCGGCCTGAAGCAGGACGACGAGATCGTCCAGAAGGAGGTCTTCGGCCCGGTCATCACGGTGCAGTCCTTCACCGACGAGGACCAGGCGGTGGAGTGGGCCAACGGCGTCGAGTACGCCCTCGCCTCCTCGGTGTGGACCAAGGACCACGGCCGCGCGATGCGCATGTCCAAGAAGCTCGACTTCGGCTGCGTGTGGATCAACACCCACATCCCGCTGGTCGCCGAGATGCCCCACGGCGGCTTCAAGAAGTCCGGCTACGGCAAGGACCTCTCGGCGTACGGCTTCGACGACTACACGCGGATCAAGCACGTGATGACGTCGCTGGACGCGTAACCACCCGGTGGGCGCGGACGGTTGGCGCCGGAGGGCCGGCCGTCCGCGCGGAGGCCGATCGGGTGTCGACGTCCGCGCGGAGGGCGACAGGGGGGCCGGTGTTCGCGCGGAGGTCGACAGGGGGCCGGTGTTCGCGGCGGAGGTCGACAGGGTGTCGCGGGCGGCCCGTCACGCTCGACGTGACGTCGATTGCCCGCGCACGGAGGGGCGGGGCAGGCTGCGCCCATGCCCCTCCCCGTCCCGCTCCCCGCGAAGACCCCCTCGCCGTCCCGTCGCTCCGTGCTGCGCGCGTCCGGTCTCGGCGCCGTGCTCGGCGTGCTCGCCGGGTGCGGGGTGAAACCCGCCTACGTCCAGCCCGGCGACCGCGCCGCCACCGACCTCTCCGCCTCCGACAAACGGCTGACCTGGGCGAACTGGCCGCTCTACATCGACACGGACGACGACGACCCGACACGGCGGCCGACGCTGGACGCCTTCGCGAAGAGCACCGGCATCTCCGTCGGCTACACCGAGGAGATCAACGACAACGACGAGTTCTTCGGCAAGATCAGCCCCGCGCTGATGAACCACCAGCCGACCGGCCGCGATCTGATCGTCATCAGCGACTGGATGTGCGCCCGGTTCGTGCGCCTCGGCTGGGTGCAGGAGATGGACCGGGCCCGCCAGCCCCACGTGGCGGAGTACCTGGACCCGCTGCTGCGTTCGCCCGCCTTCGACCCGGGCCGCCGGTACACCGTGCCCTGGCAGTCCGGCATCACCGGCATCGCCTACGACCGGCGCCGGCTGGGCCGCGAGATACGGCACGTCTCCGAGCTGTGGGCCGACGACCTGAAGGGGCGCGTCACCCTCCTGTCGGGCCTGGACGAGGCGTTCGCGCTGCTGATGCAGGGCAACGGCGTCGACATCACCCGCTGGACGGCGGACGACTTCCACACCGTGTGCGACCAGGTGGAGCGGCAGGTCCACTCCGGCCACATCCGCCGCTTCACCGGCAACGACTACACCAAGGACCTGGTCAGCGGCGATGTCCTGGCGTGCCAGGCGTACTCCGGCGATGTCATCCAGCTCCAGGCGGACAACCCCGACATCCGCTTCGTCGTGCCCGAGGAGGGCGCGGAGCTGTGGTCGGACTCCCTGATGGTCCCCGACCTCGCCGGGCACAAGGCCAACGCCGAGCGGCTGATCGACTACTACTACGAGCCCGAGGCCGCCGCCGAACTCGCCGCCTGGGTCAACTACGTCTGCCCGGTGCCCGCCGCGCAGGCCGTCCTGGCCGACTCCGACGACGAGGAGACCGCCGCGCTCGCGGAGAACCCGCTGATCTTCCCCGACGCCGGTATGCGGCGGCGGCTGGCGATCGCGCGGGACATCACGTCGACGGAGCGGCTGGAGTTCGCCAGGCGGTGGAACGGGATCGTGGGGTTGTGACGGTGGGGCGCCGGTCGGCGGTCGTCGCGAGGTTCGCAGACCAGTTCGCCGACCAGTTCGCCGACCAGTGCGGCGAACTGCTGGCCGTGCGGGCAGCGGCCGGTGACGAGCCGCAGCGACGCCATCGCGTGCTGGGCCTCGTCGTGCCGGCGCGGGTGGAGGTCGCGGTGGCGCTCGTCCAGGAAGAGCATCCGGGTCGGGTTCGGCCGACGCGCCGGATGGCCGGGCGCGTCGAAGTCCAGGGTGACGCCGATGCCCGCGCCGTGACGTTCGCGGTGCGGGCTGTGACGTTCGTGGTGCGGGCTGTGACCGGGTTCAACTCCCGGAACCCGCCGGGCCGGCGTGGACGGGCGGCCGTCCATCGACCGGACCGGCGCTCAGCAGCACGAGGGCTCGGCGGCGGTGGACGGCGTCGACCCGTTCGACGGGCCGATGCCGGCCGCTGACGCCCAGGAGCCCGGGGCGGCACTGACCGGCTGCACCCGGTTGACCGGGTCGGCTTGTACGGGGGAGGCGGCGATGCCGAGGGCGAGGGCTGCGCCGAGTGCGGCGCCGATGGCTGTTCTGCGGATGCGCACAGGTCTCCTTCGTGATCGCGTGGAGGGGGTCGGAAGAGCACCCCGGTGGCCGGGCGAGCCGTGTCGCCCGGGGCGCTGTCGGGGTGGCAGCCAGCGTCGTCGACCGCGGTGGAGGCGTCAACGGCCGACCCTGTCCGGCCTTGTCCGGGACATTGTCCGAGCCGGTCAGGCTTCTGTACGACCGCGTGCCCCGGGCCACCTCAGGCGTGTCCCCTACGGAGTGCCCGGCAGCTCCCCCTGGTTGACGACCCCGAACGGGATGTGGACGCTCGGGGTGGTCCGGGAGGTGCCCTCCAGATGGCTCACCTGGTCGTCGAAGAAGATGTGCGGGCGCAGCACGTCCATGACCGAGCTTTTGTCGACACCGCCGAGGAAGAAGGCGTCGTTGACGGTCACCCCCCAGTTGTTCAGGCTCAGGACGGCGCGTTCGTGCGCGGGGGCGTTGCGGGCGGTGACGATGGAGACGTGCACGCGGATCGCGTAGTCCGCGTCCTCCCGGCGCCGTTCCTCCTCCCTGCGCTGGAGTGTGTTGATCTCGCGCAGGAAGTCCCGCAGGGGGCCCGCGTCGTGCGGGGTGGCGACGTTCAGGGACTCGTGGGCGCGGAAGCCCTCCAGGCCGTCCTGCTGGAAGACGCGCTCCGACTCGTCGCTCGCGAGGACGCCGTCGAAGTCGAACGCGATCCGCAGGTCCTTGTCGTCGGGGTCGTCGGCCACGGCGGAGCCGAGGACCCGGCCCGCCGGCAGCCCCGACGCCACGGCCTCCCGGACGTCGTTCTCGTCCGCCGACAGGAACAGGGACATGTGCAGCGCCCGCATGAACCGGTGCGGCGCCCGCCCCTGCATGAAGACGGCCCGGCTGATGGGCAGTTCGTGCGTCTTGATGGACCGCATGACCCGCAGGCCGGTGTCCGGGTCGTTGCGGGAGAGGATGATCACCTCGACCAGCGGGTCGCCCTCGGGGGCCAGGTCGTTCAGGGACAGGATGCGGCGGATGAAGGGGAACGCGACGCCGGGACGCAGGGTGTTGTCCACGTTGTCGCGCTGGTAGGTGCGGTAACTCTCCTCGCCCTCCCGCCGGAACACGGCGTCGGACTCCGCCAGGTCGAACAGCGCGCTGGAGGCGATCCCGATGACCAGGCGGTTCTCGAGGCTGTACGGCGGCATGGTGGCTCCCCTCGTACGGTCGGCCCGCTCCCGGCCGGCCACGTGCGGCGCCGCGGGTCGGCGGCGTGTGCGGCGCCGACTGTAGCCCCTGCCCGTGCACCCTTTGCCTTCCCTTTGCGACCGCACCGGCGCCGGCGGCCATCAGGCCGGATCTCGCCCCGTAGCTGCGGAAGGCCCGTTGCTCCTACTCTGGAAGCCGCCGTCGGGGGAGGGTGGACGTGAGCCGCACCGCACCGCAACAGCCGTCCGGGCGCCGCCTGGAGCAGTCGATCGCCTGGGCGGTCAGAAACGCCGACGGCGTGGTGGCCATCGGGGTCGCCCTGGTCGTCGGCCTGATGGACATCCTGGACAAGGACTTCGAGAACAACATCGTCACCGGCTCCATCCTGCTGGTCCTCGCGGCGCTGGTCTACGGCTCGCTGGCGGAGCGACGGCGGCGGCTGGCCGACATCAGGGACGCGACCGCGGGCACGAGCCGGGCGATCGAGGACCTCTCCATGGTGCGCACCCTGGCCGGTCCCGAGGTGGCGCTCGCGCACGAGCAGGCCCGGCGCTCCACCGCCCGCTGGGTGTTCAAGGGCGGCACGGGCACCTATCTGCGCGCCGTCACCCTGCCGGAGTGCGTGCTGGAGGCGCGGCGGCAGCGGCGCTCCCTCAGCGTCAAGATCGACATCGTGAACCCGGCCGACGACCGGGTCTGCGCGGCCTACGCCCGATTCCGGCGCACCTTCGGCCACCGGCAGGAGGGCGGCGCGTACACGGCGTGGACCCCCGAGCGCACCCGGAAGGAGTCCTGCGCCACCGTGGTCGCCGCCGCCTGGCACCGGCAGCGGCTGGACACGCTGGAGATAGACGTCCACCTGTCGTCGGTGGCGCCGACCCTGCGCTTCGACCTGTCCGACACCTGCCTGATCATCACCCAGGACGACCCGCGCCGCGTCAGCCTCTGTGTGGAGCGGGGACGGCCGCTGTACGACTACTACGTCACCGAGCTGCACCAGAGCCGGGAACAGGCGGTCAAGCTGGATCTGCGGGAGGCCACCGCGCTGAGCGACGAGCCGACCGTCGACGAGGTCAGACGTCTGCTCGACCGGCTCGGACTGCCGCTGCCGGCGAGTTTCACCGACCGTGACGTCGGCGACATCATCGACAAGGCGCTGCGGGCGGAGGACCCGTACCGACGGTAGCGCCGCTGTTGTGGGCGAGGGGGGAACGATGGACTACCCGGCCCTGGAACGGGCCGCCCGGCGGGGCGCCGCCGGCGAGGTGACGCGGCAGGCCGCGGCGGAGCTGGAAGAGGTCGTCGCCGGCCGGCGGGCGCTGCGCGCGGTGTGCCATCCGCTGGGCTTCGTCTGCCTGCCCGTCCTGCGGGACGGCGCGGACGGCGTGTGCGTGCACGTCTTCGGCCCGGCCGAACCGGTCCTGACGGACCATCAGGTGCATTCGCACAGCTGGAACCTGACGAGCACCGTGCTGTATGGGCGGCTGGGCAACCGGCGGATGCGCGTCCACGACGAGACCGCGCACCCCACCCACCGGGTGTTCGAGGTGCGCAGCGACCCCTCGGGCGTGGACGAACTGCGGCCCACCGAGCGGCTGGTGCGCTGTCTGCCGGGCGTCGAGCAGACCAGCGCGCGCGGCCAGACGTACGACCTTCCGGCGGGCGAGTTCCACACCACCGTGGTGCCGGACGGACGTCCGGCCGCCACCCTGGTGCTGGGGCGGACACTGCCCGGCCGGGCGGACCTCTCCCTGGGCCCGCTGCGGGCCCCGGGCCGCCGCATGGTCCGCAGGACCTGCGACGCGGCCCAGACCGCCCGGATCGCCCGGGCCGCCCTCAGGAGGATCCATGAGCCAGAACCCGACCCGCCCGACTGACCCCGCGGCCCCCTACGCCCGCGAGTGCCGTACGGCGGTGGCGGCCGCCGAGGAGGCCGGGACGCTGCTGCGGTCCCGCTTCCCGGACGGTTTCGCCGCCCGCCCCAAGGGCGGACTCGGCGACGTCGTCACCGACCTGGACCTGCTGGCCGAGCGGATCGTGGTGGGCCGCATCCGGGAGCGGTTCCCGCACGACCGGATCCTCGCCGAGGAGTCGGGGGAGGCCGCCGCCGGGGAGCCGGGCGGCGACGGCGGCGACCGCACCTGGCTGGTGGACCCGCTCGACGGCAGCAACAACGTGGTGATCGGGCTGCCCGTCTACGTGGTCGGCGTCGCCCTGTGCGTCGACGGGGCGCCGGTGGTGGGGGTGGTGCACGAACCGGTGAGCGGGCAGACCTGGTCGGCGCGGCTGGGGTGCGGCGCGTACGGGCCCCGCGGACGGCTCGCGCCGGACGGCCGCGGCCGCCCGCCGTCCGCCGCCGGGCCGGTACTGGCCTGGACCCAGGGACACGCGGTCCGCCGCGACGACCGCGCCGCGCGCACCCTGCGGCACACCCTGGAACGCGGCTCCCGGCGGCTGCTCCAGCTCTGGGCACCGCTGCTGGCCTGGACCCTGCTGGCCCGCGGGGACATCGACGGCTTCGTCGGCTACCGCGCCGAGGCGATCGACCTGCCGGCGGGGGCGCTCCTGGCCCGCGAGGCCGGGGTCGCCGTACGGCACCTCGACGGGCGGGAGTTCGGCGGGGACTTCCGGGCGCCGGACACGGAGCGCTCCTTCGTCGCGGGACGGCCGGAGACCCTGCCGTACCTGCTGGAACTGGCGGCGGACGCGGGCGCCGGTCAGGGCGGGCCGGTGACCGCGACCGGCCTCAGCCCGTCACCGCCAGCGCCGCCACCGACGCCGTGACCGCCGTCACCGCGAGGACGGCGCCCGTCGCCGCCAGCCGGGCCACCGGCACCCGTACCCCGTACGCGTGGCACCGCTCGTACCACAGCAGCGTGGCCAGGGAGGCCCACGGGGTGACCACCGGGCCGACGTTGGTGCCCACCAGGAGCGCGAGCAGCTGGTCGTGGTGGCCGAGCGGGACGGCGGACTCGCCGGCCAGGTAGACGGGGAGGTTGTTCAGGACGTTCGACAGGCCGGCGCCCACCCCCGCCGCGCGGAGCATGCCCCCGAGGCCGTCGTCGTTGCCGACCGCGGCGGCCAGCAGGTCGTGCAGGCCGTTGGCGTTGACCGTCTCGACCACCAGGAACATGCCGGGGACCATGACCAGCAGCCGCCACGGCACGAGCGAGAGCCGCAGCGCGGAGCGGTCGCGGACCGCGAACGCGGCGACCACCACCGCCGTGGCCGTCGCGGACGCGATCCACAGCTCGACGTCCGCGACCAGGATCGCCAGCAGGAACCCGCCGCAGGCCAGGGCGCAGGCCCGGAACAGCACCGGATCGGCGGGCCGGTGCGGACCGGGCGGCACGTAGCGGTCGGCGTCCACCGTCCGGACGTCCTTCCCCGCCGGACCGTCCTGCGGCGCCCGTACGGCGCCCCGGTCCCGCAGGTCCACCGGCCCCCGCAGGTCCACCGGCCCCCGCAGGTCCACCGGCCCCCGCAGGTCCCCCTCGCGCGCCGCCCCCGGGCCGCCGCCCGCGCCGTGCGGGCCCGCCGGGGCGGACCGTCCGGCGCCCCTCCGTCCCCGGCGCCAGTAGAAGACCCACAGACAGGCCATGGTCACCGCGATCGCCGCCAGCTGCGGCGCCCACATGCGGCCCGCCAGGCCCAGCGGGGACAGCGCCACCCGGTCGGCGGCGAGCAGGTTCGTCAGGTTGGAGACCGGCAGCAGCAGGCTCGCCGTGTTGGCCAGCCAGACCGTCGTCATCGCCAGGGGGACGGCCGCGATGCCGACGCGGGAGGCGAGGGCCAGCATCACCGGGGTCAGCAGGACCGCCGTGGTGTCCAGGTTCAGGGCGATCGTGGTGAGCGAAGCGAAGGCCACGCAGAGCAGGAAGAGCAGCGGGTAGCTGCCCCGGCCGGCGCGCGCGACGCGGGCCGCCACCACGTCGAACACCTCGGCCCTGCTGGTCAGTTCGGCCAGCACGATCACCGTGCCGAGGAACGCCAGCAGCGGGGCGACACGGGCCGTCGCGTCGGCCGCCGAGGTGGTGGGCAGCAGCCCTGTGGCCAGGCACACCAGTCCGGTCGCGAGCAGGCCGATCGCCAGCCGGTCCAGCGCATGCAGACGTCGAAGACCACGCACGGGGGACAGGTTCGCACACTCGTGCCCCCCTGTGACCGGGGCCCCCTCCCCGGCGGTTTCGCCACCGGAGTCCTCCGGCCGGCACTCCGGCCGGTATTCCGGCCGGGAAACCGGTGCATATCGATGCTCGCTCACTGCACTATGAATACATGGGGGAGCGTCAGAGCATCGCACCGACAGCGCCGTTGGACTTCTTCGTCAGCTATTCACCCGCCGACGAACGCTGGGCGTCCTGGATCGCCTGGACCCTGGAGGAGGCCGGCTACCGCACGGTCCTCCAGGCGTGGGACTTCGTTCCCGGCACCAACTTCGTGGACTTCATGGACCGGGGCGTGAGCGAGTCGGCCGCCGTCATCGCCGTCCTCTCGCGCAACTACGAGCGGTCCCGCTACGGCCGGATGGAGTGGCAGGCGGCCCTGCGCGCCGACCCGGACGTCCCCGAGCGCCGGCTGCTCACCGTACGGGTCGAGGACATCCCGGTGGAGGGCCTGCTCGCCACCATCACCTACGTCGACCTGGTGCCCGTCACCGATCCGGCGGCCGCCCGCGACCTGCTCCTCACCCGGGTCCGCCAGGCCCTCGACGGCCGCGCCCGGCCCAGCCTGCGGCCGGACTACCCGGGCGGGAACGCGCCGTCGTCCCCGTCCGCCCCGGTGCCGCCCGCCCCGCCGCCGCCCCGGCCCCTCGGGCGGCCCGGCTGGGCCGGCCGGCGCAGACCGGCGGCGCCACCGGCGTACCCGCCGGCGGCCGCGGGTGCCCGGGGGCGCGAGGCGGTCACCGTGCTCCACCTGGCCGGCCCCGCCTTCGGACGCGGCCAGGACCCGGCCGAACTCCAGGCGGCGATCTGGGGCGACCTCGTCGAGCTGACCGACGCCGGTGCCCCCGCCCCCGACCTGCTGGTGGTGACCGGCGACCTGACCGCCTCCGGCAGCCCCCGCGAGGTCGACCAGGCACTCGCCTTCCTCACCGGACTGCGCGCGCTCCTCGGCCTCGAACCGCACCGGGTCGCCGTCGTCCCCGGCGGCCGGGACGTCAACCAGGCCGCCTGCCAGGCCTACTTCAGCACCTGCGAGGCCGACGAGATGCCGCCCCGGCCGCCGTACTGGCCCAAGTGGCGGCACTTCGCCCGGCTCTTCCAGGAGCTGTACCAGGGCCTCGACGCCGTCTTCGACAGCGACCAGCCCTGGACCCTGTTCCCCGTGCCCGAACTGCGCGCCGTCGTCGCCGGGCTCAACTCGTCCATGGCCCACAGCCACCGCCTCGACGACCGGTACGGCCTGGTCGGACCCGAGCAGGCCGCCTGGTTCGCCCAGGCGCTGCGCCCGTACGAGGAGGAGGGGTGGCTGCGCATCGGGGCGCTGCGGCATCCGCCCGGAACGGCGCGGGGCGGCGCCGCCGACGGGGACGGGCCGCTGCGCGACACCGACGTCCTCGCCCGGCTCACCGCGCCCCGGCTGCACCTGCTCCTGCACGGCCCGGCGGACCCCGGCACCCGCCCCGGCCTCACCACCTCCTCCGGCGAACTGCCGCTCCTCGGCGCCGCCGGACCCGGCCGGCACCGGCTGCTGCACATAGGCGGCGACGCGCTGGTGCTCTGGGACGGGCCCCGGGAGCCGGAACGGCGCGCGGCACGGTGGCGGCGGGCCCACGGCGTGTTCGGCGCCGGACCGGACCGGCCGAGCCCCGACGGCCAGGTACCGGGACCGGACCTCCCGGCGGACCCGGGCCTCCCCGCGGACCCCGAGCCGCGCGCCGTCCCGTCCCCGGCCGAACTGCTGCTCGACCGCGTCGCCGAGGTCTGCCGCACCCGGCACGAGGGCGCCCAGATCCGCCCGGTGGCCGGAGCCGTGCCGCAACTCCTCGTCACCTGGGAACAGTCGGGCTTCGTCCGTCAGCAGCGGGTCGCCGTGCACACCGGCACCCCGACCGCCGAGGACGTCGACCGGGTCGTCGCCCTGGTCCACGCGGCGGACTCCGAGACCGAGGCCGAACTCGTCCACGACGGCCCGCCGCCCGCCCGCGAACTGCGCGACCAGGCCCGCCGCAGAGGCGTCCGGGTGCGCAGCTTCACCGAGTTCCAGGGCCTGCTCGACCTGCGCGGCTACGTCGCCGCCCAGAGCGAGCGGCTGCGCACCGACCCCCGCTACCCCCCGGGCATGTACCTGCCGCAGCGGTACCGGGAGGTGGAGCGCCTCGGCTCCGAGGAGCACGACGGCCTGGTCGACGCCATGCTCCGCCTCCTCGACTCCGACCAGGGCCGCTTCCTGCTGCTCCTCGGCGACTTCGGACACGGCAAGACCTTCGCGCTGCGCGAGCTGGCCCGCCGCGTCCCGGCCGAACTGCCCCACCTGGTCCCGCTGCTGGTGGAGCTGAACGCGCTGGACCGGGCCTACTCCTTCGAGGGCCTGGTCGCAGCCCACCTCGCCGCCCACGGCGTCGACACCATCGACCTGCGCGCCTTCCGCTACATGCTCCAGCAGGGCCGGATCGTGCTGCTCTTCGACGGCTTCGACGAACTGGTCACCCAGGTCACCTACGACCGCGCCGCCGAACGGCTCCAGGTCCTGCTGGACTCCGCCGTCGACAGCGCGAAGATCGTCGTCAGCAGCCGCACCCAGCACTTCCGCTCCCAGGGCCAGGTGCTGACCGCCCTCGGCGAACGCGTCGGCCTCCTCCCGCACCGCAGGGTGCTGGCCGTCCAGGAGTTCACCCCGCGCCAGATCCACGCCTACCTGGTCAACCGCTACGACGGCGACGAACGCGCCGCCGACCGCCGGGTGCGGCTCCTCGACGCCATCCCCGACCTGCTCGCCCTGTGCCGCAACCCCCGGCTGCTCGGCTTCGTCGCCGACCTCGACGACGACCAGCTGCGCGCGGTCGCCGGAGCCGGCCGGGCGCTCAGCCCCGCCGGCCTGTACGAGGAGGTCCTCACCGCCTGGCTCGGCTTCGAGGCCCAGCGCGCAGGAGGCCCCGGCCGGGGCCCCGGACTCGGCCTGGACCAGCTGTGGAGCGCGGTCACCGCGCTCGCCCTGCGGCTGTGGGAGAGCGGCCAGGACTCACTGCGCCTGGACGAGCTCACCGATGTCGCCGAGACCCTCGGCGGGCTCACCGACAGCCGGCTGTCCGTTCCGCAGGCCGCCCACGCGGTCGGCTCCGGGAGCCTGCTGGTGCGCAGCGACGACGGGGTGTTCCGGTTCATCCACGGCTCGGTGACGGAGTGGCTCGTCGCCCGCGCCTGCGCCCTGCGGCTGGCCGCCGGGGACCCCGCGCTGCTGGCGAGGCGGCCGCTGAGCCGGCTGGCCGTGGAGTTCCTGTGCGACCTCGCCGACCACCGCGCCTGCCAGGAGTGGGCCGAGCACGCCCTGGGCGGCGACGAGGGCGAGGAGACCGCCCGCGCCAACGCGGTGAAGATCCTCGCCCGGCTGCGCGTCCCCGCCCACACCGACCTGCGCGGCGCCGCCCTCGCCGGCGAGGACCTGTCGTACCGCGACTTCTCCGGCGTCGACCTCACCCGCGCCGACCTCACCGACGCCCGCCTGGTCGGCGCCAACCTCTCCGGCGCCGTGCTGCGCGACGCCCGGCTGACCGGCGCCCGCCTCGACGGCGCCGACCTCACCGGCGCCGATCTGCGCGGCGCCGACCTGCGGCGGGCCCGGCTGATCCGCACCGAGCTGACCGGTGCCCGGGTCGAGGGCGGCCGGTGGCGTCGGGCGGCGCTCGTCGCGGCGACCTGCGGCCCCGAGCTGCCCGGCACACCCGAACTGGCGGTCGCCGCCCTCGCCCCCGGCATGGCCGTCGACTCCGGCTTCCGGCCCTCCGCGGTCGGCGTGCCGTACGGCTTCGACATGCGCACCAGCCGGCTGCCGGAGCCCATCTCCTACAGCCCCGACGGCGAACTCCTCGCGGTCGGCAGCGAGGACGGCGGAGTGCTGGTCTGCGACGCCGTCACCGGCACCGCCCTGCGCACCCTGAAGGGCCACACCGACCGCGTCTACGCCGTCAAGTTCCGCGAGCGGGTGCTGGCCACCGGCAGCGCCGACGGGACCGTACGGCTCTGGGACCCGGTGTCCGGTGTGTGCCGGCACCGGCTGGGGATCCATCCGGCGGGCGTCTGGCCGGTCGTCCTCGACGCCGAGGGGGCGCTGCTGGCGACCGGCGACGCCGACGGCGTGGTCACCCTGTGGGACACGGCCACCGGCGAACCGCTGCACCGGCTGCCCGGGCACGCCGCGCCCGTCTACACGGTCGCCTTCGGGCCGGACGGCGCCACCCTGGTCACCGGCGACGCCTCCGCCACCGTACGGCTGTGGAACCTCGCCGACGGGCGGCCGGCCGGGGAACTGCCCGGCCACCGGGGCGCGGTGTTCCGGGCCCGGTTCAGCCCGGACGGCACCCTGCTCGCCACCGGCGACATGGGTACCGGGCGGGCCGGCACGGTGCGGGTGTGGGACGTGGCCGGGCGGCGGGTGCTGCACACCTTCACCGGGCACGCGGGGCGCGTCTACACGCTGGACTTCCATCCCGGCGGCCGGTTCCTGGTGAGCGGCGACACCGAGGGCGAGGTGCGGCTGTGGGACCTGGCCGCCGGGGCCGGCGCGGGGCTGCTCGGCGGCTGCCGCGGCGCGGTGTACCAGGTGCTGTTCGACCCCGACGGGACGCTGCTCGCCGCCGGCGACAGCCAGGGCGTCGTCCGGCTGTGGCGCGTCGCGCCGGACGCCGACCCGGTCGCCGTGCCCCTCGGCCGGCAGCCCGCCGAGCACCGGGGCTCGGTCTGGGTGTGCAAGTTCCGCCCGCGCGGCGACGCACCCGCCCCGGAGACCGCCTCCCTGCTGGTGACCGGCGCCAACGACGGCGTCGTACGCCTGTGGGACCCGGCCACCGGCCAGGGCCGGCGCATCCTGCGCGGCCACGGGCGGCGGATCGGCGGCCTCTCCTTCAACGCCGACGGCTCCCTGCTGGCGGCCGGCGGCAACGACGGCCACGTCCGGATCTGGCACGCCGGCACCGGGCGGCGGCTGCGGGAACTGACCGGGCACAGCGACCGCCTGGTCTCCGCCGCGTTCAGCCCGGCCGATCCCGCCCTGCTGGCCACCGCGAGCAGCGACGGCGACCTGTACCTGTGGAACGCCGGGACCGGCGAGTACCAGCGCGAGATGGACGTCGAGACGGACCACGTGTGGGCCGAGGCGTTCAGCGCGGACGGCAGGCTGGTGGCCACCGCCAACGACGACGACACCGTACGGCTCTGGTACCGGGGCACCGGCGCCCACGTCGTCACCGTCACCGAGCACTACGGCCGGGTCCGCTCCATCGCCTTCCGGCCCGACGGGGCGGTCCTCGCCACCGGCTGCGACGACCGCAAGGTGCGGATCTGGGACCTGGCCGCCCGCCGCGTCACCGCCGTCCTCGACGGGCACGCCGACCGGGTGTACGCGGTCGCGTTCGCGCCCGACGGCTCCTGGCTGGCCAGCGCATCCTGGGACGGGCAGGCGGTGATCTGGCGGGACGGGACGGTCGCCCACCGGCTGACCGGGCACACCGGCAAGGTGTGGACGGCCGCCGCGCATCCGCTGCGCCCCCTGCTGGCGACCGCCGGCGACGACCGGACGGTCCGTCTGTGGGACCCGGGCACCGGACGCGCCACCGCCGTCCTGACCGGCCACACCGGCCGGGTGCTGGCGGTCGCGTTCAGCCCCGACGGCTCCCTGCTCGCCAGCGGCGGCGAGGACGGCACGGTACGGCTGTGGAACGTCCCCGCCGGCGCCCCGGCCTCCCTGCGCGCCACTCTCGTCGGACTGCCGGGCGGCTGGGCGGCGCTGTCGCCGTCCGGCGGCTACAAGTACGAGGGCGACGTCACGGGCGAGTTCTGGCACGCGGTGGGCATGTGCCGGTTCGAGCCCGGCGAACTGGACGGGCACCTGCCCGGGGTGCGGCACGTGCCGCTGGAGGAGCCCTTGGGCTGAACGTCCCCTCGGCGTCCGCCCGCCGGAGCCCGAAACACGTTTTGAACATGTTCAAACACGGGCGTACGCTGCCGCCATGAGCGACAGAGCCGCCCTTGTGAGGGGCATCCGCGCCTGGCTGGTCTTCTTCGTCGTGTGCCTGGTGCTCAGCGGCGCCACGGCCTTCCCCCTGGTGCACGAACTGCGCTGGACCGAGGACGCGTTGCGCGCCCTGTCCGTCCCCGACCACCTGCCCGCCCTCATGGACTGGATCGAGCGCGTACGGCGGGGACTCGACACCGTCGACGCCGAGTACCCCTTCGTCCTCTACGGCACCGACTGGCTGGCCTTCGCCCACCTCGTCATCGCCGTCGCCTTCTACGGCCCGTACCGCGACCCCGTCCGCAACGTCTGGGTCGTCGAGTTCGGCATGATCGCCTGCGCCGGTGTCGTCCCGCTCGCCCTGATCTGCGGACCGGTGAGGGGCATCCCCTTCTGGTGGACCGTCATCGACCTGTCGTTCGGGGTGTTCGGGGTGATCCCGCTGTACGCCGTCCGCCGGCGGATCAAGCGGCTGGAGGCGCTGGAGGCGCTCCCCACCCCCGACGCCCGTGCCCTGCCCCCTACTTGAGGGCGGCCAGCGCGATCCGCTGCACCACCGGATTCATGCCCTCGCCCTTCGCGTCCGTCGAGTTGACGGACTGCACGAGAGTGCGGCTCAGGTCGCGGGTCCCGGCGATCACGGTGCTGTAGCCGTACCGGGCACCCGTCTTGAGCCAGTACACCGTGCCCTCGTACTCGAAGCGCTGGAGGCCCGCGGTGTAGGTCGCCCCGGCGACCCCCGCCGGCACGGTGAACATCTCCTCCAACTGCGGGGCGGGCACCAGCTCCCCACGGAACAGCCGTGTCAGCAGCCGCTCCAGGTCGGCCGTCGTCGAGATCATGCCGCCCGCCGCCTCGTCGGCCGGCACCCAGTCGGTGACGTCGACCAGTCCGGTCGTCCCGTCCGCCTTCTCCACCGCCTGGTAACCGTGGTTGTGCGGGCCGAGGATGCGCGGGTCGGCGCCGGGGAAGTACGTGTCCCGCAGGCCGGCGGGCGCCAGGACCAGCTCGCCGGCCGCCGTGGCGTACGGCCGCCCGGTCACCTTCTCGATCAGCAGGCCGAGGACCGTGTAGTTGATGTTCAGGTAGTGCTGCGCGCTGCCGGGACGGAACTCCGGCCCCTTCGCCGCCGCCGACGCCACCACCTCCCGCGGGGAGAGCGTCTCGTAGCGGTGCGCGTACAGCTCCTCGAACGTGGACCCGAGGCCGTCGCCTGCCGGGATGCCGCTGGTGTGGTTCAGCAACTGCCGTACGGTGACCGGCCGGAAGTCCGCGCCGAGGAGGCCGGGCAGATACCGCTGGACCGGCCGGTTCAGGTCGATCTCGCCCCGCGCCGCCAGTCTCAGGACCGCCGCCGCCGTGACCACCTTCGTCGTCGAACCGGCCCGGAACCGGACGTCCGGGTCCGCCGGGCGGCCGCTCGCCAGGTCGTGCACGCCCGCGCTGCCCCGCCAGCGGCCGTCGGTTCCGCCCACCCGCACCAGCGCGGCCGTCGCGTCCTGGTCGGGAAGGCCCTCCAGCGCGGCCCGCAGGGCTTGCGCGTCCGGGCCGTGCGCCCCGGACGAGACGGCGGCCGGCGCGGACGAGGCGGGCGAGGCGAACGCGGGGGCGGCGAGCGGGCCCGCGCCGAGAGCGAGGACGAGGGCGGCCGCCAGGGCCGTGGTGCGGACGGTGGTGCGGCGACGGGCACGCATACGGAGGCTCCCGAGGGATGCGGAAGGACACGGACGTGATCATCCTCGGGCGGTCGCCGTCCGGCCGGATCGTCACCGAGGAGGGCGGCCGACCCTGGAGGAACCCTGTGCCGACCGCCCTCGCCGGTGGGGGAGTCGTCAGGGTCGGACCCTGACGCTCCGGTGCGGTGCCTGACGCGTGTGCCGATGCCGTGCCTGCCGGGGCCGGTGTTCGCCGGTCAGGTTCCGCGCAGTCCGCAGAGCAGGTCGACCCGGTTCGTCGTGATGGAGTCGACGCCCAGGTCCAGCAGGCGCCGCAGGGAACGGCGGGTGTCGGGGGTCCAGACCGACAGCAGGTAGCCGTCGTCGTGCACCCGGGCGACCAGGTCGCGGCCGACCAGGGAGAAGCGGTAGTTGAGCCAGCGCGGCCGCACCGCCTCCAGCAGCGCCGGGCGCGCGGGCGCCAGGGTCGCGCGGGTCAGGGCGATCTCGGCCGCCGGGTCGGCGGCGCGCACGGCCAGCATCGCGGCGGCGTCCGCGCAGTAGTACACGCGGTCCGCAGCCCCCGCCTCCCGCACGACGTCCACGACCCGGCGCGCCGTCCGCACGTCCCGCGTGCCCGGCAGATCGAGCATCACCCTGCGGTCCCCGGTCGCCGCCAGCGCCTCCACCAGGGTCGGCACCCCGCCCCCCGTCAGCTCACGCACCTCCGCCGCCGTCAGCGACAGCAACGGCCGCTCCCGCTCCCACAACCGCTTCAGCGTCTCGTCGTGCAGCAGCACGGGCACGCCGTCCCTGGTGAGGCGTACGTCGATCTCGACCGCGTCCGCGCCCAGCGAGAGGGCGGAACGCAGAGAGTCGAGGGTGTTCTCGCGGAAGCGGTAGGGGGCGCCGCGGTGAGCCACGGCCGTCACGGAATCGGAGCGCATGGGGGCCATTGTCGTCAGCGGGCGAGCCACCCGGTGGTGTAGGTGTCGATCTCCGCCCTGAGCCGTGCCTTGCCCGGCTCGTCCAGGAACGACGCCTCCACCGCGTTCTTCGCCAGCTCGGCCAGACCCCGCTCGTCCAGGTCGAGCAGGCCGGCCGCGACCGCGTACTCGTTGTTGAGGTCGGTGCCGAACATGGGCGGGTCGTCGGAGTTGATGGTGACCAGGACGCCCGCCTTGACGAACTCCCTGACGGGGTGCTCGTCGAGGGTGCGGACCGCGCGCGTGGCGATGTTGGAGGTCGGGCACACCTCCAGTGCGATGCGGTGCTCGGCGAGGTGGGCGAGGAGCTTGTCGTCCTGGGCGGAGCTGGTGCCGTGCCCGATGCGCTCGGCGCGCAGGTGGGTGAGGGCGTCCCAGACGGTCTGCGGGCCGGTGGTCTCCCCGGCGTGCGGCACCGAGTGCAGGCCCGCGGCGATCGCCCGGTCGAAGTACGGCTTGAACTGGGGGCGCGCCACGCCGATCTCCGGCCCGCCGAGGCCGAAGGAGACCAGCCCCTCGGGGCGGACGCGGTCGTCGGTGGCGAGGCGCGTGGTCTCCTCGGCGGCCTGGCCGCCGGCCTCGCCGGGGATGTCGAAGCACCAGCGCAGCAGGGTGCCGAACTCGGCCTCCGCCGCCTTGCGGGCGTCCTCGATCGCGTCCATGAAGGCGCGTTCGTCGATGCCCCGCCGGGTGGACGAGAAGGGGGTGATCGTGAGCTCGGCGTACCTGACCTGCTGGCGGGCCAGGTCACGGGCCACCTCGTAGGTGAGGAGCCGGACGTCCTCCGGGGTGCGGACGAGGTCCACCACGGACAGGTACACCTCGATGAAGTGCGCGAAGTCCGTGAAGGTGAAGTAGTCGACCAGGGCCTCGGGGTCGGTGGGGACCTTGGAGTCCGGGTGCCGGGCGGCCAGTTCGGAGACGATCCGCGGGGACGCGGAGCCGACGTGGTGGACGTGCAGTTCGGCCTTGGGCAGACCGGCGATGAAGGTGTGCAGGTGGGTGGTCAACGGGGCCTTCCCGTGATCGGCTGATCGGTGGGTCTACGTCATCGTAGGCGGACTCGGCGCGGGCGGAGGGGACGCGGGGGCGTGGGGCGCGTGCGGCCCGGCCGTCCGGTGCGGCCGCGCGGACCGCCCCGGCCGCCCGCTCCGGGGCCTTAGCATGGCGGCACGTACGACAGAGGGGGCCGCGCCATGTCCGACGACGCGTCGAGGCCGCACGTGCCGGAGGGTACGGGCGGATGGGGTACGGGCGGAGAGGGTACGGGGGGAGACGGTACGGACCGGGACACGGGACGGGATCCGTGGGCCGCGCCCGGGTCCGTCCCCGAAGGGGTGGAGGGGCCGCAGTACGCGGGCCCCGTGGACGCCGGCCCGCAGGACGTGCCGGCCGAAGTGCCGCAGGACGTGCCGGCCGAGGTGCCGCCGGGCGCGCGGACCGAGGTGCCGCCGGGCGCGCGGACCGAGGTGTCGCCGGGCGCGCCGGCCGAGGTGCCGCAGGACGCGCGGACCGAGGTGCCGCAGGACGTGCCAGCCGAGGTGTCGCTGGGCAAGGGCGACGGCCGGACGCCGTCCCCGTCGGTGCACGACCGGCTCACGGTCACCTCGCTGCCCGCGGAACCCCAGCCCTCCGGCCCGCCGCCGAACCCCTTCGCCGTCCCCCAGGACGCCCAGGCCGCTGCTGTGGTGCCTCCGCCGCCGCCGAACCCCTTCGCCGTTCCCCAGGACGGGGCCGTGCCCCCGCCGCCGATCGCGCCGGACGGTCCGGGGCAGGTCCCGTACGGGTATCCCGGTCACCTCGGCCACCCCGGCCCCGCCGCGTACGGCGGCGCACCGGGCGGCTACGGCGGCTCCCCGGGTGGTCACGCGGGTTCCCCGGCCGGTTACGGCGGCGGGCCGGCCGCGGGGTACGGCGGTGTGCCGGCCGGGTACGGCGTGCCGGGCGGTCACGGCGGTGTGCCGGGCTACTACGGCTGGTCCGCGATGCGCCCGATGGAGAACGGGATGGGCGTCGCCGCCATGGTGCTGGGCATCGTGGCGGCCGGCGGCTTCTGCATGTGGCCGGCCGCCATCGTGATGGGGGTCCTCGCGGTCGTCTTCGGTGCGATCGGGCGGGGCAAGGCGAACCGCGGCCAGGCCTCGAACGGCGGTCAGGCCCTGGCCGGCATCATCTGCGGCGCGGCCGGAGTCGTCCTGGGGATCGGGATGCTGGTCCTGCTGTTCGTGGCTCCCTGAGGCGGACGCCTCACGCGCCCCGCAGGCGCCGGCGCGCCTCCATCAGCGCGAACCCCAGCAGGTTCGGGCCCCGCCACCGCCGCGGATCGGCGGCGGCCTCGTCGTCCGCGGCGAGGCCGATGCCCCACACCCGGTCGACGGGGCTCGCCTCCACCAGGACCCTCCCGCCCGTGCGCAGCAGGTAAGCGCGCAGCTCGGGGTGGGCCGAGAACTTGTGGACGCTGCCCTCGACGACGATCCGGAACCGCTCCCGCTCCCAGGTCGCCTCGTCGAAGCCGCGGACCAGACGCCCGGCCTTCTTGGCCTCGGCGGGGTGCTCGGCGGCCAGCGCCCGCCGCTCCGCCTCCGGGTCCCCGAAGAGACGGGCCTTGCCGGCCATCATCCAGTGCTCGGCCGTCGCGTAGGCCGTCCCGTCCACGGTGAAGGGGGACGGCCACCACTGGCTCAGGCAGCTCGCGCCGACCCGGCCGTCGGGCTGCGGCCGGTGGCCCCAGAAGTGGACGTACTTGATGTGCGCCCCCGCACGGACCTCGCTGACCAGGGACTCCCAGGAATCGATCTCCGTCATGCACGCCACTGTGGCACGCGCCACGGACAGTCCGTCCCTCCTTTTTCGGCTCGACTCGACACCTGGTCGACAGATTCCGTCGCGTAACCAAAAGGCAACAACGGAATCACTTGTTGGCATGGGGTGGCTCTGTCAGGATCGGCACTCACATCGAGCTGGAGCTACGCCACCCGGCCTCGCGAGAAGCGGGGCGAAGGCGGAGGAGAGCGACATGCAGAACCCGGGCACCGCCACCCCGGACCGGTCCGACCGGTTCCCCGCGCAGGAACGCTTCGCGGAGGGCGCCCAGTACATCGCGGGAAGCCTCAGGAAGGGAACGTCCGGACGCACCCACGCCGTGGTCGACCCGGCCACCGGGGAAGCGGTCCACTCCTATGAACTGGCCTCCACCGCGGATGTCGACGAGGCCGTCGCGGCCGCCCGCGCCGCCTTCCCCGCGTGGGCGGGCGCCACGCCGGGCGAGCGCTCCGACGCCCTGCACCGCTTCGCCGCCGTGCTCGCCGAGCGCGCCGAGGACTTCGCCCGCGCCGAGTCCCTCCAGTGCGGCAAGCCGCTGAAGCTGACCCGGGAGTTCGACGTCCCGGGCACCATCGACAACACGGCCTTCTTCGCGGGCGCGGCCCGGCACCTCGCGGGGCAGTCCGCGGGGGAGTACTCCGGGGACCACACCTCGTACGTACGGCGCGAGCCCATCGGGGTCGTCGGCTCCATCGCGCCCTGGAACTACCCGCTCCAGATGGCCGCCTGGAAGATCCTGCCGGCGATCGCCGCGGGCAACACCGTCGTGCTCAAGCCCGCCGAGCTGACCCCGCTGACCTCGCTGCTGTTCGCACGGGCCGCCACCGACGCCGGCATCCCGGACGGGGTCGTCAACATCGTCACCGGCACCGGGAAGGAGGCCGGTGAGCACCTCGTCGGCCATCCCGACGTGGCTATGACGTCGTTCACCGGGTCCACCGCCGTCGGCCGGCGCGTCGCCGAGATCGCCACCGCCTCGGTCAAGCGGCTGCACCTGGAACTCGGCGGGAAGGCCCCGTTCGTCGTCTTCGACGACGCCGACCTGGAGGCCGCCGTCCAGGGTGCCGTCGCGGGCGCCCTCATCAACACCGGGCAGGACTGCACGGCCGCCACGCGCGCGTACGTGCAGCGGCCCCTCTACGAGGAGTTCGTGGAGCGGACCGCCGCGCTCATGGAGACCGTCCGGCTCGGCGACCCGTTCGCCCCGGGCACCGACCTCGGGCCGCTGATCTCGCACGTGCAGCGCGACCGGGTGGCCGCCGTCGTCGACCGGGCGCGCGCCTACGCGCGCGTGGTGACCGGCGGTGAGGCCCCCCGGGGAGAGCTCCGGAACGGCGCGTACTATCTCCCCACTCTCATCGCGGACGCGGCGCAGGACAGCGAGGTCGTGCAGGCCGAGATCTTCGGTCCGGTCCTGGTCGTCCTCCCCTTCGACAGCGACGACGAGGGGATCCGGCTGGCCAACGACACGCCGTACGGTCTGGCCGCCTCCGCGTGGAGCCGGGACGTCTACCGGGCGAACCGGGCCACGCGCGAGATCAAGGCCGGGTGCGTGTGGGTCAACGACCACATTCCGATCATCAGCGAGATGCCCCACGGCGGATACCAGGCGTCCGGCTTCGGCAAGGACATGTCGGCGTATTCGTTCGAGGAGTACACGCAGATCAAGCACGTTATGTTCGACAACACCGCGGTGGCCCGGAAGTCCTGGCACCGCACCGTCTTCGGGGACTGTTAGCCACGACCGGCCGCCGACCACGGCCGACCTCCCGAAAGGGCACCACGCGCATGGAGCAGTACGAGCCCGACCGCCTCACACCGGTCCAAGCGGCCGCGATACGGCGCAGCCTCCGCAACGGCAGGGCGGCCCTGACCCGCCGGTCCCTGCTGCGCGCCTCCGCGGGCGGTGCCCTGGCACTGGGCGGCGCCGGCGCGCTCGGCGCCTGCGGCATCCCCGCGGCCGGGAAGACCGAGGGCGGCACGTCCGCCGAGGACCACTCGGCGCAGGAGAAGACCGTCAGCTTCTCCAACTGGACCGAGTACATGGACGTCGACGACAGCGGCAAGCACCACCCCACGCTGGAGGCGTTCACCAAGAGGACCGGCATCGAGGTCACGTACACCGAGGACGTCAACGACAACAACGAGTTCTTCGGCAAGATCAAGCCGCAGCTCGCCGCGGGCCAGGACACCGGCCGCGACCTCGTCGTCCTCACCGACTGGCTCGCCGCCCGCCTCATCCGCCTGGGCTGGGTGCAGAAACTGGACCCCTCGAACCTGCCGCACGCCTACGCCAACCTCTCGAGCCAGTTCCGCAGCCCCGACTGGGACCCGGGACGCGCCTACTCGTACCCCTGGCAGGGCATCTCGACCGTGATCGCCTACAACAAGAAGGCCCTCGACGGCGTCGAGGTGACGTCGGTCTCCGACCTGCTCGACAACCCGAAGCTCAAGGGCCGCGTCGGCTTCCTCACCGAGATGCGCGACAGCGTCGGCATGACGCTGCTCGACATGGGCAAGGACCCGGCGAAGTTCACCGACGACGACTACGACGCGGCCATCGCCCGCCTCCAGAAGGCCGTGGACAGCGGCCAGATCCGCCGCTTCACCGGCAACGACTACACCTCGGACATCTCCAGCGGCGACTTCGCCGCCTGCATCGCCTGGGCCGGCGACGTCGTCCAGCTCAAGGCGGACAGCCCCGACGTCGACTTCGTCATCCCCGACAGCGGCTACCTGACGTCCAGCGACAACCTGCTGGTCCCCAACAAGGCGCGGCACAAGACCAACGCCGAGCGGCTCATCGACTACTACTACGAGCCGCAGCCCGCCGCCGAGCTCGCCGCCTACATCAACTACGTCTGTCCCGTCGACGGTGTGCAGGCCGAGCTCGCGAAGATCGACGAGGACGCGGCGAACAATCCGCTGATCATCCCCGACCAGGCCATGCAGGCCAAGTCCCACGCCTTCCGCTCCCTGAGCTCGAAGGAAGAGACGGCCTACGAGGCGAAGTTCGCGAAGCTCACTGGGGCGTGACGACGATGAAGACCACAGACAGCGGCGGCGACGTCCGCCTCTCCGGCATCAGCAAGACCTACGGCGCCTTCACCGCCGTCCACCCGCTCGACCTGACCGTCCCGCAGGGCTCCTTCTTCGCCCTGCTCGGCGCCTCCGGCTGCGGCAAGACCACCACCCTGCGCATGATCGCCGGACTGGAGGAACCTTCCTCCGGCACCGTGCACCTCGGCGACCAGGACGTGACGGCGCTGCCGCCGTACAAGCGGCCGGTGAACACCGTCTTCCAGTCCTACGCCCTCTTCCCGCACCTCGACATCTTCGAGAACGTCGCCTTCGGACTGCGCCGGCGCGGCATCAAGTCGGTGAAGAAGCAGGTCGAGGAGATGCTCGACCTGGTGCAGCTCGGCGAGCAGGCGCGCAAGAAGCCGCACCAGCTCTCCGGCGGCCAGCAGCAGCGGGTGGCCGTCGCCCGCGCGCTCATCAACCACCCCAAGGTGCTCCTCCTCGACGAGCCCCTCGGCGCCCTCGACCTCAAGCTGCGCCGCCAGATGCAGCTGGAGCTCAAGCGCATCCAGACCGAGGTCGGCATCACCTTCGTCCACGTCACGCACGACCAGGAGGAGGCCATGACCATGGCCGACACGGTCGCCGTGATGAACGCGGGCCGCGTCGAGCAGCTCGGCTCGCCCGCCGACCTCTACGAGAACCCCGGGACGACGTTCGTCGCCAACTTCCTCGGCACCTCCAACCTCATCGAGGCCGAGGTCGACTCCCGCAGCGGCGACGACCTCGTGCTCAAGGCGGGGGACGGCAAGCTGGTGCTGCCCGAGGCGCGATGTTCCGCGCCCACGACGACCGGCGGCAAGGTCCTTGTCGGCGTCCGCCCCGAGAAGATCTCCCTCACCCCCGCCGACGACGCGGGCGAGGTCCCCGAGGGCCGCAACCGCATCACCGGCACCATCGCCGCCACGTCGTTCATCGGCGTCTCCACGCAGTACGTCGTCGACAGCTCGGTCTGCCCCGCGTTCGAGGTCTACGTCCAGAACGTCGACCGCGACGCCCGCCTCGCCCCCGGCGCCGAGGTCGTCCTGCACTGGAACCCCGCCCACACCTTCGGTCTGGACGCCGCCCAGGACATGGACGCCGGCACCGAGGAAGAGGCGGCTCTGTGATGGCGACGCTCACCGAGGCGCCCCCGCCCCTCTCCCCGACACCCGCGAAGGCGAAGCCGCCCCGCCGGCGCGGGCGCTGGACGCCGTACTGGCTGCTGCTGCCCGGCCTGCTCTGGCTGGTCGTGTTCTTCGCGCTGCCGATGATCTACCAGGCCTCCACGTCCGTGCAGACGGGCTCCCTGGAGGAGGGATCCCGGGTCACCTGGCACTTCGCGACCTACTGGGACGCGCTCGGCGAGTACTGGCCGCAGTTCCTGCGCTCGGTGGCCTACGCGGCCGCCGCGACCGTGCTGTGCCTGGTGCTCGGCTACCCGCTGGCCTACCTGATCGCCTTCCGTGCGGGACGCTGGCGGAACCTGATCATGATCCTGGTGATCGCGCCGTTCTTCACCAGCTTCCTGATCCGCACCCTCGCCTGGAAGACGATCCTGTCGGACGGCGGCCCGGTGGTCGGCGCGCTCGACGCGCTGCACGTCCTGGACGTCACCGGCTGGCTCGGCTGGACCTCCGGCGACCGGGTGCTGGCCACCCCGCTGGCGGTGGTGTGCGGTCTGACGTACAACTTCCTGCCGTTCATGATCCTGCCGCTGTACACCTCGCTGGAGCGCATCGACGGACGGCTGCACGAGGCGGCCGGCGACCTGTACGCCAAACCCCTCACGACCTTCCGGAAGGTCACCTTCCCGCTGTCGATGCCGGGCGTGGTCTCCGGCACGCTGCTGACCTTCATCCCGGCGGCCGGCGACTACGTCAACGCCGAACTCCTCGGCTCCACCGACACCCGCATGATCGGAAACGTCATCCAGACCCAGTTCCTGCGGATCCTGGACTATCCCACCGCGGCCGCCCTGTCGTTCATCCTCATGGCGGCGATCCTGCTCATGGTCACCTTCTACATCCGCCGGTCCGGGACGGAGGACCTGGTCTGATGCCCTTCGTCACCTGGCTCAGAAGGAACCTCGTCGTCCTCGCGGGACTCCTGACACTCGCCTACCTCCTGCTGCCGAACCTCGTCGTCACCGTGTTCTCCTTCAACAAGCCGAAGGGGCGCTTCAACTACGCGTGGCAGCAGTTCTCCACGGACGCCTGGCAGGACCCCTGCGGCGTCGCCGGGATGTGCGGCTCGCTGTCGCTCAGCCTCCAGATCGCCTTCTGGGCGACGCTCGGCGCCACCGCCCTCGGCGCGATGATCGCCTTCGCGCTCGTCCGCTACCGCTTCCGCGCGCGCGGCGCCGTGAACTCGCTGATCTTCCTGCCCATGGCGATGCCCGAGGTCGTCATGGCGGCCTCGCTGCTCACCCTCTTCCTCAACATGGGCGCGCAGCTCGGCTTCTGGACGATCCTGATCGCCCACATCATGTTCTGCCTCAGCTTCGTCGTGACGGCGGTCAAGGCGCGCGTCATGTCCATGGACCCGAGGCTGGAGCAGGCGGCGCAGGACCTGTACGCCGGACCGTTCCAGACGTTCTGGCGCGTCACCCTGCCGATCGCGGCCCCCGGGATCGCCGCGGGCGCGCTGCTCGCCTTCGCGCTGTCCTTCGACGATTTCATCATCACCAACTTCAACGCGGGCTCGACCGTCACCTTCCCCATGTTCGTCTGGGGCTCGGCACAGCGCGGAACGCCCGTCCAGATCAACGTCATCGGCACGGCGATGTTCCTCGTCGCCGTCCTGCTGGTGCTGGCCTCCATGGTCGTCGGCAACCGCCGCGACAAGCAGAAGGCATAGACCCTCGTAGGGAGTTGAAATCATGGCCCCGAGCGCCATGAGCAGTGGCAAAAACACCCACTGGACGAAGTCCCTCTCCGAAGCCCAGCCGGTCCCGTACTGGCTGGAAGACCCCGGCAGGCCCCGCCCGGAGCCCGCGCTCACCGGCGCCGAGACCTGCGACCTGCTGGTCGTGGGCGGCGGCTACAGCGGCCTGTGGACCGCGCTGATCGCCAAGGAGCGCGAGCCCCAGCGGGACGTGGTGCTGCTGGAGGGCCGCGAGGTGGGCTGGGCCGCCTCGGGCCGCAACGGAGGCTTCTGCGCGGCCTCCCTCACCCACGGTCTGGCCAACGGGCTCGCCCGCTGGCCGGACGAGATCCACCGGCTCCAGGAACTCGGCGAGCGCAACCTCGACGAGATCGAGGCGGCGATCGCCCGGCACGGCATCGACTGCGACTTCGAGCGCACCGGCGAGATCGACGTCGCCACCGAGACCTACCAGGCGTGGGAACTGCGGGACTGGTACGAGGACCTCGAACGCCGGGGCCTCGCCGGCGGGGTCGAGTTCCTCGACGCCGACGCCGTCCGCGAGCAGGTGAACTCCCCGACCTTCGAGGCCGGCCTGTACGACCGCCGGGGCGTGGCCATGCTGCACCCCGCGAAACTCGCCTGGGGCCTCAAGCGGGCCTGCGTCCGCCTCGGCGTCCGCGTCCACGAGCACACGCCCGCGCTGACGCTGAAGCCCTACGGTGCCGGCCTGGCCGTGCGCACCCCCTACGGCCGGGTCCGCGCCCGCCAGGTCGCGCTCGGCACGAACATCTTCCCCAGTCTGGTCCGGCGGGTGCGGTCGTACACCGTCCCGGTCTACGACTACGCCCTGATGACCGAGCCGCTGACGGACGGTCAGCTCGCGTCGATCGGCTGGAAGAACCGGCAGGGGCTCGGGGACTCGGCCAACCAGTTCCACTACTTCCGGCTGTCCGCCGACAACCGGATCCTGTGGGGCGGCTACGACGCGATCTACCCCTACGGGGGCCGGGTGCGCGCCGAGTACGACGACCGGCCGGAGACGTACGCCAAGCTCGCCGGGCACTTCTTCACCTGCTTCCCGCAGCTGGAGGGCGTCCGCTTCACGCACGCGTGGGGCGGCGCGATCGACACCTGCTCGCGCTTCTCGGCGTTCTTCGGCACGGCCCACCAGGGCAGGGTCGCCTACGCCGCCGGGTACACCGGGCTGGGCGTCGGCGCGACCCGGTTCGGCGCCGAGGTGATGCTGGACCTGCTGGCGGGGGAGAGCACCGAGCGCACCTCCCTGGAGATGGTCCGCAAGAAGCCGCTGCCCTTCCCGCCCGAGCCCTTCGCCTGGACCGGCATCGCCCTCACCAAGTGGTCGCTGGCGAGGGCGGACGCGCACGGCGGGCGGCGCAACCTGTGGCTGCGGACGATGGACCGGCTGGGGCTCGGCTTCGACAGCTGACGGCCGCCGCCGCGGGTACGGCTCCGGGCGCCGCGGGTACGGCTTCGGGCGCCGCGGGTACGGCTTCGGGCGCCGCCGCGCGGTGAGCCGGTTCACCCCAACGGGTGGCCGCAAGCCGCGTAATGCCCACCGGGGGACCTCCCTCTCCCTCGTGACGCGAACGCGTCCACGACAGACAAGGGAGGTCTCCTCATGGCTGGGGCGAAGACGGCCGTCGCATGGCTGGCATCCGTCGCACCGGATCCCGGGGCCTGCCGCCGGGAATGGGAGCGCAACCCCCGGGGGGTCGCCCTGCTGCCCGCGGGCAAGGCCTGGGACGTACTCATCCTGGCGGGCGCACTGGGCCGTCCCACGCTCGACGTGCTCACCCGCCTCCTCGGCCGGCCCGGCCCGGTCCTGGCCGGCTTCGGCGACGACCGGCTGGGCTTCCTCGTCCCGCCGGGGACGGCCGCCCGCTGGATCGGCACCGGTGTCCGTACGGCCGGGGCCGGCACCTGGATCGTCGTGCCCCACCCGGGCCGCACGACCGGCACCGTCCGCTGGCTCGTCCCCCCGGACGCCTCCGGCACCCTGACCGACCCGACCCTCCTCGAACTGGCCATGCACGAGGCGGCGGCGGGCCCGACGGGGGACCCGAGGCCGGGGGGCCGCACGGCGGGTCCACCGCCGGGGAACCCGGGCAGCTGAGCCGTCCCCGGGCCGTCCCCGGGCCGTCCCCGGGCCGTCGCCCGGCCGGTCGCCTGGGCGGCCTGCCCCGGCCCATCGTCCGGCCCGTTGCCTGGGTCGTCGACCCGGGCCGGTTGTCTGGGCCGTCGGCCCTTGTCCGGCCTTGGGGTGGTCTGTGCTGTGGGTGGTTGCCTGGGCTGTCGGTCGGGGGCTGTCGCTCGGGTCGTCGATCCGGGCCGGTTGTCTGGGCCGTCGGCCCTTGTCCGGCCTTGGGGTGGTCTGTGCTGTGGGTGGTTGCCTGGGCTGTCGGTCGGGGGCTGTCGCTCGGGTCGTCGATCCGGGCCGGTTGTCTGGGCCGTCGGCCCTTGTCCGGCCTTGGGGTGGTCTGTGCTCTGGGTGGTTGCCTGGGCTGTCGGTCGGGGGCTGTCGCTCGGGTCGTCGACCCGGGCCGGTTGTCTGGGCCGTCGGCCCTCGTCCGGCCTTGGGGTGGTCTGTCCTCTGGGTGGTTGCCCGGGCTGTCGGTCGGGGGCCGTCGGTCGGGGGCCGTCGGTCGGGCTGTCTGTTCCGGCCCGGTCCCCGGGCTTCAGCCCGAGGAGCAAGTCAATCCGTGGCCGTCGCCTTCAGGGCCAGCCACAGTTCCATCCGTACGTCCGGGTCGTCCAGGGAGCGGCCGAGGATCTCCTCCACGCGGCGCATGCGGTAGCGGAGGGTGTGGCGGTGGACGCCCAGGTCGGCCGCCGCGGCGTCCCACTGGCCGTGGCGGGAGAGCCAGGCGCGCAGGGAGGCGACCAGGTCGCCCCGGCCGGTCGCGTCGTGTTCGTGGAGGGAGCGCAGCAGACCGTCCGCGAAGGCCCGCACCGCGTCGTCCGCGAGGAGGGGGAGGACCGAGCCCGCCGCGAGCTGCTCGTGCTCGACGAGGACCCGGCCGCGGCGGCGGGCCACGGACAGCGCCTGCTCGGCCTGCTTGTACGCCCCGGCCGCGGCGATCGGACCGGACGGCGCGGACAGGCCGACGACCGGTTCGTCGTCGTCGCCGTCGCGTCCGCCCGCCGAGGACCGGGCGTTCTCCAAGGCGGCCGCGTACCGCAGGCACGCCGCCACGGCCGCGCCGCCGTCCGCGGCCAGCGCCACCAGCCGGTCGCCCTCGGGCACCACCAGCACCGCCTCCCCGGACCGGGCGGCCGCCGACTCCACGGCCTCCGTGAGGTCCCCGGCCGTCTCCCCGGCGCCGGCCGCCACGCGCGCGTGCGCCGGCTCGGCCACGATCACCCGGAAGGGGGCGTCGAGCAGACGGCCGTACAGGTCCCCGGCGACCGCCCGGGCGTGGTCCGGCTCGCCCGCCAGGAGCATGCGCAGCACCGCCGCGCCGATGCGCTGCTCGGCCGCGTGCAGCGAGCGGGAGCGTTCCGTGGTGAGGGTGAGCAGGGCGATCGCCGAGTGCACGGCGTACCGCTCCGCCGTGCCGAGCGCCGACGCCGTCCCGACCGCGAGGGCCGCGCGCGGCCGGCGGCCGGTGCCCAGGGAGTGCAGTTCGACCCGGTCGTCGTGGTCGGAGAACTCCGGCCCGCCGGCCACCACCGAGGCGGGCGCCGGACGCTCCCGCAGCCGTTCCACCTCGGCCGTGAGCCGCCCCGCGCGCCGCCCCGCCCACTCGGGCGCGGCCGCGACGACGGCTCCCGAGGCGTCGTACAGCGCGGCCCACCCGTCGACGTGGGTGGCGAGCGAGGCCAGCAGCCCCTCGGGCCCGTCCGTCAGCGCCTGCCTGGTCAGCTCGCGCTGGGCCGCGAACCCCGCCGTCACCGCCCGGTACTGGTCGGCCGCGATCGCCGCCGACACCGCCTTGCTGATCGCGAGGAAGGGCGTGCGGCGGGGCACCTCCAGCAGGGGCATGCCCACCTCCTCGGCGGCGTCCACGAGCGCCTTCGGGGTCTCCTCGTAGGCGACGCCGACGGCGAAACCGAGCCCCACCACGCCCGCCCCGGCCAGGCGCTTCACGTAGCGCCGCATGGCCTGGGGGTCCTCCGCGTCCAGCTTCAGCGCGGTGATCAGCAGCAGCTCCCCGCCCTCCATGTACGGCACGGGATCGGCGAGCTCACTGACGTGGGCCCAGCGCACCGGGACGTCCAGGCGGTCCTCGCCCGCCCGCACGGTCAGTTTCAGCGCGGAGTGGTGGACGAGCGAGGCGAGCGTCGGGGGCATGGTGCCTTCACGTGGTGATCTCTCTTGGCCGCTTCGTATGAAGGGCCCAGGTCGATTCTGCCTCACCGGCGGAGTTCTCCGCGCTCCCTCACGTCCCCGCAGGCCCCCGGGCTCAGCCCCGCAGGTCCACCAGCAGCGGCGGCGCGTGCTCGCCCCCGACGGTCGTCAGGGACAGCACCGCGTGCCCCGGTGGCACCTCGTGCGCCAGCTGCGACGCCGACCACCGCTCCCGCTCGACCTGGCGCACCGTCACCGCGTCCGTGGTCACGGCCTTGCCGGTGACCAGCTTGCGCAGGGCGTGGATCGCGCGGGTCATCGGCTGGTCCGCGAAGACGGTGTGCCGGGCGACCTCCGTCGTCTCCACCCACTCGGTGCCCCAGGTCTGCGCGAACCGGCTGCCGTCCCAGGTGGTGATGCCGGAGAACGCCATCCGGCAGCCCACCGCCGCGTACAGCGGCCCGTGCAGCGCCTCGGGGACGTCGGCGACGGTCCGCAGCGCGAGCACCACGCCCGCGTTCCGCGCGCGCAGCCGCTGGATCCGGCGCACCGAGTCCGCGGTGACCGTCCCCGTCGCGTCGTCGAGGACCAGACAGGCGAAGTGCGCCCGCCGCCCCTCCCGTACGACGGCCTGGAACTGGGCTAGGACGAGCCGGGTGACCAGCCGGGCGGCCTCCTCGTGGCCGCGCTCGGGCAGGTCGATCCGGACCCGCAGCGGGTGGTGGGCGACGGCGCGCAGCGAGAAGGGCCGGTGCGCGCCGGCCCCTGCCCCGCCCTGAGCGTCGGCCCCGCCGCCGAAGAAGCCGGCGAACACCGGCCGGTTCAGCAGCGCGAGCCGGTCGGCGAGCGCGCGGCCCGCGTCGCCGGGCACGCCGGTCTGCCGTACCCGCGCGTCCAGTTCGCGGCGCATGACCTCGTCCCCGGCCACGGCCTCCCGCAGTGCCGACAGCGCCGCCGGATCGCCCTCCAGCAGCTCGCGCAGGACCGGCAGGGCGGGGAAGCGGCCGTGCGCGGCCCGGTAGGGGCCGAGCAGCTGGGCGAGCGCGGTGGCCGCGCTCTGGCCGTTCACCGTGCCGAGGTCTCCCACCAGCGCCTCGGCGAGCACGGCGGCCGCCTCGTCGGGGTCGTCGCACTCCGCGTACGGGTCCAGGTCGTGGACGGACGAGGGGTCCCCGATCCGTACGATCACGTCGAACGCGGAGTCGGAGCCGAGCGGGCTCCCCGGGGAGGAGACCACGACGAGCGCGCAGCTCCCGGTCAGCGCCTGGAGGGCCAGCGCCTCGGTCAGCGGCTCGACGAGCGTGCGCGTCTTGCCCGAGCCGGACGGCCCGACCGCCAGCAGCGAGGTGCCCAGCGCCTCCGGCCCGAGCGCGGCGCCCGCGTCGTGGTAGGCGAGGGGGGCGCGCTCGGCGGCGACCCAGCGGCCGATGCGCACCTGGCCGGCCAGCAGGTCGTGGCGGGCGCCGCGCCGGGGCAGGTCGCGGTCGCCGGAGGGGTGCGTCCAGGCGGCGCCCGCCTCCCGCAGCACCGTCTGCCGGAAGTCCGGCCGCCGTGCCGCCCACGCGCGCGTGACGCGCGCGCAGTCCACGTCGTTCATCCGCCCGGCCGCGACCTCGGCGGTCAGCACGTCCGCCGCCTCGTACTCGCCGGCGTCCCGCAGCTCGGGCCACTGCGCGCGCGGCCGCTCCACGCCCGCGGGCGCGGTGCCGCCGGGCTTCGTGCGGCGGGCGGCGAGTCGTTCCTTCAGGTACGGCCACCAGCCGCCGAGCAGCGCGAACGGCCACACCACCAGCGCAGTGATCACCGTGTACAGGAAGTCGGTGAAGGTGGGGGAGGCGAACAGCTCGTAGCTGCCGGAGACCAGGACGATCAGCGAGAACAGCGGCTCGACGACCGGCAGGGCGTCCCAGCCGACCCCGGGGAACGCGTCGGGGAAGACGAGGCTCAGCGCGGCCAGCGCGCACAGCAGGCCGAGCAGGGCCCGGACCGGCTGCGGCCGCCGTCCGACGACGTGGCGCGCGGCGGCCGCCCAGCCGCCCAGCCGGCCCGTCACCCACAGCAGGACGGCGAAGAACACCCCGTCGTAGACCACCCGGGCCTCGGCGCCCTCCATGGTGCGCGCGGAGGCGATCGTGCCGCCCCACCACCAGTCGTCCGGGGTGAACACGCGCAGCAGCGAGAACTGGTACGGGACGGCGCCGCGCCGCCACAGCGACCACAGCACCAGGGCGACCACCAGTGGGATCAGCATGCCGACGACCGTGACGGGCGCCAGCCGCTCCGCCGCCCGCGCGGCCTTCGGCAACCGGTACCCGAACCGCCAGACGCCCGGCCGCGCGGCCGGACGCGCCTCGTTCAGCCAGGCGGCCACGGCGGACGAGGGGGGCGACGCGGGGGGTGAGGGGGGCCGGCCGGCGTGCGCGGCCTGTGCCGCCCGCTCGGTCTCCTGGCCCCGTGGGCTCCGCCGGTCCGGCCCGGCCCCTCCGGTCCACCCGGCCGGGTGCGGTGCCGCACCCGGTGCGCCGGCCGGCCGCGGCGGCACCACGGGCGGCTGCGGCCGCGTCCCCGCAGGTCCCGGCGGCGTTCCCGGAGGTACTGCCGGAGGTCCCGGTGGCGTCGCCGGGGGTCCCGTCGGCCTGGCCGGTGGCTCCGGCGGCGCTCCCGCGGGGCGCTGTGGCGGCCCCGCCGGGCGCGGCACGGGATTCGCGTGCGTGCCCCGTGCGTCCTGCGTCCCGTCGCTGTCCATCGCCCTTGCCCCCTGAGCAGCCGCTCCGTCCGTCATCGCCGAGTCAATCTAACGCCCCGGCAGGGTGAATTCACCGATTGCGCGGCCGGTGCGGGTTCCGCGCGGGGCGATCACCGTCCGCGTTCGGCCCGCCCGCCGGGGACGGTGAGCGGGCGGCGACGGTCACGGCGTCGGGGGCCGCATGATCCGGACGAGGTCGTCGCGGCCGATCCCGGCCAGCAGGTCCGGCAGCGTGGCCAGCTTCTCGCGCGCTTCGAGCCACTCCCAGAGGTCGCGCGGCTCGTTCCCCGGCCGGAAGCGTGCCCTGTGGTGCCGTGGGACGTCGAAGAGGTCGGCGACCTCTTCCCAGTCGTCGTGCAGGCGCCGGCAGACCTGGACCTTCACCGGCCCGGGGAACAGCACCGGCACGGTGGTGGGCAGCGCCTGCGGACGTTCCGGCCGCGCCTGGAGCGAGGCGTTCCGCAGCACCGCCACGGCGAATCGCGCGGCCGTCTCCGCGGCGTACGGCTGCCAGTCGTCGTCCTTGGCCGTGTCGGCGAAGTCGCTGACGGCCTTCGCCATGAGGAAGCCGGGGCCGCCGCGGTGGGAGGCGACGGCGACGCCCAGGCCCTCCATCTCGGCACCGACCGCTTTCGGCCAGTGCGACCGCAGGCCCTCCAGGGTCGCCTCGTCCGCCAGGACCTTCTCACCGGCGAACACCGGGCCGAACAGGGCCCGCGGGATGACACGGCCGGTCTCGCCGTCGGGCCGGGGCACGGCGGCCTCCAGTGCCCAGTCGCGGGGTGCGAGCCCGTGTGCCGCCGCCAGCAGCCGAGGGTCGGGGCGGTAGACCTCGTAGCGCCGTTCCACCCCGTCCGGGCGCGCTTTGCCCAGCTCGTGGCCGACGACCTGGTCGGCCACGAGGACGTCACCCAGCTGCGGGCCGTCCCCCGCTCGACGGGCACCGCCCGCGATGCCGACGACCAGGAGGTGCGCGGGGTTCCAGACCCCGATGACACGGGTGGCGGTCTCGGCCGATCCGACGTTGCCCATGCCGTTCATGGGGAACACCAGCACGCGCAGGCCGTCGACCCGGCCGATGCGCAGCGTACGCCCCCGCCACGGGTGCGCCGAGCAGTCGCCCAGGGCCCTGACGACGGCCTGTTCCTCCAGCGGGAGGGCCGTGAGGATGACGACGTCGACGCCCGCGGAGTCGTCCTCGGCGTGTGGGGAGACCATGCTGGAGAGTATCCGGACGACTGGGCGGCCGCGTAGGCCGTACTGCTGAGTCCACCAGCGGCCGTGGTGCTGAGTCCACCAGCGGCCGTACTGCTGAGTCCACCAGCGGCCGTGGTGCTAAGTCCACCAGCGGAAGACGTCTTCCACCGCCTCGTGACCGCCCCGGACGGTTCCGTCGGCGTGCGCCGACAGCAGCAGCGGGACGAGGACCGGAAGGCACGACACGATCGCCGAGCGTCCTTCGGCGGTCGCCGCGCGCAGGCACCGGTCCAGCAGGGAGCCCTTGTCCTCGGTCCGCAGGCCGGCCAGCACCCTGCCCACGGTCCTGGCCAGGTCCGCCCGCCGCCGGGCACCGGCCAGGGTCAGGCACGTCACGACGGCCTCCACGACGATCCGCTCCCGGTCCCGCCCGCGCGCGAAGCGGCTCAGCTCCACCAGGGCGCCGGCCCTCTCCCCGTGGTTCTTCGTCCGCGCGCACAGGGACAGGAACTCCGACTCCCACCGCGCGAGTTCGGCCTCCTCGCACATCAGCGGCGCGATGGTCATGACCGCGGAGACCCGCGGCGCGATCCTCGGCAGGCCGAGGGCCGCCTCCAGCGCCCGCGTCCGGACCTGCGGCGATCCATGGGAGGCCAGCGCTCCGAGCAGCGTCGCCTGGAGGTAGGACCAGTCGCCGAGTCCGGCGATCACGTCGAAGAACCCGGCACCGTCCCCGGCGTCCTCGTCCCCGATGTGCGCGATCAGGGCTCTGGCCGCGGCCGCCCGCCCCCGCGCGTCGGCGACACCGCCGAGCTGCGACAGCGCGAACCTCCGCTCGGCCGGGCCGCAGTGCTCGGCGAGCGCCGCGACGACCACCGCCCGGTCCGGCGGGTCGAGCTTCCGCGACCTCTCCAGCAGCGCTTGGGTGACGGGCTCCGACCGGACCCTCGCCAGCTCGCGGTAGGACACGGCCCGAAGCGCGCCGCTGCCGAGACGGGAGACCGCCTCCAGGACCCCGAGCCCGAGCCGGGTCCGGTCCTCCTCGTCCAGGACCGCCGACGCGGAGGCCAGGGCGCGTGCCGCGACGGTGGCGTCGTACGTCTCGACGACGGCGGTGACGACGCCGGCGACCGTGCGACGGGCCACACCGGCCGGGAGCCGCTTGCAGACCGCGGTGACCGCGCTCGTCCGCATGACGGGATCGGACACGCGGTGGGCGACGGCGGCGGCCCGTCCGGCCAGGGTCGGCGGAAGGACCTCGGCGAGGGCCGTGACGGCCCTGCACCTGGCCAGGGAGCCGTCGAGCGCGTGGGCCTCCTGCACCAGGCAGTGGCCCACCGGCAGCAGGGCGTCGTGGGGCGCCAGCGGCAGGAAGGCGGCGGCCACCCGGACGTCGGCGCTGCGGTCCTCCACGGAGAGACGGACGTCCCAGGCCTCGCTCAGCAGGGCCCTCCGGTGCTCCCCCTCAGCGGCATCGGCGATCCCGTCGAGCGTGTGCGCCCGCAGCGCCTTGTCCGTCAGGAGTCTCGCCCCCGCCACCGCCTCCTCCCGGAGGGCGGGCGGCAGGTGCGGCGCGACCGCGACCAGGCTCGCGGACCTGGCGTCCTCCTCCTCGGCCGCCAGGGCGAAGGCGAGCTTCCCGAGCGGAGGGCCGGAGAGCGTGAACACCCTGGTGTACGACCGGACGGACGCGGTGGGCCGGGTGGCCGCCCGCTCGGTGTACGCCGTCAGGGCCGGGAGATCCTCCTCCGGCACGAGGCCGGACTCCCGCAGGGCCGGTGAGACGAGCGCCGCCGCGGCCTGGCCGCGCACCTCGGCGTCGTCCGTGAGCGGCAGCGCGGAGAGCGCCAGACGCGCGGCTGCCGGTCCGTGGGCCGGCGGCGCGGCCGACAGGACGGCGAAGACGTGCTCCAGCCGTGCCGCGGGGGAGGTGACGTGCCCGAGGGCCTCCAGGGCCTGCGTCAGCAGGTCGTCCCGGTCCTTGCGGGGGACCCTCCTGGCCAGCCCGATCAGGGCGCGAACCCGGGCTCCGGGGTCGGACACCCGGCGTGCCGGACCCGTGGCGGACCGGATCAGCGACCGCCGTTCGCCCAGGTCCCCGTAGGGCAGGAGGGCCGTGACCGCCGACACCGCGAGATGGATGTCGCGGAGCGTCTCGATCCGGGCCGACATCCGCTCCAGCTGTCGCTTGTCGAGATGCTCGCAGAGCAGGTCGATCCAACGGGTCTGCCCGTCGCCCGCACCGGCCTCCCACTCCCCGACGACGTCCTCCATGGCCGCGTGCCGCACGGCGGGAGGCGCCTGCGGAACCAGGGCCGCGAGCGTGGCGAACCGCAGCGACCGGTCCCGCAGTGCCAGCGCCGACGGCAGCGCGGACTGTGCCGTGGCCGGGTCCAGGTGCGCGGCCACCGTCTGGAGCAGCTCGGCCCGGTCGGCGGGCGGGTCGAGCTCCGCGATGACGGAGACCGCCTCCAGGCGGAGCGGCGGAGGCAGGAACGCGAAGACGGCCGGAATCAGCTGCTTGGCCGACCAGGTGTTCCTCCGGGCGAGCCGCAGGACCGCGCCGAGCCGGTCGGCGGTGAGCCGGGGCGCGAGGGCGGCGTACGCCCTGCCGCGCCAGAACCCCATGGCGCCCGCCGCCTCCAGCGCCCGGTCCAGCAAGGCGTCCGGGAGACGGGGGCACAGGGTGAGGAACGCGGTGGGCGGCCTGTTCCTCGACCGTTTCGCGGCGTCGATCGACGCCTCCAACGCCGCTTCGACGGCGGTGGGGTCCGTACCGGCGAGGGCCGCCGCGACCAGTGCGCTGCTCCCTGCCGTGGGATCGCGCACCTCGGCTGCCGCCGCGAGCGCGGCATCGGCCAGGGCGGCGCGGGCGTCGCCGCTCGCCACGCCGGCCAGCAGCGACAGGCCGAGGCAGCGGTCCGCCGGGCCCGGAACGGCGGCGGCCCAGGTCCGGGCCTGCTCCAGGAGCGTCCGGTGACGGCTTCCCGACAGCAGCGGCAGCGCGACACCGGCCAGCACGACCTTCTTGACCGGTTTGGCGTCGGCCGACACACGGGCGAAGACGTCGAGGACGCGTTCTTCGTCCACCCCCTCGCCCAGGACGTCGCGGATCGCCTTCCCGGCGGTCTCCCGGTGCTGCTGGGCTCCGCCGAAGGAGCTCTCGAAAAGGCACTGGAGCTGGAGACCGACGCGCTCCGCCGCCGGGAGGCAGGTGGCGAGGAGAGCCCGCGCCCAGGCGCCGTACGGCTTGTGGCGGAATCTCTCGGAGCCCTCCAGCGCCTTCCTCGCCAGCGGTTCCGTCAGCGCGGGGAGGAGCGCCTCGACGACGTCGGCGAAGTGCGGCGGCGACCGCATGTCGTCCAGCAGGCCGAGGACGACCGGGGTGTGTTCCGGGGACAGGCGGGCGGCGACGAGGGCCAGGGTCCGCGCGCGGTGGGTCTTCTTCACATGGGGGAGTCCCGCGACGATCTCGGTGACCGCGCCCTTCACGTCCGGTTCGCAGAGGTGGGGCAGGAGGGTCGCGAGCGCCTCCGTCCTGGCGTCCGCCTGAGGGATCCGCAGCGCGTGGTGCAGGCATCTGTCGCCGGGCCAGGCGCCGGTGTCCGCCATGCGGGACAGCAGCCGGGGGGAGATCTGCGCCGCGATGCTCCGGATCGAGGCGGTGATGAGCGCGTACCGCAGCCGGAGCGCCACGTTCGGCTCGAAGGCCGGGGCACCGGACTCCGCGTCCGCGCCCGGGGCGACAGGTCCGCTCCCGACGGAGTCCCAGGCGATCCGGACGTCGTCGAGGTACCCCTCGCCCTGGTGCAGCGCGTTGCGCAGGGAGTACCAGAGGTTCGCGCCGTCCGCGCCCGTCCCGCCCGCCGCGCCGGGCGGTACGGAGAGGGCGAGGAGGCGGTGCATCTCCTGCGCGCACCCCCCTTCGGCCAGGTGGAAGACGATGTGCGCGATGCCGTAGCGCTGCCCCTCGTCCGGCTCGCCGTCGGCCCGGAGGTCCTTGAGGAACTCCTGGAGTCCTCCCCAGTGGCCGAGGTAGCTGTGCGCGAGGTCCCGGTGGTGCCGCCGCAGCTCGGCCGGATCGACGCACAGGGCGATGTAGTCGTACAGCAGGCCGTGGACGCTCACCCGGTCGGTGTCCGGGTCCAGGGACAGCAGGGATCTGCGGTCGAGGGCGACCAGCATGTCCTGGACCTCGTACCGCGACAGGCCCTGGCTCGCCCAGAGGTGGCCGAAGGCGGCGCGCGGAACACTGCCGGCGTTCCGGAACACCGCGAGGCTCAGACAGCAGGCGAGCTGCGCCGGGCTCAGTTCCACGATGCTGGCGTCCAGCGCCTTCAGCAGGCTCGGGTACGGGTAGTCCCGCAGACGGATGTCGAACTGGTCCACACGGCCGAAACGCAGTCTGTGCAGCAGGCCCTCCGCGTACCACCGGCGCCCCGCCACGATGCCGCCGGCCACCGCCAGGGCCAGGGGCAGTCCCGCGCACTCCTCGACGATGCCCAGCTCGTCCTCGGTGAGGTCCCCGGGCGCGACGTCCAGATGCCGTGCGAACAGGCTCAGCGCCGACCGCTCGTCCAGGGCGTCGACGAGTTCCTCGGTGTTCTCCGTGTGCAGCAGCTCGCGGTCGCGGGTGGTCACCAGGAGGGTGACGGTGGGGTGGTGTATCTCGAAGGCCCGCAGGTGCTCCGGGTCCCACGCGTCGTCGAGCACCAGCAGGAAGGACTTGCCGCGCACCAGGTCGTTCAGGCGGACGTTGGCCTGCTGCTGGTCGACGGAGGTGCCGGCCACGCCGCCGAGGGCCTCGATGAGCTGGTTCTGCCGGGTCTGGATGTCGGGTCTCTTGCCGAGTTCGAGCCAGGCGACGCCGTCGCCGAAGTGCTCGACGACGGCCGGGTCCCGGGCGAGCGCCCGCGCGGTCACCGACTTGCCCACGCCGGCCATGCCCGTGATCATGATCAGCGGCGCGTTGGACGGGCCGCCCGGGCCGGAGGCGAGCAGACGGTCCCGCAACCGGGCGATCAACTCACCGCGTTCGAGGTAGCGGGAGGGCAGGCCGGGAACGTTCGCGCGGTTCCCGGGCGACGGGGCCGCGGCGACGGTGCGGGCCCGGCCGTCGAAGACGTGGGCCAGGTCCTCCCGGCCGATGCCGTGGAGGGCGGACGGAAGCCCGCCCAGGCCGCCCCGGGCGAGCAGCCACTCCCAGACGCCCCGTGCCTCGTCGCCCCGGACGAAGCCGCGTGCCACGTGCGGGGGGACTTCCAGCAGGTCGGCGAGGTCCCTCCAGTCGTCGCCCAGCCTCCTGCAGAAGTCCAGCTTGACCTGCCCCGGGTAGTCGACCTCCGCCGTCAAGCCTCACGCACCCCCGTTCCGTCGGCCCGCGCGTCGTCGTGCGACGGCTGGGCCCCGCGTGCCAGAACACGTCTGCATTGTCGCGTGTCCGTGCCGCGTCCAGAACACGCGCGTCGGTACCGGCGGAGCGGGCCGGGTCCGGAGCCCGTCGACCGGCTATGTCCACCGCGGACAACCGGTGGCGCCGACAACGCCCACATGGAGCATGCCGACCCTCCGTCCGTCGCCCTAGCCTGCGGGAAGAGAAGCACTGTGTCCGCCGGACGCACCTCCGGAGAACCCCGGACCGCGCACCCCGCCGGACCACCCGGTACGCAAGACCATCAGGGAGCACCCCATGACCGCACTTCCGCAGGAGCGCCGCGTCGTCACCGCCATCCCCGGCCCGAAGTCGCGGGAACTCCAGGCCCGCCGTACCGCCGTGGTCGCGCAGGGCGTGGGTTCCGTGCTGCCGGTGTTCACCGCGCGCGCGGGCGGCGGCATCATCGAGGACGTCGACGGCAACCGCCTCATCGACTTCGGCTCCGGCATCGCGGTGACCAGCGTGGGCGCGTCCGCCGAGGCCGTCGTGCGCCGTGCCTCCGCGCAGCTCGCCGACTTCACCCACACCTGTTTCATGGTCACCCCCTACGAGGGCTACGTGGAGGTCGCCGAGGCCCTCGCCGAGCTCACCCCGGGTGACCACGCCAAGAAGTCCGCGCTGTTCAACAGCGGCGCCGAGGCCGTCGAGAACGCCGTGAAGATCGCCCGCGCGTACACCAAGCGGCAGGCGGTCGTCGTCTTCGACCACGGCTACCACGGCCGGACCAACCTCACCATGGCGCTGACGGCGAAGAACATGCCGTACAAGCACGGCTTCGGCCCGTTCGCGCCCGAGGTCTACCGCGTCCCGGTCGCCTACGGCTACCGCTGGCCGACCGGTGCCGAGAACGCCGGCCCCGAGGCCGCCGCGCAGGCCATCGACCAGATCACCAAGCAGGTCGGCGCGGACAACGTGGCCGCGATCATCATCGAGCCGGTGCTCGGCGAGGGCGGCTTCATCGAGCCGGCCAAGGGCTTCCTGCCGGCGATCCGGCAGTTCGCCGCGGACAACGGCATCGTCTTCGTCGCCGACGAGATCCAGTCCGGCTTCTGCCGCACCGGCCAGTGGTTCGCCTGCGAGGACGAGGGCATCGTCCCCGACCTGATCACCACGGCCAAGGGCATCGCGGGCGGCCTGCCGCTCGCCGCCGTCACCGGCCGCGCCGAGATCATGGACGCCGCCCACGCGGGTGGCCTGGGCGGCACCTACGGCGGCAACCCGGTGGCCTGCGCGGGCGCGCTCGGCTCGATCGAGACGATGAAGGAGCTGGACCTCAACGCCCGGGCGAAGAACATCGAGGCGATCATGAAGGGCCGCCTGACCGCCATGGCCGAGAAGTTCGACGTCATCGGCGACGTGCGCGGCCGCGGCGCGATGATCGCCATCGAGCTGGTCAAGGACCGTACGACCAAGGAGCCGAACCCCGAGGCGACCGCCGCGCTCGCCAAGGCCTGCCACCAGGAGGGCCTGCTGGTCCTGACCTGTGGCACCTACGGCAACGTGCTGCGCTTCCTGCCGCCGCTGGTGATCGGCGACGACCTGCTGGGCGAGGGGCTCGACCTCATCGAGCAGGCCTTCGCCCGGATCTGAGCGGGCCCTGTGCGCCCGGTCCGGGAGCCACGGAATTCCGGGCCGGGCAGAGCGTGTGAAGAAGGTGTGCGAGGTGGATGGCGGGAGACGGATCGCCCTGTCGTCCCGGCAGTCACTGCCGTAGGTTCTCCCCAGATGAGAGATACACCCCCACCCGCGGGCGACCGCGGGTGAACCCGGGCCGGAGCCTCCCCAGCTTCGACCTGGTCGTGCCTCGCGCACACGAACGGAGCCTCGGCTCCGGATCTCCTCACCGATCGGACAGTCGTCCGCCCCAGACCCCCCGGGGCGGCCGGCGCCCCGGTCCGGACGGCCACCCCGGAACCATCCCCCCTGTTCCGGGGTGGCCGACCTCCTTCTCAGGTACAGACCACGGAAGACGGACCCCGGACGCGCTCCGGGGTCTTCGTCGTGCCTCCGGTCGCGCCCGCGGCTCCCGGCAGCCCTCCCCGCCCCCGCCTGGCAAGCTGGGCTCCATGTCGACCCGCCTCCGCCGGCGGACCGAGCACGCGTCCGCGTCGCCGGACGCCGGGACTCCGGCTCCGCGCCCCGGCCTCCTCGCCCTCCTGTTCGGTCTGCCCGCCCTCCTTTTCACGCTGCTCACCTGGCAGGTCGTCGCCGACGGCCCGCTGCTGCGGGCGGACGAACGCCTCAGCCGGGCGCTCGTCCACCGGGACCGGGTCTGCGAGCTCCTCGCCGACCTGGGCAACGTGTCGGTCGCGGTGCCCGTGCTGGTCCTGGTCGTCTGGTACACCGCCCGGAGGGGGAGGGCCGCGGGCGTCGGGCGCTGGTGGCTGCCGCCCGTCGCCGTGGCGGTGCTGATGGCGCTGATGCCGCTGATCGTCCTTCCGCTGAAGGAGTGGACGGACCGGCCGGGCACGCCCGCCGTGCCGCCGGCCACCGGCTACTACCCCTCCGGGCACACGGCGACGGCGGCCCTCGCCTACGGCTCCGCCGCCCTGGTCCTGCTGCCCTGGCTGGTCACCGCACTGGCGCGCCGCGCGGTCGCCGCCACGGCCGCCGCCCTCGTCGCCGCCGTCTCCATCGGGCTGGTCCGCCAGGGCTACCACTGGCCGTTGGACGTGGTGGCCAGCTGGTGCCTCGGCGCGGCGCTGCTGGGCGCACTGTGGCTGCTGCTGCGCCGCCTCGCACGGTAGCCGCGGGCCGGGTGCCCGCACGCCGGACCACCGTCCGCGGTGCCCGCGGTGAGCGGCGCGCCGGGCGGTGCGCCCGCCGGTCGGGCGAGCACCCCGGTCCGGTCGGGCGAGCGCCTCGGTCCGGCCGGGGGAGCGCCTCGATCCGGCCGGGGGAGCGCCTCGGTCCGGCCGGGGGAGCGTCTTGGTCCGGTCGGGCGAGCGCCTCGGTCCGGTCGGGCGAGCACCCCGGTCCGGTCGGGCGAGCGCCTCGGTCCGGGCCCGGTTCCGTCGGGTGAGCGCCTCGGTCCGGTCGGGTGAGCGCCTCGGTCCGGTCGGGCGAGCACCCCGGTTCCGTCGGGGGAGCGTCTTGGTCCGGTCGGGCGAGCACCCCGGTTCCGTCGGGCGAGCGCCTCGGCCCGGTCGGGCGAGCACCCCGGCCCGTCCGGGGCGCTCCGCCCACCGGTGGGCGAGCGGCCGCGCCGAGCCGCCGGCCGAGCCGGGCGCGGGGTGTGTGTCCGCGTCGAGCCGTGCGCCGGGCCCCGGTGCCGGGCCGCGGCGGGCCTCCGCGGCCGTCCGGGTGCCGGGCGACCGACCGCGTCGAGCCGTGGGCGGACCGTGTCCGGCAGCGCCTCCCACGGCCGCGTCGAGGCGGTGCAGTCCCGGCGCAGGGGGGCTCGGCACCTGGTGCGGGGACGGGGCGGTGTCCGCGTCGCG